>JAYSXP010000231.1:0-15121 GCA_043717125.1 Polyangiaceae bacterium | reverse complement strand
CCTCGGCGCGAGGCTCATCCCTTCGGGCGGAGGCGTTCGACGAGCTCTGACGTCGAGATGCCCTCGTCGCCCGAGGCGAGCGCTTCGCGAATGGCCTGTTCCTCCTCGGGGGAGATCGGCTCGTCCAGGGCCGGCGCGTTCTCGAACGCGGCGATAGCCGGATCCTGGACGGCAGTCGCGGGCTTCGGAGCGCTCACCCCACCAGTGTAGCGCACGGCCGCCTCAAGCGGCCTCACACTTCGGCTACGTCGTCGGTGCGGGTTTCGCTCGCGTGTAACGTGTGGAGCGTCCTAATGAAGATGTTCGCCGACGCGTGCAACTCGAAGGTCCGAGCGCTTCGCGTTCTGTCGGTGAACCCGTGTCTCGGCGTCCAGGGACCTGATCGCGGCGGAACGAAGGGAAAGAGCTACCTCTACCCAAGCGAATTTCTGAAGGTCGTGTCCTGCAAGGACGTGTCGCTCGCGGATCGGCGGCTGCTCGCGCTGGCGGTCTACCTGTTCGTCCGTCCCGGCGAGCTCGAAGCCCTCGCGTGGGAGGATGTCGACCTCGAACACCAGAGCGTGAACATCCACTCGTCGCTCGAACGGAAACCCAAGAAGGGCGCGGACACGAAGGCGAGGACGACGACGAAGACCGAGGCGCCGCGCCGGAACCCGATCGAGCCGGCGTTGCTTCCTCTGCTCCGAGTCATGCGCAAGGAGGCGGGCGGGACCGGGCGCGTCGCACCGCCCATGCTCGCCAAGCTCGCCCCGTTCCTCCGCCGCTCACTCTAAACCGCCGAGGTGAAGCGCCCGGACCTCTTCGCGAACACGAAGACGCAAAAGCAGATCACGTTCTACGATCTGCGCGCGACGGGGATCACGTGGATGGTGGTGCGCGGCGACAAGCCCGAGGTCATCAAGCGACGCGCAGGACACACGCGCTAAGAAAATACCGAGGGGTACATCCGCGAGGCGGAGAACCTCAGCCCGACGACGTTCGGGACGCCCTTCCCGCCGCTCCCCAAATCCCTCCTGGGCGACGACCCTGAATCGTCCTCGGAATCGTCTTCGGGCGGACAGAGAAAAGCCTCATCCCCAAGGAAACAAGGGATGAGGCGTGGTGGAGGCGCCGGGAATCGAAAACGCACGAGTTCCCCATTGTCCGCGGGAATCGAGCGATGTGCATGCTCGGCGACAGCGAGCGCTTGAGCGACAACCGCGCGTTCTCCCGTCGACCCCGCGGGCTCAGACAGTTCGAAAGACGATTCGCCGTCACCATCGTCCGGCCCGGTCTCGTCGTCGTCGGGCCTCACCAAGAGGCAAGCCGGTAGGGGAGGGAGCGGCGTCCCGAAGTTCGCTCCGACCTGGTAGCGAGCGTTCGAGATGTACGCCTCGGTCATCGCGGGCGTCGTATGGCCAGCGCGCCATTGGATGTCCTGCGGCGGGTCGCGGCGCACGGCCATGTGGGTGAGGCAGGTGTCGCGAAGGTTGTGGAACTGCAGGTGGACACGCATCTCGTCGTTCGCGTGCAGCGCATCCCGGGCGCACGCAGCCGTCATCAGGTCCTCGCGCAGGAACGACGCGCAACGGTTGTGAGCGCGCACCGCGAGCACGCGAGCGTCACCGTCCCGGCCTTCGAGCAAGACCTTCAGCAGCGGCACGAGGTTCGGCTCGATCTGCACGACGCGCAGTCGGCCGGTCTTCGTCTTCTGCTTCTCCTTCCCGTTCTTCATCGTCCGCGCAACCGTGATTTGCATCGCGCCCATGTCGACGTCGCGAACGCGCAGGGCACGGAGCTCGCCCTGCCTCATCGCCGTGTAGATCGCGACCGCGTAGACCTGTCGGCGCTCCAGAGGGACGCCGTCCGGTCCTTCGCACGAGAGGAGCTTCACGATCTCGTCGGGACGGAGGAATGGCTTCGAGCGTTCGGTGCCGTCGTCCGGCCCGGCGACGTCGCGGCACGGGTTCTCGTGGAGGACGCGAAGGCCCTTGTCCTTTCCCGTCGTGGCGACGTTAAATCCGACGCGCGCCTCCGCGAAAATGTTGATCGCCGTCTTCGGGGCGATCCTCTTCTCCCGAGCAGCACCGTCGAGGTGCGTTACGAGATCCTCCAGGTGCTCCCGCTTGATCGCCGTCATGGCAAGCGGGCCGATGCGCGGCTCGATCCACTTCTTGAAGCGGCCTCGCGAGTCGGCGACGGACTCACCGCCGATCGGCTTCTTCTCGCGCCACTCGAAATACGACTCGAACCACTTCGAGACCGTGATCCCGCTCGGGTCCGTCTTCGGCGGTAGCTTCGGCCCGCGAGGCTTCAGCCCGAAGTCTGCCGCCGTCAAGCCCTCGGTCTTCGCGATCGACGACCGCTCAAGAGCAATCTCTTTGGCGCGCTGCTTTCCTCGCGCGTTGTTCGGGAGACTGGGGTCGAGATCAACCCACGGGCGCGCCCCGTCGATCAATGAGAGCCTTCCCCGCCACATCCTCCGGTCGGAATCCCAAGTAACCGTTCCCGTCAGCGCTCGCGACATAAGTAATGTCTACGATGCCTCGCGCGGGTCAGCCACGAGGGCGGGTGGCGGCATCTTTACTCTCAGCTACATCGAAGGACGTCACGCAGCCCTGACCAGCCGGCGCGGCATGTTTCAGGTATCGAGGTGAGTGTCCAAGCCCAGGTCGACTCAGGGTGCAGAAGGACACGAGGGAGGACCACCAGCGGTCTTCCGCCTCTACATGCGGGTCTCGGGACCCGCGGTGGAGAACCTCGTGACTCTCATCCAAGCGCTCCGTCGGATTCGATTCAAGTCGCGCGCCGAATGGCTTGCGGCGGCCGGGTACTCGTCGACGCTGGCGACGCTGATCGTCCAGGGCAAGAAGGGTTTGTCCGCGCGCGTGCGTGCCCGCGTAAGGCGTCACCGACGAGAGCGTCTGGCCGGAAGCGCTCTTCAGGACGATGTAGCCCGTCAACGTTCGCGTGGTTCGCGTCGACCCGTTCTCGACGTGGACGGTGACGGACGAGCGGTTACCCATCTGCTTCTTCGGCGGGTCGTGCCGGAAAAACGTGAACTTCGGAATGCTGACCTTGATCAGCTTGCCGCTTGCTCGTCCGGCAGCCTGCTGATCTTCGTACTTGGCGGCCTCGGCTTTCGCGACGTGCTGTTTGGCATCGCGGTCTTCTTCGTAGCGGCGCTGCGACGCGATCGCGTCCCCGATGGTCTTTGCCCGATCGGCCGGTGCGATCGTGCCCGCGCGGAGCACGTAGAGCGTGAGGCTCTTCTGTTCTTGCTCGGGAAGCTTTGCGGCGGCGGCCTTGAAGGAACTGTTGTCGGCAAGGATCGACAGATCCGTTGGCATCGGTTCGCTGCGCGGATCGGAGCACGAAGCGAGAGCCAGCAGGCAGATGGTGGCGAACGAGCGGGCGAAATTCATGGGACCCCCAGGTAGCGAACAGAACTCAGACCACATCGCTGTTACCAGGGTTCGCCATCGTGAAGTCGCGGTTGGCAAGAGGGTCGGCGACGTCGGCGCGGGAACGACGTAAGGGGCCAGCCGGCCTCCCGCGGCGGCGGCGTCCGCCCCCTCGCGGCGCGGATTCGCGCGTATCCGACGGCGCGACGCTAACCGCGCGGACGCTGGCGTAGCGCGTCGCGGCCAATCGTCCGGCGCGAGGACGCGCGCGACTAACGCTCCAGATTCGCGGGCGATCGCGTCGGTCGGCGGCGGGATGCGGACCCGCCACGAGGGCGCGACGTCGGGCCGTCGCGGGCTCGTCGGGTTGCCGATGCGCCGACCGCTGTCAGGCCTAACACGTGAGCAACACGAGCCACCTGCGCGCGAAGAACGGCCGGACGCACGCCGTGTCCGAGCCGCAGTCGGGCCAGCCGGGCGCCGGGTTCGGGCCGTCCTCCGTTCACCTGGCCGACCCCGGGGAGCAGCTCGCGTACGCGCTCGTCTACCGCCCGATCGCGAAGGCCGCCGAGAAGGCCGGGCTCGCGCCGAAGCACTCGACGCGCGCGCTCCGCGACTGGATCTACAAGTCCCGCCGGCAGCTCGCGCAGAGCCCGGCAGGCGCGGACGACCTGCGGCGCATCAACGCCGCGCTCGCGACCGCCGGTGCCGAACTCGTCGACCTCGGTCCCCGCGCGTGCGCCGAGATGCAGCCCGTCGCGGTCGAGGCCGCGGTGATGTTCGTGCGGACGTGCCGCCGCTACGACCTGTCCGAGCCCGAGGAGCTGGAGCTGGCGAAGGCGTACGCGCTGAACCTCGCGCTTGCGAAGGCGGCCCGGGCTCGGGTGTTCCAGGTCGGCTTTACCGCCCTATCCGCCACGCGGACCGCGACGCTCGACGCGGGCGGCGCGATGGTCGAGGCGGCCGCGCGCGGTGCCACGGCCAAGCTCGTCACCCGCCTTCCCGCGGGCGGCGACCTCGCGGCGATCTCGCGCGAGCACGACCGTGAGGCGCGAATCGCGTTGCTCACGCTCCGGGAGATCGTCGCCGACCGGCGGACGGCGCGCCCGACGACGAGTTCGACGGCCCTCCAGCAGAAGGTCGAGGCGATGATCGCGAAGAGCGCCGCCGACCGCGAGGCCTGGCGGAAGCAGCTCGCAGAGACGTCGGCGACCACGACCACGGATACGCGCGAATCCGTCACCGCGGCCGATCGCCCGACCGGATTGTCCGCGCCCGTGGTCGCGCCCCTGCCCGCGTCGCGAGCGCCCGCCAATCTCGGGGCCTCGGGCGGTGCGCGGCCCGCCGTGGCGAACGTCGCGGCATCACCGCCCGTCGTGATCGACCCCGAGGCAGAGCAGTTCGCCGCCCTTCTCGTCCGCTTCGCCGGCTGGGAGCAGTCGCCCGAACTCGCCCAGCACCTGTTGCGCACGTCGTCGGAACTCATCGCGAGCTGGAGCATCGCCGACGTCGCTGCGTACGACGTCTGGGAACGCACCCGTCGTGGGCCGAAACCTCGCGCGCGGATCATCCCCGCGCCGTTCGGCTCGTGGTTTCTGAGCCGCGGAGCATCGGCGAACTTCTGCTTGGAGAAGCTCGCGTGGGTCATCGACCCGGCGACGGAGAGGAAGAGGGCACCGTGAGCAACGAGCGGCGCGAATTCACCATGCGGCGGTCGACGAAGACGGCGGAGCGTGCGCGGGACACCTCGGTCCTATTCCGCCGCGGCGCTTTCGCCGAGGTCCTTCTGGCCGTCGACGGCACGCACGAGCGATGGCGCGGGGAGATCCTTCGCGGCGCATCGCTGCAGCGACCGTCGGCGGAGCTGCAGCCGTTCGGGTGCTCGACGAGCATCGAGTTCCCGATCGACGTCGTCGTCGAGTGTTTCGAAGACCGGCAGCGCTGGGGCACGCCGGTCTTCGACGCGATCGCGAAGCTCCAGGCGATGCGCGTCGGGAGGAAGCGGTAGTGATCTCTCTCGACGCCTTCCGCGCGCTCGGCTCCGCGAACTCCTGGCTCACGCTGATCGACGCGGAGCTCCCGAGCCCGGTCACGCGCACGATCCTCGACGTCCTCAGCGGCGCGCGCCCGAGCCCCGAGGCGGTCGAGGTCTGGAAGAGCATTTGCGACCAGCCGTGGCCGGACGAGCTCGTCACGCAGGCGCTCCTGCAGATGGGACGCGGCTCCCTCAAGAGCACGATCGACATCATGCAGGCGATCGATCGCCTGCTCCGCTTCGACGCCGGTCCGTTCGTCGCGCCTGGATCCGAGGTGCTCGCGCTCGTCTGCGCGCCGTCGAAGAAGCAGGCTGCCGGTGCCATCCGGAACGCACTCCCGATCGTCGAGAAGGTAGCCGAGCTGCTCGGCGGCAAGGCTCACGTGCGAGCGGCGGCAGACGCGACGGAAGTGGAGTTCGCGATTCCGGGGCTCACCTACGTCGCGAAGCTCGTGGTCGGCACGGCGGACGAAGCAACGATCCGCGGCGGCGCGCACGTCGTCGTCATCTTCGACGAAGCAGGCTGGTTTCCGAGCGGATCGCGGTCGGTGAACACGCTCGCCGATCTGGTGGTCGCGGCGACCCCGCGAGTGCTCCAATTCCCGCACGGGTTCGTCGGCTACTCCAGCACGAACGGACCGCCATCCGGCCGGTTCTACGACCTCGTGCAGTCCGCTGCCGCGGGCCTCCTCAAGATCGGCCCCGTCGCCTCGTGGAACGCGAACCCCGCGATGCCGGAGGCCCGCCTTCGCGCCGAGCTCCGGCCGGAAGAAGTCTCCCAGGAGATCGAGTGCAAGACCTGGGGTCTTCGCGACGCGGCGTTCATCCCGGCCGGGCCGGCGATGGCCTGCATCGACGAGGAGGGGATCTACACGCCGAAGGGCCTTCGAACGATCGCGGGCGGGCTCGTCGGCTTCGACCGCGGTGGTCGCGACGAGATCGCGTACGTCCTCGGGTACCGGATCGACGTCGAGATCGCGCCGGGCAAGCACGTCGCGCACCTCGTCGTCGAGCACGCGGAATGCTGGCGACCGACCTCGATCCCGAGCGCGGACATCCAAGCGGACAGGGCCGGCCGGCTGAGCATCGCGGCGGGCGGCGTGCCCGTACTCGCCGACGTCTCCGGCTTCGTCGAGGTCAGCAAGCACCTGCACGAGGTGCTGGGCTTCCGCGTCGCGGCGGCCGCGGACGAAGAGGACCGACTCGCACTCGTTCGACGCGGCGGGAAGCTCGTGCTGCAGGTCTCCATGACGGCGGAGGTGCAGACCCGTCGCTGGCAGAAGCTTCGCGATTTTGTCGTCGGCGGACGGCTGCACCTGCCCGACACCGAAGGCGGGCGCGAGCTGGCGCGAGAGCTGACCACGCTGCGCGCGACGCAGCTGGCCTCGAAGAACCTGCGCGTCGACGCGCAGAGCGGAGCCGAGGACGGCCTCGTCGACTGCCTCTCCTACATCGCCGGCTACCTCGACTCGCTGCCGGCGAGCAGCGCTGACGGAGTGCAGGACGTCTACGCGATCCGTAGCCAGTTCTGGGATCACCAGTTCGGCCTCGTCGTCGACGGATCCTGGCGCCGCATGATGCGCGGGAAGGACCTCGGCCCGGGGGAGCCGCCGCTCCACCACCCCTCCTTCGCCGCGTACTTCGCGAGCCGCGTCGCGAGCGGGATGATCACCGATCGCGTCGAGACGTTCTGCCGGTCGCGACTCGGAAAGAGCGACGACGACCCGCTGACGCACGCGGACCTGCACGCGGTCGTCGGCGAGCTGGTTCGGTCCGGCGAGATTCCGAAGGACGCCGCGGCGGTCGCGGTGATCGAAGAGCGCGAGGACCCAATGGCCTACGCGATGTCGCGCGCGCGAGCGCGCTGAATCAAAACCCAACGAGGAGAAGGAACGACATGCCCACGCCTGCTGACACGACGGCCGCGAACATCTCGAAGATGTCGAACACGGCCCGCGAGAACGTGAACCGCGTGACGGAGCGCCTGGACGTCGCCCGGTCACTCCTCGCCCAGATCATCGCCGCCGACGACGCGCCGGCCGGCGACGTCGCATTGTTCGGCGAGAAGGCGATCAGCGCGATCGACCGCGCGATGGATCTTGCTGGTCGAACGCAAGCCGAGATCGACGCTGCGAACACGGCGTCGATCGAGCAGTTCAGGAATGTGCCGCTCGACGCCGGGACGAGGGCGACCGCCGAGAGTGCGGCCCGGCAGGCGGCCCAAGGAAAGGTCATGGCCGCGAAGGCGCCCATGCTGACGAGCGCCGCGGCCGCCGCCGCCGCCTCCTGTGCGGAGCTGGAGCTCTACGTCGGCTACGCGAGCACGCTTCTCGATCCGGACCTGGTGGTGGCTCTCGATGGCGAGTTCACGATGGCGTCTCAGGCGAGCGACGCGTACCTCGGCGACTACTTCGCAGGGCTCGCGATGGCCGAGGTCGCGGCGTTCTACGACAAGCTCCGGCGAGGCGAGCGCGACTTCGAGCGCGTCGCGCGTGTCGAGAGGGTTCTCCTTACGGTCGCCAACGCGCGGATCACGATGACCCCACAGGAGCTGCTCGTCTTCACGAAGGGCCGCGGTCGCGATCTCGGCGAGGCCGATCGAACCGCGGCCCGCGCGATCAAGCGGACGATCGAGCAGGCCCGTGCCTCTCGGTGCCCCGCGTGGGTGTCCATCGCAGGCGACCTGGTCGGGGTGGTAGGCGAAGCGTTCCGGCGCGCGTTCGGATTGGACGCCTCGCTCGTGGCAACGTTCGACAAGGCGGCGGTCGCGGCGATCCAGAGCCCGGCAGCCCTCGCGGAGGCGCGTCGTCCCTGGGCGGTGCAGGAGCGGTTCTACCACCGCTTCGTCCCGACTCTCGCGTCGGCGGGCGCGAAGAAGTGAGGGACGACAAGTGTCGCCGAATCTCCAACGGGGGCTCGAACGCCTCGTGCGTCTCGAATCGCTGCCGACGCGTCTGCGGAGCGGACTCCGCTGGCTCCTCATCCAGGAGCGGCAGGTCGGTCCGCTCACGGTCGACGAACGGTCCCTCGCCGCGCTCGTCCCGAGGCTCTTCGCCGGAGAGGACCAAGCCGTCGAAGACGCACTCGCCATCGTCGGAAGGATCCTGACGAGGCAGGCTCGCTAAACACGAACGCCCCCCGGCACCGGGCCGGGAGGCGTTCGCGTGGAAGCGGAGTGATAAGAAAATCCTAGCGCGCCGATCGACTGCGCGCCCGTCCACCCCAACGACAGAAGAACGACATGCCGACGATCAAGATCACCGACGAGCACCTGGGTTTGCTGATGAGGCTCGCTCAGAACGGCGGCGTGACGCCGGCCGAAGCGTTCGGCTCGATGCTGGAGGCTGCTGCGAAGACCGGCAGCGCACCGCCGCCCGCCGGTGCGTCGCCGCCTGCCGCTGCGCCGCGCGCTTCGGGGAAGAGCCCCGAGCCGAAGCCTGCCAAGGCGGCGCGTGAAGCGGCGCTGGCGAGGCTCGATGGAGAGGAGCCCGACGAGGACGATGGGCACGAGGGAAACCATCACGCCGGTGACGTCGATTCACCGAAGGCGTCGGGCGGACGTGAGAGCCCGTTGAAGAAGTGGGCGCTGACCTCCGAGGAGGCGAACGCCGCCACCGACGAGCCGAAGAAGAAGGCGAAGCGCGCGTTCCCAGCCAGCAAGGCTCAACGCTGAGATCACGAGCGCGTCTGAGCCGCGGACACCGGCGGAGGCGCACGAAAGGAGGAGTCTCTCCTACCTATTTTTCGGCGCCGTCCGGAAAAGTCGATCGATTGCGGCATCTAGGGGGCCGGAGGCTCGGGCGCGGCATCGTCGTCGCGGAAGGCCCGAGGTGCACCATGAAGAAGACCAATGAGAAGAACCGTGCGGCGGGCGTCGACTGTTCCAGTCCGGAGTTCGTTGAACGCTTCAAGCGCGTCGTTCACGCGCTGAACGACGCGAACGCACCCCCGGCGATCAGCGTTCGCGCAATCGACGTCGTTTCCGAGCGGCTCTTGGCCGAATCGCAGGGCAAGCCGAGCGGTCCGCCCGACAATCATGACGCCGAGACGGTTCGCGTCACGACCGCGATCTGCGCGGCCCTCGGAGACGCCCCGCCTCTCGATGGCTTCTTCATCCTCGCGACGATCAAGGACACCAGTCCGATCTACGACGCGGTCCACGCTCTGGGCGCGTTGGGCGCCAATCAATCGGCCGCGGCATTATCGTCGCGGAAGCCCGAGGTGATGACGATGAGCGAAGCTGGAGAGATTCGAGCGAAGGTCGCAACGATTGCAGACGCGACTGGATGCGATCGACGCACCGTACGCCGCGCTCTCACCGAAGGGGCCGACGCGATCAGGACCGCTCGCGCGCGCGAGCGCCTGCGGGTTCCGGTTGAGGACGCACGCTACGCGCTCGACCTTTCCGACCGATCCAACGACGAGTGGATCGCCGCACAAGCCCGCGTCGACAAGGGCGGACGGGATTCGGTCGAGGCGAAGGAGCGCGGGCTTCTCCAGGGGCCGCGCCTGCCTCGCCGCGTTGGTCGACCCGTGACTAACCTTCGCGAAAAGCTTCGCAAGGCGATCTCCTCCGCGTTCCTCGCGGACGGCGCTGACGTGCTCGCCGACGTCGTCCATCAGGTGAGGTCCGGCATCGAGGCCGACAGCGCTGACGGCCCGCCGTCGTACCTGACGGATCCCGCTGCGGCGCGTAACTGCAAGGCGCTGCAGTCGCTCCTTGCCCTCGACCGCCACTGGACCTGGACGACGGACGGCAAGGCCGCTCTGGGTTCCGCGGTCGTCGCCCTCTACGTCCGCCTCGGCGACCTTCGCGCCGACTGAGCGGACGCGGAGCCGGACGGGGGAGCGGCGTCCCCGGTAGGCGCTTCGCTACTGCGAAATCTCGAGGAAAGGCCAGAATGCCTTGTTGATCGAGAAGGCGACGTCCGAGTCATTCAAGTCCGCGGCGAGGTGCTTCAACTTCTTCATGTCGTAGTGGACGTTGTACGCGTAGGTCTCTTGTCCTTTGCGTGCCCCGTCGCGCGTGACGACCCCGAGGAAGCAGAACCACAGGAGGATCTCCGCGAGCTCCTGGTAGCGCTCGTTCGGCACGCCGGTCTTCTCGAAGACGGAGTGAAGCTGCTTGAGCGTGACCCGCGGCTTCGAGCCGAGGAATTGGTAGAGCAGGTCGTCGGCGATCGGAAAGACGTCCCGAATCTCGAGCCCTAGCTCGTTGGCGATGTCGGCCGAGTACACGGCCGCCGCCTTCTCGATGTCCGTTGTTTGCACCTTGCTGTGGTGGAAGTTCACCGCGACGCCCTTGCACGCGTTCACGAGGTTCAGGAAATTGCGCGGGCGCATCAGAGAGCGCTCGATCAGGTACTCAGAGGTGTCCTCTCCGTCGATGTGAGAGACGAACAGCCGATGCCAAGCGGCTGCGAAGTCCGTTTCCTTCGGAACCTTTGCCGCGAAGATGAAGCGCCGGAGGTAGAGCTCGCGGAGCATGTCGCCGTCGCTCCAGTCGAGCGACACCCGCATTTCCTTTCCTCGGTCCGGGGTGTCGTTGACGAGGAGTTCGTAGACGTCGTTTCGCAGGAACACGAGCGTGTGCACGACGACGTCGTCGCGCAGGAGGTGACGCTCGATGGCGCGCGTGGCGTCGAGGAGCCCACGAAGCTGCACGATGTCCGGCGGTGAGACGCCGCGAGTCGGCCAGCCCTTGTCGATGTTGTCGAAGAGGATCCAGGCACCTTTCCTGAGCTTCAAGTAGGTGCCTAGTTCGGCGCGCAGCCTCGTCATGTCGTGCTTGTAGATGAGTTGGACGACTTCCTTTGCCGTCGGAGTCGCGGAGCGGCTCTTCGCGTTCGCCCGGAACTCGTCCACGATCCGCTGAACGAGAGCCTGCATTCTCTCCGAGAAGTCGCCCTCGGCGATCAGGTCGTCGCTCTCGTACAAGCTGGCGAGTCGCTTGTACGGCTCGAACAGCGTGTGATCGCGCATGTGCACGGTGCGATCCTTTTCGAGGATCTTGTGGCACAGCTCCAGGAGGATGACGTACTCCCAGAACGCAGCCACGAGGTGCTCCTGAACGGCCTCTCCGACGGTTTCGAGCACGGCGTCCTTGAAGCGCTTCAGCTGATGGCCTTCGGGCTTCAGATCAAGAACGACGACCTGACTGTCCGCTCGGAGCTTGTCTCGCACTTGAAAGAAGAGTGCGCTCTTGCCCGACCCCTTTCGACCGACGGCAAGACGCGCGTTCCCGGCGAGCGCCTGGCCGTACTGGTCCGTTTGCACGTAGTACGCGCCGAGCTGCGGGATCTCGTTCTCCGCTGCCGACGCGCCGAGGTCGATGTCGGCAATGCCACCCGCTAGTGGCTTCGCACCCGTCTCGGCGACGCTGATCACCTCGGTGACGCGCGGGACCAGTTCGCCGATGGGCTTGTCGATCTCGTCCGGCGAGCGGTACGGCACCACGAAGTCCCGGTAGTCGAGGGGGACCTGGTCCGGGCACTCCTGCAGGATGAGCGTCTCCTTTCCCAGACCGTACGAGAGGCCCGCGATGAACGCGCCGCGCAGGTTGTGGAACTGCTGGTCCGTCGCGTCCGCGGAGAGCAGGTGCACGATCGTCGCCGCGGAGGCGGTAACGTTGCGGATCGCTTCGAGCGCCGAGAGCCGCGGCTGCTCTGAGGGGTCGAAGCTCCGGAATCCGATGCGAGCCTTCTTGATGCGCGCGATGATCCGCAGCGCTGCGTCCGTCTTGTGGAGCGTCTCAAGGACGTAGATGGGAGAAGCGCGATTCAGCTGCGTCGCCGGGACGAGGAGCGGGGCCGTCGAGTCGATACGTCGGAGGCATTCCGCGAGAGCATCCGCGTTCGCGTAGGGCTTGTAGCCGAGCGTGTCGAAGACTCCGAGCTTGCCGATCTCCTTCGTCTCCGGACTGAGCGCCGAGTTCAGGACGAGGACGACACGCTTCTGCTTCCCGATCGCATACGCGATCTCGAACGTGACGTTCGCGTTGAGGCGCGTGATGTCCGCGACGACGAACTCTGCGGCGTCGATCTTCTGCAAGATGCCGTCGATCAGGAATCGCCCGAAGATGTCGATCTGCGCCCACGTCTCGAACTTCCGCGCCGAAGAACTGGCGACCGTAGCCGCGCTGCTGATCACACTCCCGATACCGGCCGGGTTCGAGGCATAGGCGATGAAGACGGTTCCTGACATTCCGCGAGCCCTCCGATCCGCCAGTATCGACCGATGCGGGTCTCGACGGAAGACTTGGCCCCAGCGGGGTCAGCGTTTCGTGTTCGAGAACAGATCGACGACCGTTGCTGTCGGGCCGCGGAGCGCTTCAATGCGTGCTCGCATCTCCCCGACGAGAGGACGCGCCTGAGCGGACATGCCCGCGCCGACCAGCGCATCGACGGCGACAACGAGCGCGTGAAGGCGAACCCAGTCGACGCCCTCATCAGGCGGTTCTACTGGCTCCCGGACGCCGACGTCCTCGGGCTCCGAATCGTCCGGCTCAATCGTCTTGGGTGGGCTAACTGTCGGAAAAGATGGTGGAGGCGCCGGGAATCGAACCCGGGTCCGAAAAACACTCACTTCACGCTTCTACGTACGTAGCCGATGTTTTGTATCGCCCCGCGTCGCGCCCATCGGCGGGCTCTTCGCAGCGCTATCCCCCTGTTTGATTTCGCGTCCCGCCCGGTGGCCCGGCGTTCGGCTAGCCAATTTGGTCACGCCCTTTGGGAGGCATTGGCGGGCCTCTCCATCGGACGGCTTCACTGGTTATTAAGCAGCGAGAGCGAGTGCGTTGTCGTTCGCAACTATACGTTCCGCGGATTTTTACGTGGGTCAGCGGGCCACGGTACGCAGCAATGAAGTCGTATTCCCCGTCGAAACCGATCGCCCCCTAATCGAGCCGTGCGTTGCTTCAGTCGCTGTCCGATGTGCCGGGCAGCGCAGACAACATAGGTTCGCGCGGCCCTACCTGCAACGATCGTCGCGCACGGATGGGGTCGTGCGCTACTTCTCGCGTCGTGCGGGCCGCAATCTCCGTGGTCCGCCTGTGCGGGTTTCGACTTCCTGCCGCCCCGTGCGGAGCCTCGTCAGCGTGCTCCACGCGCGCATTCGCGTGCCTGGGCTCGTCATCGCGAGAAGACTGGCGTCAGGCCGCGCGGACCGCTCCGCCCTCGGCGTCGGCGAGCTCGCGGCGCAAGAGGAAGTCGAAGGCAAACGTTCCGAACGGGACGAGAGAGGCAACGAAACCAAGTGCCGCGCGCCCCCACGACCATCGCCGTCCGATCGCGACACGGAGAAGGGCGAAAACGAACACGAGGAACACCACGCCGTGGACGCTACCGACAATCCGCACGATGACCGGAATGCCCGCGAGGTACTTCATCGGCAGTCCGATGAAGAGGAGGATGACGAACGAGAGCCCTTCGAGAAACGCGATGATCCGGAGCTGGCGAAGCGCATTCATGGCGATGACGGCGAGCTTACTCGTTCCGACGCGTGGGTCGCCAACTTCGATGAAGTAGAAACCGCGGACTTCCGCTTCCGTTCCTCCTCGTGGAGTTGGTGAACGAGCGGGTCGCCTCCGCGCGGTCCGTCGTCTTTAGATGATAGCGATTCTCACGCACCGATCAGCAGCCTGTCGTGCACCGAACGGTGGCTTCAGGGTCGCGGCAAGCCGCGGAACCAACCAAGCGCGTGCGCGATGTGGATATCGGAGACCATGTGACCGACGGGTTGCTCGTCGACGCGTGTTGGCCACCGCTGTGACGTGAGAAGCGAGCCAAGCGCACGCGCTCCTGGTGCGGTCTGCCGATCGGTCGCGCAGACGCCCACGAAGACGGGGACGCGCTGCGTGCCTTCGCTCGTGCCGTGGCGCGGCGAACCGCCTGCAAGCACCACGTAGCCATTCACGTCGAGCTTGCTGCGCAACGCGAGCGACGCGGCAAAGTAAGCGCCGCTCGAGAAGCCAACGACGAACACTTCGTCGAACGCGCGCCCGTTGCGCGCTTCCAACGTCGCTCGCGCAGCGCGCCAGCCGTCGAGCACCGTCTGCTCCGAGCTCTCGCCGGTCGGACCGCCACCACCACCAGGCCACGCGAAGCCGCCGCTTCCGTTCACGCCGACAGGGGGACCTTGCGGGACAATCACCTCGAAGTGGAGATCGCGCGCGGCGCGGGCGATTCCGCGCTCTTGCAACCACTGCCACGTCGTGTGCTTCGCGATGAGGCCATGAAGGAAGATCACGAGCGTGTGACGACCGCTCGGCGAAGGCGTGCCTTGAATATGGCAGATATCTGCCGTGCCGGCAGGCAACGCGTCGAATTCGGGCGCGCACCAGGCGGGCTGTTCGGCGGCGCGCGTCTCGGCGGACGCGAGTGGCACGGGCGCGGCGACACCGAAGAGGAGCACGAGGAAAGCGCCGAGCGCAGAGGCGAGCCGCATGGTGGTCGGGGACTAGCACGGAGTCACGCCGGTAGCTCAGGACATGACGATTGCCGTCAAGGCGAACGCAGATCACCTGCCTTTGGCGTGACGTTCGGCGTCAGCGGTACTCGTGGTGCATTGGCGTCGGCTGGGAGACGCGCACGCGCTGCACCTGCTCCTGACGCGACGTAATTTCCCGCATCACGAGGATGCAGAGCACGGCCGCGACCATGCTGAACATCGTGCCCGCCAACCCGACGGCGCCCGAGCTCGAGGA
>JAYSXP010000024.1:0-7332 GCA_043717125.1 Polyangiaceae bacterium | reverse complement strand
CCACGATGGTCGTCTTCGTCGCACCGAGCCACGCGACCCGCGAAGTGGCGAAGCTCGTCGCGCGCAAGGTGCCGCACGACGCCCCCATCGTCAGCGCCACCAAGGGCATCGAGAACGACTCGCTCACGTTCATCGACGAGATCCTCGCCGCCGAGCTCCCGGGCGCGACGCACCGTCAGTTCGCGTTTTTGAGCGGCCCCTCCTTTGCGAAGGAGCTCGCCGCGGAGCTGCCCACCGGCGTCGTCATCGCCTCGACGGACGAGCGCGTGCGCGCGCACGTGATGGATCGTTTCCATGCATCTTACATGCGTACGTACGCCAGCAAGGATATCCCCGGCGTCGAGTGCGGCGGCGCGATCAAGAACGTCATCGCCATCGCGGCCGGTGCGGCCGACGGCCTCGGCTTCGGCCACAACACGCGGGCCATGCTCATCACCCGCGGTCTCGCCGAGATGGTGAAGCTCTCGCTCGCGCGTGGCGGCGAAGCGATCACGCTGGCCGGTCTCGCCGGCATGGGCGACCTCGTCCTGACCTGCACCGGTGAGCTGTCGCGCAACCGCACCGTCGGTCTCGAGCTCGGCAAGGGCCGAAAGCTCGACGATATCGTGACGGGCCTCGGCCACGTCGCCGAGGGTGTGAAGACGACGAAGAGCGCCTACGAACTCTCGAAGAAGCTCGGCATCGAGCTCCCGATCGTCACCGAGGTCTACCGGGTGCTTTACGAGAACAAGCCGGTCCTCCAGGCCGTGAAGGATTTGATGAGCCGTGAGCTCACCGCCGAGTTCGAGAGCATCGGCAGCCTCAAGGCAGTCTGAACATGCGATCCATCTTCTTCAGGTCGCTTACGTCGCTTTCGTTCCTCGCGGGCTCGTCGCTGGCCGCGTCGACCGCGAGCGCGCAGCAGCCGCAATACCAGCCCCAACCGCAGTACCAGCCCCAGCCACAGTACCAGCCCCAGCCGCAGTACCAGCCCCCACCGCAGTACCAGCCGCCGCCGCAAGGCTATCCGCCGCCGCAAGGCTATCCGCCGCCCGGTGGCTATCCGCCGCCGCAGGGCGGTTATCCGCCGCCGCAGGGCGGTTATCCGCCGCCGGGCTACGGGCCCCCGCCGCAGGCGCCGCCTCCGAGCGACAAGCGCGAGACCGGCGAGATGACCGCGCTCTACGTGACGAGCGCGCTCTGGGGCGTGGGCTCGGGCATCTGGCTAGACTCCCTCTTCAAGATCAGGGATCCGGGCGTGGCGATCATCGCGCCGCTCGCGCTCGGCGCGGCCGCGCCCATCGGCGCCTTCTTCTGGGACGATCAAGGCGGACCCCTCCATCGCGGCGTCCCGGCGTCGATCAGCGCAGGCCTCGCGCTCGGCGCGGTCGAGGGCATCGCGATCGCCGGAACGCAGTGGCAATACAGCCGCGACAAGAACAAGGACTGGGCATTCTCCACGCAGACCACCATCACGTGGGTCTTCGCGACCGGCGGCGGCGTCGGCGGCTGGGCCTTCGGCGAAGCCGTTCGTCCCGACCCGCGAAGCATGGGCTTCATCGCGAGCGGCGCCGGCTGGGGCGCGGCCAGCGGCACCATGATCGGCATCGCGGCGAGCGGCAAGGACTGGAAGGACGGCGCGGCCGTCGCCGGCCTCATCGGCTACAACGTCGGCATCCTCGGCACGGGCGCGCTCAGCCTGGCGTACACGCCCTCGTGGCAGTCGCAGAAGTACATGTGGCTCGGCTACCTCGCCGGCGGGCTCGTCGGCTGCCTCGTGTTCCCGCTCTACCTGTTCAGCGACGCCGACCCGAAGCACGGCTTCATCGGCCCGGCGCTCGGCGGGCTTGCGGGCGTTGGCGTAGCCGGCGCGCTCACGTGGGACATGAAGGACGCGGGCGACAAGCGCGGCCAGGCCTGGAAGCCCCCGATCGACGTGGCCATCGCTCCTACCCCGAAGATCGACCCAAAGCTCGGCCCTTCGCCGCCGCTCGACCCCGGCGGCGCGATGCTCACCGGGTTCGGAACGTTCTAGGCGACCTTCACTTCGGCGGGGTCGGAGTCGCGGGAGCCGGTGCGCCTGCTTCCGGATTCTCGCCCTCGAGGCTGTCGGGCGTGAGCGGCGGCTTGTCGTTGCCTCCGCAGGCCGGAAGAACGAGGACGCCGACGAAACCGGCGCATGCCGAGAGAGCAAGCAGGACGAGCAGCCTTCTCATGACGCACGATCCTACACGGGGGCCTCTCGTCCTGACCACCCGATAGTCGCGCGCCTTTTTCCGCCCGGCGCGGTATCCTCTCCCCTTCGTCTCCGTCCCCCCCATGCCGATCCTCAAGTGGTTTCCGCCCCAGGGCTCGCCGCGCACGTTCGTGCTCTACAAGCCCGTGTCCACCATCGGGCGCGCGCTCGGCAACGACGTCGCGGTGATGACCGGCGGCATCTCCGACACGCACGCCCAGGTGCTCTTCGACGGCCGTGACTTCAATCTCGAGGAGGTCGACAAGACCGGCGAGATCCTGATCAACGGAAAGAAGAAGCGCCGCGCGCGTCTCGTCCACGGCGACCGCGTCACGCTCGGCGATGCCGAGCTGCAGTTCAGCATCTTCGACGAGCCGCACGGCCCGTCGCGGCCGGTGATGAACGCGGCGACCACCGACGTCGAGCGCGCCGCTCGCGCCGCCGTCAGCGAGACGGGCACGGGCGAGGCCTACGCCGCGCAGCTCGCCGGCGTGCGCAAGCTCCACGAATTCAGCGAAAAGCTGATGACGATGAAGAACCTCGACGAGCTGCTCGAGGCCATGCTCGACGCGGTCATCGACGTCACCGGCGCGGAGAAGGGCCTCGTGCTCCTCCTCGACGAGGCCTACGGCTCGGACGGTAGCCCCTCCGGCCAAGGCGGAAAGCCGATCATTCGCGCGTCGCGCCACGTGAGCCGCGAGGCGCTCACCGACAAGACGGGCGCGATCTCCGACTCGATCGTCCGCCGCGTCCTCGAGTCCGGTCGTCCGCTCATCGTTTCCGACGCGCTCTCGGACGACGTGTTCCGCACGAGCGAGAGCGTCGTTGCGATGCGCCTCTCGTCGGTCATGTGCGCGCCTCTCGTGTCTCAAGGGCAGGTCACGGGCGCGCTCTACGTCGGCAACGACCGCGTGAAGGGCCTCTTCCAGAAGTCGCAGCTCGAGCTGCTCAGCATCTTCGCGGGCCAGGCGGCGATCATCCTTCAGAACGCGATGCTCCTCAGCGCACTCCGCGCGGACAAGGAGAAGCTCGCCGCTGAGCTCAAGGACAAGCGCTTCGGCGACATCATCGGCGTCTGTCCGTCGATGATGGAGGTGTTCCGCAAGCTCCAGAAGGTCGCGACCACCGACATCTCCGTGCTCATCACCGGCGAGACGGGCACCGGCAAGGAGCTCATCGCGCGCGAGCTGCATCGCCGCTCGAACCGGGCGAACGGGCCGTTCATCGTCATCAACTGCGGCGCCATCCCCGAGAACCTGATCGAGAGCGAGCTCTTCGGTCACGTGAAGGGCGCCTTCACCGGGGCGATCGCCTCACGGCCCGGTAAATTCCAGGCGGCCGACAAGGGCACGCTCTTCCTCGACGAGATCGGCGAGCTGCCGCTCAACCTTCAGGTCAAGCTGCTCCGCGCGCTTCAGGAGCGCATCGTCATGCGCGTCGGCGACAGCAAGCCGGAGAAGGTCGACATCCGCATCGTCGCGGCGACGAACCGCGTCCTCGAGGAGGAGATCAAGGGCGGCCGCTTCCGCGAGGATCTCTATTACCGCCTGAACGTCGTGAACATCTTCTGCCCGCCGCTCCGCGAGCGCGGCGACGACGTCCTCATCATCGCAAAGGCGCTGCTCACGAAGTACGCAGAGGAGTTCCACTCCGCGGTGCAAGGCTTCACGCCGCAAGCGCTCGGCGCCATCCGGAAGCACAACTGGCCGGGCAACATCCGGCAGCTGGAAAACAGGCTCAAAAAGGCCCTCGTGCTCTGCGACAAGACGCTCCTCGGCGTCGAGGATCTCGAGCTCGATCAGGCGGGCGAGAACAACATCCTTCCCCTCGAAAAGGCGAAGGAGGAGTTCCAGCGCAAGTACGTCCTCGAGGTGCTCGAGCGGAACAACGGCAACCGCACCCAGACGGCGCGCGATCTCGGCGTCGACCCGCGGACGATCTTCCGGTATCTCGAGCGCGAGGCCAACCCGATGCCGAGCGGCGCGGGCGGCAACAGCCCCGGCGGCTCGGGCCCGACCTAGTTGGGCTTCGCCCCTCAGCTTCGCTGAGCCTCCCCACGATGCGACCTGCCCGGCGCGATTCGCCGTTCGGCGAACGGCGCCGCAGACGACGCCGATTTTCACGCCTGGGTTTGCTTGGAGCGTGTTCGGCGCGGGGAAAAGCGCGGCTGGCCCCTGACGCGGGAGTCGATCGCGCCCTATCAGGTGTCGTCGTATCCTGAACCTTGGCTTTCCCCGTGTCCGCTCAACTCCGCGACCCCTGCCCCGACAAGACGAGAAGCGATCTCGAGTGGAACCGTCTGCTCGAAGCGCTTGCTTCGCGCTGCGTCTCGCACATGGGCCGCAGGCTCGCGCTGGATCTGCCCTTCGCGTCGACGCCCGCCGAGACTCGCCGCCTCCTCGACGAGGCGCGCGAGGCGACCGAGCTCCTCGTCGCGGGTGAGCCGCTGCCCGTGGTCGAGCTCTCCGAAGTGACGTCGGCGATCGGCCGTGTGGGCGCGTCGGGAGTGCTCGCTCCCCAGGAAATTCGTGAGATCGGCAAGGCGCTCGGCGCCGCGCGGGTGCTGCGGCGGTTCCTGTCCGTGCGCCGCACGAAGACCCCTTCGCTCTTCGACGCGTGCACCACCGACCCGACGCTCGACGCCCTCGCAGACGAGCTCGCGCGGTCTTTCGATCCCGACGGCTCGCTGTCGGACCACGCAAGCCCGCGCCTCAAGGAGCTCCGCTCCGAGTACCAGGCGGCGCGCACGCGCATGCTGTCACGCCTCGACGACCTCATGGGGAAGTACGAAGGGATCCTCCAGGATCGCTACGTGACCGAGCGCGAGGGGCGGTACGTGGTGCCTGTGCGCTCCGATGCACACGAGCGCTTCCCCGGGATCGTCCACTCGACGAGCTCGAGCGGCGCCACGCTCTTCGTGGAGCCGCGCGCCGTCATCCCGATGGGCAACCGACTCAAAGTGCTCGAAGCCGAGGTGCAGCGCGAGGAGATCGCGATCTACACGCGACTCTCGTCGCGCATCGGCGACTCCCTGCCCAGCGTGGCCGGCGCGATCGACGCGCTCGCGCGAGCCGACGTGCGCGCGGCCACGGGGCGGTTCGCCCGGGATCTGCGGCTCACCTTCCCTCGCGTGACGGACGACGCGCGCCTCGAGCTCGCCAGCGCGAGGCATCCGCTGCTCCTCCTCGACATGCTCGAGGCGATGCCCGAGCACACCGGCTCGGCGCACGCGACCGACGCGGCCGCGGACAGCGCGTTCGAGGCGGTCGTGCCGAGCGATCTCTCGATCGCGGCGCGGCGCGCGGTGGTGGTGAGCGGCCCGAACGCAGGCGGCAAGACCGTCGCGCTGAAGACGATGGGCCTCACTGCGCTCATGTTGCGCGCAGGCCTTCCGGTGGCGTGTGAGGCCGAGAGCACCGTGGGCATCTTCGAGGTCGTCCTCACCGACGTGGGCGACGACCAGAACCTGACCAAGAACCTATCGACGTTCAGCGCGCACGTGCGAAATCTCGTGCGCATCTTGAATGACACGCAGCCGGGCGCGCTGGTCCTGCTCGACGAGCTGGCGGGCGGCACCGATCCGCGCGAGGGCGAGGCCCTCGCTGCGGGTATGCTCGACTCGCTGACGGCGCGCGGCGGCGCGGTCGTGGTCACGACGCACTACGAGGGTCTCAAGGCGCTCGCGCTGGCGGACGATCGGTTCGAGAACGCGAGCATGGGCTTCAATCTCGCTTCGATGAGCCCGACGTTCCGCCTCGCACAAGGCGTTCCTGGCAGCTCGAGCGCGCTCGCGGTGGCGCGAAGGTTCGGACTTCCGGCCACCGTGATCGAGCGCGCCGAGAAATTCCTCACGCGTGAGGACGTCCAGTTCGAGAGTGTCGTGAGGAAGTTGAACGACGAGCGCGCCGCCCTCGAGCTGGCGCGCGCGGCCGCGGCGCGTCGCGAAGGCGAGGCCGAGGAGCTGCGCGCGGCGCTCGACCATGAGCTGCACGTCGCGCGCGATCGCGAGCGGCGCCAGGTCTCCAAGGAGGCCGAGGCGCTCCTCGATGCGGTCCGCCGCGCGCGCGAGGAGCTGCGCGAGGTGCAGGCAGCGCTGCGCACGAAGAAGCTCGACGTCTCGGGTGCGAAAGAGGCCGAGCGAGTCCTCGATCGCGTGGCCTCGAAGGTCGCGATCGGCGGCGAGCTCGAGCCGCTCGCGCTTCACGACGCGATCGCGGGCCCGGCGCGCGACGGCGCTGGCCACGACGCGCGGCCCGTGGCCGATGCGGGCTCGCTCAAGAAGGGCACGAGGGTTTGGGTGCCTCGCCTTCGCGCGGAGGCCGACGTCCTGGACGTGCTCGCCGATGGCTCGGCGCGCGTGCAGGCCGGCCCGATGCGCCTCGTGCTCCCGGCGTCCGAGCTCCGCCTCGCGACGGAGAAGCGCGAGGAGCAGGCGGAGCCGAAGAAGAAGGCGGCGCGCGCGAGTGGCGCGAGCTCGGGTTCGCTCTCACGCGATCCGTCGGGCCTCGAGGTCGCCCTTCAGACGTCGGACAACACGGTCGACCTGCGCGGTCTCCGGAGCGACGACGCGATCACGCTCGCGATCACGTTCCTCGATCGCTCGCTGAACGAGAACCGCCGGGTGTGCTTCCTGGTGCATGGCCACGGCACGGGCGCCTTGAAGGAGGCGATCCGTCGCGAGCTGAAGTCGAGCCCGTACATCCGCTTCTTCCGCGCGGGCGCCTCGGGTGAAGGCGGCGACGGCGTGACGATCGCGTGGCTCTCCTGACCTTTGGCGGCGGACGCGCGGTGCCTGGTGTGCGACAGCGCGCAAGTTTGCAACACGAGCTTTAGCCACTGTCAGACATCGACCTCTTCAGTTCTCTCGCAAGGGCAGAGAGTAGAGGTACCGATTGAATTCGCATCGACCGCCGTGGACGACCGTCATGGCGGCAAGCTGCGCAGCGCTGATCGGCGCGGCGCTCCTCCCAGACTGCTCGTCGAGTGGTGACGCGGGCCCGGACGGCCCGGCAGCCCGGTTAAGCCCGGCACCTGAGGCGGGCTTCGTCGTTTCTGGTGCGTGCTCGCGGCCTCGAACGTCAGCCGCGCGTGGCGTTCGACGCGTGCGACGGGCGGCG
>JAYSXP010000230.1:0-5279 GCA_043717125.1 Polyangiaceae bacterium | reverse complement strand
CGTGCCCGTGCCGACCTTGCCGCTCACGATGATGATGCCGCGCTCGCTGCTGTCGATGACGCCGGCCGCGCGCGCGTTCGTCTCGAAGAGGGAGCCGTCGATTTTGAAATCGCCCGACTTGGCAAAAATGCCGACGCCGTCGCCGACCAGCTCGGTGCTCTCGAGGTTCGTGACCAGCGGCGCGGCAACCGTGTCCGCGATGCGGCCGCTGACGATGATGATCCCGTGCGACTCCATCGCGCCGACGCCGACGATCTTGTTCTTGGTGATCTGAGAGCCTTCGATCTTCACGGCCGGCGCGTCGAGCGTGCCGTTCACGCGCTGCGCCCAGATCCCGCGCTCGCCGTTCTCGTTGACCGTTGCGTTCTTGATCGACGCCGTCGTCAGCGCGCCGTCGACGAGCACGCCGACGCCCTCGTTCTTCTCGACCGTGACATTCTCGAGGTCGAGCTTCGCGCCGTCCTGCGCGATCACGCCCGCAGCCGCGGCGAGCGCTGTGCCCGCATGGCTTGCGCTCGCGCCGCCCTTCCAGCTGACGTGCGCGCCGGAGACCCATAGACCGAGCGAGCTCTTCGTGAGCATGACGTCGGTGAGCGAGACGACACCCGAGGCGCAGCCCGACGTCGCGGTCTCGCGGCAGAGGACAGCGAGCGCGGCGCTCTTCGCGCCCGACACGTTCACGTTCGAGACGACCGCGTTGGCGGCCCGGACCGCGACGGCCACGCCGGGCGCGTCGACGAGGTCGACGAGCGCGAGCTGCGCGCCGTCCCCGAGGGTGACCGTGGGCTCCTGTGCCGTGCCACCCGTGAGCGTGGCACGCGAGCCGTTTTGTGCCACAAGGGCCACTCCTGCTGGCACCGTGAAAGGGCCAGCGTACGTTCCGGGCGCAAGGACCACGCAGCTGCCCGGGGCGGCGGCGGCGAGCGCCGTTCGGGCCGCGGCCGCATCCCCCGCGGAGGAGGTCGTCGTGCAGGTGATTCCAATGCCCGTCGGCGCTTCGCCAGAGGAGCTGGAAGTGCTGCTGCAACCGCTACCGGCCGCGATCGCCGCCGCCCCCGCAAGCAGTGCGGCGACCACGAGGAACGAGGAGCGCGGCGAACGAGACGAGGTCATGGCAAGCCCATCTTACGCATCGATGGTCGCATTGCTTCCCTGCCCAAAACGCATCGCGATGGCCTCGGCGGTATGAGGCTGGCCCACCTGGCGCAAAATGGCACACGCCTCTTCCTTGTGCTGCCGCGCCTCTTCGAACGCGCCTCGATCGCGGTCGCGGTAGAGCTTCGCGAGGCAGCAGTCCATCGCCGTCGCGTGCGCCATGGCGACGAACGACGGGGTCTTCGAGCGCTCGGCATGCGAGATCGCCGCCCGGGCACGCTCGATTGCGGCGTCGACGGCCCCTCGCGCGAGCTCCACCTCCGCGAGCGCGCGCGCGCTGTCCGCGAGCACGTCGAGATAGCCGCCCTCCTCGCCGAGGCGACACGCGATCTCGAGATGCTGCGCGGCACCCTCGTGCTCGCCGAGCGCGAGCTTCACCTGGCCGAGGTTCGAATGACCGACGGCTTCGCGTGCCGTCCAGCGTGCCTTCTTCGCCGCGGTGAGCGCGCGTTCGTAATAGATGGCCGCCGCCGCGTGGTCGCCACGCGTGTACGCGACACCGCCGAGGTTCACGAGACCGTCCGGCATTCCCTGCGTGTCGCCTGCCAGCTCGCTGAGCTCGAGGGAGGACTTGAACGACGCCTCGGCGTTCGGCAGATCTCCAGCGAAGAAGAAGATCGAGCCCTCGGCATCCTTGAGGCGCGCCATCGCGACGTACCAGGCGGCGTCACGCATGTGGAGCAGCTGCCCGATGCGGAGGCCCCCCTCGACGTCCTCCTTGGCGCGCTCGCGATCGCCCTTCGCGGCGAGCTGAAACGCGCGTGCGCCGTACGCGCGCATGTGGAGGACGCTCGGAGCGATCTGCCCGCGGCACATGTCGATCGCCTTGGAGAGCATGTCGATCGACTCCTCGATGCGCCCGTACTCCTTCGACACCGAGCCACGCTCGAGGAGGACCCACGCATGAACGGCGTCGTCGTCAGCGACGCCGGCAGCGCGGAGGTCGGACTCCGCGGCATCGAGCGATTTGAGTGCCTCCTCGAAGCGGCCCGTCCGGCACTCGGCGACCGCCCGCTCGCGCAGAATGCCGGCACGCGCGATGCGATCGTCGTTGGTCGTCTCCGTGCTCCAGAGCGAGGCAACATGGTCGAAGAAGCCGACGGCCTCGGGGTACGCACAAACGCTCACGGCATGGCGAGCGGCGTTGAGGTAGAGGCGGCGCGCGCGCGCCCTGTCGCCGGCCGCCTCGAGATGCGCGGCGAGGTTCGCGTGTCCGCCCTCCCAGAGCTCACCGCGAGCACTCAGCCACTCGGCGACCTTTCGGTGCGCGACCGCCGACTGCGCGCGCGGAACGAGCTCGTAAGAGGCGTCGCAGAGCGCCTGCGTCGCGAACGTGAGCTCACGCTCACCGGAGACGCTGGACGACGGCTGTGGCTTGATGAGCTCGCGTGCGCGCAAGGTGTCGAGACTCGTGGCGAGCTCGTCCGCGGAGAGCGACGGCGAAAGCACCTCGCGGAGCGCCCCGACCCAGAACACGCGTCCGATCACGGACGCCATCTTCAGGATCTCCTTGTGCTGCGGCATGAGCCCGTCGAGGCGCGCTTGCAGGACGCCGCGGACCGTGTCTGGAAGATCAAGCTTTGCCGATCGCGCTTTGTCCCATTTAAAAGGCACATGGTGTTCATCGACGGTGAGCGCTCCGCGATCGACGAGCAAGCGCACGAGCTCCTTGCAAAGCTCGGGGTTGCCCTCCGCGCGGCGTATCAGCTCGCGCTTGATGTCGCGCGGGAAGCTCGGGACCTGGCGGAAGAGGTCGTCCAGGAAGCGCTCCATCACCTCCTCGTTGAACGGGAGGAGCTCGATCTTCGTCCGGATGTCCGAACCGGTCATCCACGCCGGGACCTGCTCGGTCGCCTCGGGGCGCGCGGAGATCACGAGGAGCACGGGCTCGCGACGGAGCGCGCGGATCAGGTACTGGAGGAGGTCGAGCGAGCCCTGGTCCGTCCACTGCACCTGCTCGACGAGGAGCACGACGGGCTGCTGGCGCGCGAGCCGGCGAATCCAGTCGCTGAACGCCGAGACCGTGCGCGTCGCGTCGCTCGAGATCTCCGTCTCGAGCAGCGGAGCTACGGGCGTCGGCGCGACGAGGTCCGCGAGGAGGCGACCCGCCTCGCGACCGTCCTCGACCTCGTTGCCGGTCCACGCCGCGGCCACCGCCTCGACGACGCGGCCTCGCACGGCCTCGGGCGACTCATCGACCCGAACGTTGAAGCGCGCGCGCAGCATCTTGCCGACGAATCCGAGCGGTGCCCCGGCGATGAGGCGCGTGGCGTGGAGCACGTGCGGCGGCTGCTCGCGCGCGGCCACGGCGATGCGCAACTGCTTCAAGAGATGGCCCTTGCCGAGCCCCATCTCGCCGACGACTTCGGCGACGCGCATCGAGCCCTGCGCGCGCACTGCCTCGTAGAGGCCGAGGAGCATCTCGAGCTCCCTGTGGCGCGCGAAGAAGGGCGTCCCGGAGGCGCTGCGCAGACGGACGGAGGCCGCGGCCTCGTCATCGCGTTCGCGCTCCACCTTGAACATCGCGACAGGCTCGGCGACGCCCTTCACGTGCACGGGCGGCACCGCGGCCATGAGGAAGCGGTCGTGCACGAGGCGCTCGGTCGCCACGCCGACGAGGATCTCGCCGGGCGCGGCCGCGCCCTCGATGCGACTCGCGACGTTGACCGTCGCGCCCATGATGTCGGCGCTCGCTCGGGTCCCGCCTCCCACTGTGCCGACCATCACGAGGCCGGTGTTGATGCCGACCCGCAACGCTACCTCGCTGTTTCGTTCGCGCGCGAGCTCTCGCACGCGCACGGTCATCGCGAGCGCCGCGCGAACCGCGCGGATCGCGTCGTCCTCGTGGGCGGTGGGGACGCCGAACGCGGCCATGATGCCGTCGTTCACGTACTTCATCACCGTACCGCCCTCGCGTTCGACCTCGCGCGAGAGCGGTTCGAAGAACGCGTTCGCGAGCTCACGAACCGCGTCCGGCTCGAGGTCGTTCGCGATCGCGCTGAAGCCGACGATGTCGGCGAACACGACCGTGGCGAGCTTGCGTTCTTCCGCCCAGCGCCCGCTGCCGATCGCCGACGCGGGCGGCTGAGAGCCGAGGCCGAGGCTGACAGGCGGCGCCGAGCAATAGGCGACCGGGGGCGCTGACGACTGCGCCGGTACGGACGTCCGCTGCGGGCGCTGGTTGGGAAACGCCGCACGGATAGCCGTCTGCATCGCGCGCGCGCTCGGCCAGCGATCCTCCTTGTTGAAGGAGAGCGCGCGATCGACGATCTCGACGAGTGACCTCGGCACGTCCGGCGCGACGGAGCCGAGCGATTTGGCTTGGGCCGTGGCCGCGGCGATCACGACTTCCATATGAGTCTTCGCGTCGTGCACGATTCGCCCGGAAAGAAGGGCGAAGAGCGTCGCGCCGACGGCCCAGATGTCGCTCGAGGCGTTGACCTCGTCAGTCCGCCCGAGGGCCTGCTCCGGGGGCATGAAGGCGGGCGTCCCGATCGTGACGCCCGTGCGCGTGCGGAGGTGCGGAGCGGGCTGGGCGACCGGGCCGCCCGGCGCGTCCTCCGACCCAACCTCGATCTCCTCGCCGAGCGTGACGGCGCGCAGCCGCGCGATGCCGAAGTCGAGGACCTTGGCCACGCCGTCCTTCGTGAGGAAGACATTCTCGGGTTTGATGTCACGATGCACGATCCCGGCGGCATGCGCGGCGGCGAGGACGTCGAGCAGGCCGTCGGCGATCGTGAGCGCGTCCTCCAGCGGCAAGCGGCTCCCGAAGCGTCGCGCACGAGCCTCGGCCGTCTCGCCTTCGAGCAGCTCCATCACGAGGAAGGCCGCGCCGTCCTCGGTCTCGTCGTCGTCGAGCACGCGCACGACGCCCGGATGGTTCACCGCGTTCGCCACGTAACCCTCACGCGCGAAGCGGGCGCGGATGTCGGAGAGCATCGAGAGCTGCGGGTGCAGGATCTTCAGCGCGACGCGACTTCCGTTGCGATGCGTGGCCGCGTAGACGGCGCCCATTCCTCCGACGCCAAGCAACTTGTCGACGCGCCACTTCCCCTTGATTCGCGTCCCCACGCGCGACTGGGCCACATCGCTGACGCTGGGGTGAATCTTCGACATCGACGGCG
>JAYSXP010000229.1:0-5284 GCA_043717125.1 Polyangiaceae bacterium | reverse complement strand
CTGCGTACGCGCCTCCGCCGAGCGCGCCGATGCCCAGCGATGCCGCCATGTCGACGGCGAGCGGCGGGTCCTGTGAGCCATGCGCGAGCGCGCAGACGAGCGCGCCGAGGACGCCACAGAGCGCAGCCGCCGTCGTGATGGCCACGAAGACCGACGCGAGCGCCGCGCTCCGCGGTGCTGCACCGAGCGCAACGACGCCACGAATGCCGCTCCGAAGCCCCGCGGCGCCGAGCGTCGCGCCGACGACGCCGTACGCGAGCACGGGGAGGATGAGGAACGCGAAGACGCCCCGCATCACGTGGTCGGCGCCCGTCGTCGTGCCGCGCGTTCGCGTCGACAGAGCGACGACGATAGCGAGGAGCGTCATGGCGACGATCGGCAGCCACGCGCGCGGCGTGCGCACGAGGCGGAGCGCCGGGATGCGAGCCAGCAAGAGGGTCATGCAGTTCCCCCGTTGCGCGCGGGCAGGGCGATGCGCGCGCGGATCGCGTCGAGCGGGGAGACCGCGGACTCGATCGAGAGGACGTTCGTCGCCGTCCGCGCGGCGGCCACACCGACAGCGCGCGCGACCGCGAGGAGATCTGCGCCGGAGACGACGACGGAGACGGCCGCGTGGAGCACACGCGTCGCCGCGAACGTCGCCGTCTCGACCGTCACGATGGCGGACTCGGCCGTGAGCGCCGAGACGAACGGCGCGATCTCGGTGGCGGCGTTCGCAGAGACGATGACGCGAACCCTCGCGCCCGAGGTGCCGACGTGCGCGACGGCCGGCGGAAGATGCGTGAAGACTCCCTGCGTGAGCATGCCCAGCTGATCGCCAATGGACGTCGCATCGCGCACCGAGGAGGTCGTCACGACCACGCAGGCGCCCGCGGTCGCGCGCGCGCGCAGCACCTCGAGGACCTTCGCGGGAGCCGCCTGGTCGAGTCCGGCGAGGGGCTCCTCGATCAAGAGAACCTTCGCGCGCGACGTGAGCGCGATCGCCAGCGATACGGCGCGCGCCTCACCCGGCGAGAGCGAGCGCACGCGGCGGTCTTCGAGGCTCTCGATACCGAGCGGCGAGAGCCTCGCTGCCGCGCTCGTCGCGGGCTCGCCACGGAGGAGCGCCGCGAGCTCGCACACCTCGCTCACGCGAAGCGGGCCCGGGAGCGCGACCTCGAGGGGAACGTACGCGACATGCGCGCGCGCGTCTTCTGGCGGGCCTCCGGCCACGGTCGCCGCGCCGCCGCCGATGGGCAGCACACCTGCGAGCACCTCGAGGAGCGCCGTGGTTCCGTCGGCAGGTGCGCCGACAACCGCGAGCACGCCCTTCTCCCAGGAGAACGTGACGTTCTCGAGGCGCGACGGCGGCCGCTTCGCGCTCCCGCGCGCACGCGCACGAAGCCCGGTGAGGCTGATCACGCGTCGACCTCCGGGCTGTCGACGAGGATCGCGTCGCGCCGCACGAGAAGCATCGCGAACCCGACGACGAACGTGAGCGCGACGATCGCGCGCATCGCGCGCCACGGATCGACCGTGCCGGGGGCAAGCGAGGTGCGGAGCGCGACGAGCGCGGAAGGAATGGAGAGGACGTCCCCCACCGACTCGGGTAGCGACGAGCCCATCATCGCAACGATCAGCTCGGGCAGCGTCACGATGGCGATCAAGAAGAGGTAGCCGCCGATGCGCGAGCGAGCGCCCAGCGCCGCGAAGGCGATCGGCGCGACGACCGCGGAGAAGGCGATCGAGAAGACGACTCCCGCGCCTGTCGCCTGGAGCATCCGCGGCACCGACGCCATGCGCGTTGCCCCGACCGCACCGACGAGCCCACACACCAGCGTGCCGCCCGCGACGCAGAGCGCGATCAGCGCCGCGAGGCCCCCCACTCGTGCGAGCAGATACCCTCGGAGGCTCGTCGTGCGCGTGACGAAAAGCCCGCGGATCCCCTCCGCGCGATCACGACGAAGCGCATGCGCCGACGCTGCGAACGCGAGGAGAAAGCCTCCTCCCCACGCGAGGGCGCTCGAAGCGAGGAGCGGCACGTCATACGCGGGCGACTCGGGCCCACGTGAAGAGAGGACGCCCGTGACGAGCGCGAGCGCGAACGTCGTCGAGATGCAGATCGCGATCGACGCGACAGGGAGCACGCCACGACGCGCCAGCGACACGCCGAGCGCGAGAAGCGACATCAGCCGTACGGGGCTGCCCTTGCGCGCGGGGTCTGGAAGGGGGGCGGGGGTGGCCATCCGCCATCGAAAAGACCACAGGATCGCGTCTTGTACCAGCAGTGCTACTGTCCGCCGGACGATGAGCGCCCCGCGAGTCGACCAGGTGGACCCCGCCGAGCCGAGTCGCACACGGCTGGCTTGGCGTCGCGCCGTGGTCCTCGCGATGCCCGTCCTCTATGTCGCAGGAAGCGCTGTCAGGACGGAGGAGACCTCGCCACGCGCCTGGCTCGCGATCGCGATCGGCCTCGCGGTCGCTCTCTTCGGCTCCCTCTCCCACCCCGGCGAGACGACCCGCCAGGGCAAGGACCGACTCTGGACGTCGGGCGCCCTGGCGCTCACCATCGCAAGCGCCGCCCTCACCGAGCGCTGGGCGTGGATCGCCTTCGCCCGTGAGGTCGCGCTCATCTTCTCCTTCTCTGCGGCGATTCGCGCGATCGGAGCGATCGACCGCGACCCGGGCCTCGGGGCCCGCGCGACCGAGGCGATCGCCGCTCGGAGCGTCTCCGCCGCACGGGTACAGCGCCTCGCCCTCGCCGCCGTGGTGATCGCGTGGGGAGGGGCAGCGCTCCTCGACGCGCTCGCGTGGACCGCGATCTCTCCTTCCTCCGCGGAGTGGGCGGCCGTCTTCGGCTCCGCCGGCGGCGCCGTCGCCCTCTTCGTCGTCGGCGCAGTCGCGCTGCTGACGGCGGGTGCGCGGCGCATGGAGCTCGGAGCGCCGCCCCGCGCGCTCGCTTGTACGGCAGCGGTTGGCATCGGTCTCGTCACCGCGATTGCGATCGCAATCACGACCGGCGTTCAAGCGGACGCTGCGGCTGCGTTCGGCGGCGCTCTCACCTGCCCCGTCGTCGTGGGGCTCGCGCGCTCGCGCGATCCTCTCGTCCTTGCACGTCGCGGTCGGCGCACGCTCACGCTCGCCCTCTTCGGCGGACCGGTCGCGATGCTCGCCGCGGTAGCCACCGAGGGTCGGATGGCTGGCGCCGGGATGATCGCGCTCCTCGTCGCCCTCGCGACGCTCGCGATCGGCGCCTCGGCATCGAAGCTCGAGGAGCCGCTCCTGCCTGTCAAGGGGCGCCTCCTCGATGCGCTCGCCGACGCGACGCGCGCCGCTCACGACCGCGAGGCGCGCTCGGCGATGGCAAAGGCGCTCGTCCGGCTGCGCGAGGCCGCCGGCCATGGCGCTGCGCAGCCCGAGCTGTGGATATTGCATCCTACACGCATCTATACGGTCGACTCCGCGGGCTACCTCCAGGAGAAGCCCGCCGAGCTGCCCCCGATGCTCCTCGACATCGCGCAGGGCGAACCTGGCGGAACCGTGCGCGTGGACGTCCTGAACGCGCTCGAGGTCCGCCGCGCCGATCTACGACCGCTCCTCCGCTGGCTCGAGGATCGCGGCGCGCTCTTCGCAACGCTCGTGGCCGAGGGCGACGAGCCGGACGGCGTCGTCATCGTGCCGGCAGGCGCGCGCACCGAGCCGCTCACGATCGAGGAGGTGCAGGCCGCGAAGCTCTTCGCGGACGCCTTCGTCGCGGTCTGCCAGGCGCGCAGCGCGCGCGAGCGTCATCTCGAGCGCGAGCGCCAGCTCAAAGCCGAGCTCGAGAAGCTCGACGACGAGCTCGCGACCGTCAGGCACACGTCCTCGCTCGACGGCTCGCGCAACATGCTCGCCTCGACCCGCCTCGCACGCCCGGCGACCGTCGGCATCTACTCCGCCGCCTCGCGCATGGCCTACGACGCCCTCGAGCGCCGCGTGCAGAACGAGGCGCCTGTCGTGGTGGTCGCTCGCTCAGGCGTCGACCCCGTGCCGTACATCGCCCGCGCGCACCTCTCCGGGCCGCGCAAGGAGCGCCCACTCGTCATCGTCGACGGCACATCCTCGCGCGAGCACGACATCGAGCGCTGGCGCGAGAAGGATTCCTCTCCCCTCGCCCTCGCGGATCGCGGCTTGCTCGTCCTCGTCGACGGCGCCGCGCTTCCTCGCGACATCCAGGTGCTCGTGGCGCGCGCCCTGAGCGAGCGGCGGCCGCCGTGGGAACGTGCGATGCCGCTCGACGTCGCCGCCGCGCTCACCGCCACCGCCGCACCCGACGTCCTGGTCGAACAGGGCCTCCTCGCGCCGGAGCTCTACGCGCGCTTCGAGGACGGCGCCGACAAACCGATCGAGCTCGCGAGCCTCCGCGAACGCTCCGAGGATCTCTTCTCGATCGTCGCCGACCGCCTTGCCCGCGAGGGGCTGAGGGTCCGCGGAAAGCCGATCGGCATCGACGCCGGGGCATTCGCGCGGCTCGTCGAGTACCCGTTCCAGGGCGAGGACCACGAGCTCGCCTCGATCGTGACTCGTCTCGTCGCCCACGCGCGGGGTGACGTCGTCCGCGCGTCCGACATGGAGGCGATCGGCCTGACCCTCGCGCAGGGCGATGGGGAGACGACCACTACTTCTTCGGAAGCGGCGGAGGCTGAACCGGCACGACGTCGGCGAAGCTGACGTCGACGACGATGCTCGGCTCGAGCATTGCGCCGAAGATCTGGCTGACCTCGACCGACCCGTCGTGCACGGGTGCGGGTGCGCCAGGAAGCGGGCGAACGCGCACGGCCTCCACCTTCAGCTGCGCGAATGTCTCGCGGACGGCCTTGCGCATCTCATCGGCGGTCGCCCACCGATCCTTCTTGTCGAAGGCGAGGGCCTTGTCGACGACGCCGACGACCCACATCGGAAGATGCGGCGCGACGATGCCGAGCGACGGCGCCCGCTCCTTCATCGCCTGGAAGAGCCGCTCGATCGCGCCCTTCGCGTCGTGCACGGCGCGACCCGTCAGGACGCGGAACATGACCGCGCCGACCGCGAAGATGTCCGAGCGCCAGTCGACCTGATCGCTCTTGCCCTGCGCCTGCTCGGGCGGCATGTACGAGGCCGTCCCGAGCACGATGCCGTGGGCGGTGGGCGCGGCGTTGATCTTGGGGTCGCGGAGTCGTGCGAGCCCGAAATCGAGCACCTTCACGACGCCGGACTTCGTGATGAAGAGGTTCCCCGGCTTGATGTCGCGATGGATGACGTTGCGGGCGTGGAACGCGCTGAGGAC
>JAYSXP010000228.1:0-15162 GCA_043717125.1 Polyangiaceae bacterium | reverse complement strand
GCCGTGCCCTCGGCCCCCCCCCCTCGCGCCCGCCCTGGCCGCCGTGCGGGTCGCCACACCGGCGGGCGCGGCGCGCGACCGGGGCCTCGATGCGGTCGCGCTCCGTCGTCGCATTCATCAGGAACTGCTCAAGAACGTGGACCTCACGAAGATGGACGCCACGCGCAGCAACGACGGCGCGCTACGTCCGCGCGTCATCACGGCGCTCAAGCGCATCGTGCAGGAGCTCGCCGTGCTGATCCCCCCGCACGTGGTGCACGACCAGTTGATCGGCGAGCTCGTCGAGGAGGCGCTGGGCCTGGGGCCTCTCGAGCCTCTGCTCGCCGACCCCACCGTGACCGAGATCATGGTGGTGGACCCCCGGACGATTTACGTGGAGCGCTCGGGGAGACTCGAGCTCACCAGCGCTATCTTCACGGACGACGAGCGCGTTCGCGCCGTCATCGAGCGCATCGTCACGCCGCTTGGCCGGCGTATCGACGAGTCTCAGCCACTCGTCGACGCGCGCCTGCCCGACGGTTCGCGCGTGAATGCCATCATTCGACCCCTCGCGCTCCGCGGAACGTGCATCACCATCCGCAAGTTTCCTAAATTTCGTCTCGGGGTAGACGAGCTGATAGCGCTCGGATCGCTCTCGATACCCATGGCGCGGTTCCTGGCGCGGTGCGTTCTCGTGAAGAAGAACATCCTCATCTCTGGCGGCACCGGTAGCGGTAAGACCACCCTGCTGAACGTTCTCTCGGGAACCATTCCCTCCGACGAGCGAATCGTCACCATCGAGGATGCCGCCGAGCTGCAGCTTCATCAACCACACGTCGTGACGCTCGAGACCAAGGCGCCCAACATGGAAGGAAAGGGCGCCTTCACGATCCGGGATCTGGTCCGGAATTCGCTGCGCATGCGCCCCGATCGCATCATCGTAGGCGAGTGTCGCGGCGGTGAAGCGCTCGATATGCTCCAGGCCATGAACACCGGTCATGACGGTTCGCTGACGACGATCCACGCGAATTCGCCGACCGAGGCTCTGGCGCGGCTCGAGACGCTCGCGCTGATGGCCGGTCTCGATCTGCCGGCGCGCGCCATTCGCGAGCAGATCGGTCGCTCGATTCACGTGATCGTCCAGCAAGCGCGAATGAGTGACGGGTCGCGTCGGGTCACGCACATCTCCGAGATCGACGAGCTCGACGACAGCGGACGGTTCGAGGTCCGCAACATATTCGAGTTCGACCAAACCGGAGTAGGCGGCAAGGGGGAGGTGCAGGGAGACTTCCAGGCGACGGGGTACCTGCCGTCCTTTCTCGACGAGTTCTTCGTGCGTGGAGTCCTCGGTCCGGGCGAGCCGTGTCTCTGAGTGCCGTGCTGGCCTGGCTGCGTCACGGGATGCGGGGCTCGCCTCCGCTCTCGGCTTACGCCTTTGGCGGTCTTGTGTTGCTGGGCGTCGGCTTGGCCTGGTCGATCTACGCCGCCATGACCGATCCTCGAGGCGCCGCGCGGCGCGCCGGCTCCTCGTACGCGGCGCGCCTCGACCTCGACCTGCGCAGCATGTTCCTGCCGGCGCGCGGCTCGCACATTGCCTGGCTGCAGCTGACGGCCGCGCTGTCCTTGCTGGCGAGCTACGGGATCCTGCACCTCGATCCACTGCTCGCGCTCGCGCTGCTTGTCCTCGTGGCGCCGCCGCTCCTCGTGCGGCGCATGGTGTTCCGTCGGCGCGCCCGCCTCGATGATCAGGTCCACGGCTTCGCGCTTGCGTTCGCCAATGCCTTGAAGACCACCGCGAGCATCGGCGACGCGCTCTCCGTGACCGCCGGCGTCACGGCCCGGCCGCTTCGCGACGAGCTCGAAACGTCGCTCAAGCAGATGCGCCTCGGAAGTACGCTCGACGACGCGCTGCTCGCCATCTCGGCACGCGCGCAATCGAGCGCGCTCGACGTCGTGGTGTCGGCACTGCTCATCGGGCGACAGACCGGCGGAGACCTCCCCCGGATCCTCGAAGGAACGGCAGGCTCGCTCCGTGAGCTGAAACGTCTGGAAGAGCACACCAACGCCGTGGCGGGCGGCGCCAAGCAATCGCTCGCGGTAGCAGCGGCCATCACCGCGAGTCTGGCTCTGTTTCTGCCGCGCGTCATCCCCGGTTTCTTCGACCCACTTCGGGATACGCTCAAGGGGCAAATCATCGGCGCGCAGTGCGTCATCGTTTTTCTATTTGCGCTGTTCCTTGGATATCGATTCACAAGAAAGTCCATATGATGATGTCGACCGTTGGCTGCCGAGAGCTTCGCGGCGCCCTCCTGACGTTCGTCGGGCTGGTCATCCTCGGCTTGGTGTTCTTCGCCGCTGCGCGACCATCCCGCTCCACCTCGCGATTGGGAATGCGAGGGATGAAGCGCCAGCAGGCCCTGCTTCGCCAGCCTCTGTGGGCCTCGGTGGAGCCGTTCATCCGGTGGACCGGCGTTCGCGTCAGCGGGGTCCTCTCGTCGGGGACGCACGCCAAGCTCGACGCCCAGCTGACGTATGCGGGGGACTTCCTCGGACTGATCGCCGACGAGTACTTCGCGCTGATGGTGCTGGGGGGCTTGGCAGGCGGCGGGCTGGCGGGCTGCGTCGCCTGGCTGACGGGCAGCGGGCTGGCTGCGTCGGCGATACCGCTGGGCGTGGGACTGGGCGCGGGCGTGCCCTACATGATCGTCGACGGAGCCCGGGTCGAGCGCATGCGGGCCATCAATCGCGGCCTCCCGTCCGCTATCGATCTGATGTCGCTTTCGATGAGCGCAGGCCTGGACTTTCCCGGGTCGATCGCCCAGGTCGTGGCCAAGTCGAAGGCCAATGAAGCGCTGCGCGAGGAGCTCGGCTACGTCCTGCAGCAGCTCTCGTTGGGACGCACTCGAATGCAAGCGCTCCGCGAGCTGGCCGCGCGCGTCCCGATGGAGAGCGTGCAGGAGGTCACCCAGGCCCTGATCCAGGCAGAGGAGCGGGGCAACCCCGTGGCCGCCGTATTGGAGGTGCAGGCAGCGACGTCGCGCACGCGCCGATCGAACCTGGCGGAGAAGGCCGCGACCGACATGCGCGCGAAGATGGTGCTCCCGACGATGATGCTCATCAGCGTGGGGCTCATGCTGATTGCCCTGCCCAGCGCCATGATGCTCGAGAAGTTCTCCGGAGCCACCCAGTGAGCACCGAAGCGCAGACCGGCCTCCGTTTCACCCTGCGGTGGCCGGACGGTCGCACCGAGATCCTGGTCGTCGACGCGGAGCGCGCGCTGATCGGGAGCGCGGCGCACTGCGAGGTCCGTCTGCCCGCCGGCGCCGTGCAGCCCGAGCACCTCGACGTCGTGCTGAGCGGCGGGAGCATCCACGTGGCTGCGCGCGCCATCGCGGCGCCCGGCGTTCAGCTGCCGCTGGGAGGAGTGTGGCACCCCGGGCAGGCGATCGAGCTGGCGGGAGTCTGCCTCACGGTCGACCCCGTCAATCTTCTCCCCGACGCGAAGCGCCGCTCCCCGTTCTGGCTTTTCGCGATCGTCCCTCTCGCGGCGCTCGCGGCGGCGCTCGTCTACGTTCGCGCTTCGTCGCCTGCGGAGGCGGCCATTCCCGAAGCCCCGCCACTGTTCGACAGACCGGTCGACGGCTGCGCGGGCAAGCCCGCCGAGCAGGTGGGCGCATTCGCTGCCGAGAAGATGCGCGTGGCCCTCGGGAAGAGGGAGCGAAGCCCGTTCTCGCCGCGGGACGGGGTCGACGCAGTGCCGTTGTTCGAGCTTGCAGGTGCGTGCTTCCGAGCCGCGAGGTTCAAGGAGGAGGAAGCCGAGGCGAGCGGCGCGGCGCAGACTTTACGGAAGCGCCTCGAAGACGAGTACCGAGCCCGCCGCGTGAGGATGGAGCATGCCGTCCGGGTGGGCGATCCTTTCGGTGCCAAGCGGGAGCTCGGCGTGCTGATTCCGATGACGGCCCACCGGCGCGGTGCGTATCTCGACTGGATGGTGGCGGTTGACCGGTATGCTTCGCTGGAAGTGGAGCAACGGAAAAACCCTGGGTTGAGCGGCCGATGAAGCGCATGGCGGTCATCCTCGCGCTGGCAGTCGTGGCAAGCAGCGCCGGCTGCACCTCGCAGCAGCAAGCCGCCGCCCCGGCGACGGGCAAGAAGTCGGACGCTCATCCCGACCGCGACCCCGAAAGCCTCGTGGCCAGTGGCCGTGCGTACGCCGACGCCGGCGACCTGGTTCGCGCCGAACAGTACTTCGTCGCAGCGCTCGACCACGGTGCCGACTACAACACGGTGCTTCCGTTGCTGCTGCGGGTGTGTCTTTCCTCCAATCACTACCGCTACGCCATCGACCACGTGGAGGTGGCTCTGGCGCGTGACCCCACCAACTCCCGTCTGCGCTTCGTCAGCGGTTCGCTCCACCTGCTCGTGGGGGCGCATGGGACGGCGCGAGAGCGGCTGGAGCAGGCCGCGCGCGAGCTGGCCGAGGATCCGGAGGTCCAGTTCCAGGTCGCGGCGTTCTTCCGCGACGACCTGGCCGACAAGGTGAACGCCGACCGCTACTTTCGACAGTACTTGCGCATCGCGCCGCAGGGAGCCCACGCGCCCGAGGCGCGCGCATCCTTGATGGAGGCTCTGCATTGATCCCCGAAGCCGCGTTCTCTGAAACGCTCCTCGAATTTTTTGCGCCCGTCCGTCGCTACCTCGACGATCCGACGGTGACCGAGGTCATGATCAACGGGCCTGGCACCATCTTCATCGAGAGGAGAGGAAAGGTCGAGCGAGTCGCCGAAACCTTCCCCAACCACAAGGCGTTGCTCGCAGCGCTCCGGAATGCCGCGCAGTACGTTGGCAAGCACGTCGACGAGGAGCGGCCGCTGCTGGAAGGGCGCCTGCCCGACGGCTCGCGATTGGCTGCGGTTCTTCCTCCCGCCGGCCCAGGAGGTCCCTACATCGCCATCCGTCGATTCTTCAGAGAAAAACTCACCGTCGAGAGGCTCCTCGAATTCGACTCGATCACCGCCGACGCCATGGCCCTGGTCGCGACGTTGGTGGCGTGCAAGCAGAACGTCGTCGTCGCCGGAGGCACGGCGAGCGGCAAGACCTCGCTCCTGAACGCGATCTCGTCCTTCATACCCGAGGACGAGCGGGTGGTGGTGATCGAGGACTCCCAGGAGCTCCAGCTACAGCGCGAGCACGTCGTGACGCTGGAGGCACGACCGGCCGACCCCAAGGGACGAGGCGAGGTGACGATCCGTCAGCTCTTCAGGATCACGCTGCGCATGCGGCCCGATCGGATCGTGATGGGAGAGATCCGCGGCGGTGAGGCGCTCGATCTGATCCAGGCGATGACCAGCGGGCACGGCGGGTGCCTGACGACGCTGCACGCCACCTACCCACGTGACGTGCTCTCGCGCCTGGAGACCATGGCGATGATGAGCGACGTCTCGTTGCCTCTCGTCGCGCTGAGGGCGCAGATCGCCTCGGCCATCAACGTGGTGCTGCAAGTGGCCAGGCTCAGGGACGGAACACGAAAGGTCACACACATCTCCGAGATCGTCGGCTTCGATACCGACCGAGGCGCCTACCAGATCAACGACCTCTTCGTACGGCGGATGCACGGCCTCGACGACGAGCAACGAGTGTGCAGTGAGCTCGTGCCAACGGGCATCTTGCCTCGATCGCTCGAACACATCCACGCCCAGGGCTTCGAGGTGCCCAGTGCCATGTACGCGGCGGCGCGGACGCAAGAGCGACGATGAGCGGAGACGCAGCAGAGAACGCAGGGGTGAGCGGAGAGGGAGAGGGGGCTCTCGTTCTGGAAGTCGAAGGAACCAGCTCGAGGATGCTCTTCGTCGAGGGACGGCCGCTTCCCCCTTTCGCCGTCGGCAAGGCCGGGCCCCTCGCGATGGAAGGGGGGAGCGACCTCCTCGACGCGCACGTCTTTTTGCATTTCGACGGCCAAGCGCTCCTCGCGTGCAGCACGTCCGCCGAGAAGCCGGCCTTCATGGACGGCGCGCCTCTGCCGCGACAATGGACGCGCCTAAACGCCCCCTGCAAGCTCTCGATGGGAAGCATAAGCCTGGCCTTTCGACGTCAGATGCCGGAGCTCGCGCGCGACGGCGCTGCGCTGCCCCGCGCCGCCCCGCTTCGTCGGTCGTCAGGGCGGTTCATGATGCCGTGCGTCGCGCTTGGTCTTGTCGTCGCCGCGGTCGCGGCGGGGCGCTTCTTCAGCTTCCCGGACGCTCCATCCGGACCGGCGCCGACTGCGCAGACGCCACCGCCTGCAGTCTCTGCGGCGGCCGACGAAGGAGGAGCCGGCGCACCGATCACATCGGCCATCGTCGTCCACCCGGCACCGCCGAACCGGCCAGCGCATCCGGTGGGCGGCGCGACCTCGGGACGTCGCGACGCGGGGCCGGCCCCCCGGTCCCTGGAGCGGGAGGCCGTCGATGCCCTGAAGGCGGGGGATCGCGAACGGGCGCTGACCATTTACCGGCAGCTCACCGTAGCGCGCCCCGATCATCCCGCCTTCGCGCAGGCAGCACGCATCATCGCTGCGAACGCCGTTCCTTGAATCGAGCCCGCTCCGAGCGACAAGGCGGCGACAAGGCGGCGACAAGGCGGCGACAAAGCCAACCGAGCACGAATCAGCACTTGCGGTAGCGTGTGCTCGTTACCTTTCCCCGGCTGGTGAGCTGGTAGCAAGTGATGGCGCCGTTGCCCTTGTCGTCGCATTTGTCCTCGACCACGCACTTCTCGCCAGCCACGCTCGCCGGCTTGGTGTCGAGCTTGCTCACCGTCGTCTCGATGATCGTGCCCACCGGATCGCAGGCGGCTTTGGCACACGAATTCTGATCGGCGTTGAAGGCGACCTTGCACGTTGCCTTCAACTTGAATGTCTTCTCGACGATGTCTCCCACCGCGTATCCGCACGCGAGCGTCGGGAGGATCCCGGAACCGATCGTCCAGCCGCACGCGAGCGTCGCCGTTTCGAAGTTCGCCTGATTGATCGCAGCGCCTGCGACGGCAGCGAACACGCATTCCGTGTTCACGCGCTTGATCTTGCCGACGAGATTGTAGAGCGAAGCGACGCACACGCCTTTGCCCGCGCCCGCGCCCGCGAGGCTCGAACAAGCCTCGCTGGGGCCGGAGCCCGCGGCTGCTTCGCCCATGCACTGAGCTGCTGTCCCCAGCGCGTTCGCTGCATCCTCCGAGAGACACTGGCTGGAAAGCAGGGCCGCCTTCTCGGTGATCAGCGCGGTGCGCGTCGCAAGGCCAGCAGTCGCCGCTGCCTGCGGCTCGGTCGCCGTCGCCAGGTCGGCGAAGCCTTGTGAAAGCGCAGCGCGAGCTAGGATGGAGGCCTCGCCGTCGACGCGGCCGTCGACGCCAATCACGAGCTCGGCACGCTCGGGCTGCTCGAACCTCGCATGGATGGACCCGGCGCTCGACCTGCTCAGGATGACACGCAGCGCATCGTCGCCCGCCTTCTCCCGGCGTCCGGTCACCACGTACTCGGTCGGTGAGCGGCTATCGACCGCCCAGCGTTCGATGGCGAAGGTGACCGCGGAGTCGTCGGACGCCGGCCAGGTGACATGCGTCTCGGGCGGCGTCGAAGCGTCGTTCGCAGGCGAGCACCCCGCGGCCGTGATCAACGCGCCCGCCGCCACCAGCAGGACCGCGCCACGTCGTGCGACTCCGTGGTGATCGTTTGACATCGCGAATCCTCCATACTTGTCAAAATACATCAACAGTCCTCTGCCGGTAAAACGCATGCTCCTGCTCACGTCCTCGACGCGGGCTGCTCACTCGCCGCAGGACCTGGTGCGCGGTCATCTCGCCCTGTCATGTGCTGCTGTTCGAACGCCAATTCGGGCATACCGCCCTGCGGGCTGTTCGGAGAGGCTGGCGAGCGCGTCGTCAGCAGTGCGGGCAGAGCGGCTCGCTGCAGTCACTTGGCTGCCGCGCATTTCTTGGTGCATTCCGCCTTGATGTCCTTACCGGAATCAATGGTCTGAGCAACGCCGATTGCACAGGCGGCCGCCTCCGCGCCGATCTTCGGTCCCAGAGCGGCGACGCATGCCACGGGCCCCGCTCCCGTCTCTGCCGTGGCGATCGAGCAGATCAGCGCGATCGCAGTGTCGGCGACGGTGAGGCTGCAGCCCGTTGCCGAGGCCACGAGGCCGGCAGCGGTCACGGTGAGCTTTGCCATGCACGTCACCTTGAGATCGACGCACACCCCCTTCACCAGCTCGATGTCGCTGGGATGCAGAGAGGCGCCGCCGATCAGTCCGCCTCGAGGCCCGCTCTCCTTGGCCTTGCTCGCGGTCTGGTCCGCTGCGAATCTCTCGAGCACCGCGCGAGCCCCCGGCGAGTCAGAGAAGGTATTCTGCACGGTCTTGACCGTCACGGCGACCTTGCCGTCCGCGGCCGGCGCGCGCTCTACCTGCTGGCGCATGACGGCAGCTCCAGATGCGCCGCCGACCGTGATCTCGATGGTGTTGTGCCCGCCGTCCTCCACGGTCGACACGTGATGGATCTCGACTGCGGGCTTGCCGGAAGCGGTGTAGCCGCGCACCAGCACGTCTCCTCGATCATCGACGCCCATTCCCCACGCCATGACTCCGATGGCAGACCTCGTCGCCTCCGATGCTTCGATGGTGAGGGGCTCGGCGACGCTCACCGTCGTGGGGGCGGTTGTCTCGGACGCTGGGCTACCGCAGGCGACCGCGGCTGCACTGACGGTGACGAAGACGAGAGCATTCTTGATCAGCGAGGGAAACTGCATGGTGGTGACCTCCGACCGCTCCTCGAGCAAGGAGCGAGCCGCAGCACGGTCACGGCAAGGGCGGCGCTGCGCGACGAAGGAGCCCGCGGACCAGCCTGCGCGGCGCCGCCGCCCATGGAACGTACGCGTTCCCGGATGGGGGACATTCTGCCAGGGCTCATGGCCACGACACCTCCGCCAAAGGGAGTGACAGGTCGGAGCGATTGCGTCCGGGGGTCGCGGCGACGCCGGAGAGCTTGGTGAGGGTGACGAAGGCCAGACCATCCACCTCGCGAAATGAGGCGACGACATCGACCTCGCCGCGCGTGTAGAGGCGCGCGTCGTCGCCCACGGCCTCGGAGGTCGGCGCCTTGACGAACCCGGCCGCAAAGGCGTCTTCGTCGTTCATCTGAACGGCGCGCGCCAGGGACGTTCGAGCCTCGTAGATGCGCACCGCGCGCGCGCCGAGCGCCGCCACGAACGTGCGCCGCGCGTCGCGGGGCCGCGGAAAGCCGTCGAGGTCGCCGCCGGGCGCGTCACCTTCGCTCGGGAACATCGCTTCCAGGCTCGTCTCGCCGGTCGTCGCGATGGAGTAGACGCTCGACTGGGCTCCGTGCTGGCGCGCCAGCACGAAGCGCGCACGAGGGGCGCGCCCCTGCTCCTGGGGGTCGTCGTGCCGAAAAGTGCACAGCGTCGCTGCGGCCATCGGCGCCGATTCGCGACGAACGTGATCGAGCACGATGGGGCGTGTGCCGCCTTCCGTGGCCACGGACCTCAACCCCAGGGCGAGGTCGCTGTCGCCCGAAGCGCACTCTCGCGCCACGGCGTCGAGCGCGCTCTCGGGAGAGCCCTGGAACGTCGAGATGCGGAACACCACGGCCGCGCCGTTGATCGAGACGCGATCTTTGTCCCCCAGGAGCGGCGCGACCTCCATCGTTCGCATCAGCGTTGCCATGGCCAGCGCCTCGCTAGCTGCCTCCCGCTGCTCGTGCTCGGCGAGGAAACCGCCCAGCGCGGAGGCAACGGCAATCGCAGCCGCGCCGATCAGCTGCCGTCTGCGTGGTCGGGGAAGCATCGTCGTCGCTCAGAAGCCGAGGATGTTCGTATCGAAGATGCTCTTTCGATAGTCGGCGATGCTGGTCTGCGGGATGTCCACGGCTCGCTCCTGGCAGGCAAACGAGCGCTCTCCCCGGAACGTATAAGAACCGCCGCCCACCAAGGGATCGGCGTGCACGTCGCCCTGCAACGCGCGCGAGGTGGAGCTCCGGAGCGGCATGGTGTAGAGCGTCATCGTGCGCTGTGCGCCGATGCCGAGCCCATTCAGCAGCGCGAGTAGGTTCTGGATGTCGAGCTTTCCGTCCGGGCTCGCCACGGTGATCCCGCGGGCAGCCGTGCCGGGGATCGTGCTCGCCACGGTGCGGTTCGTCTCGCAATAGCCAGCCGCTGCGGCCACGCTCGACTGCTCGGCCGTATCCTCCACCGCGCGTCGCGCAGTCACCGCGTCGTTGATCAGCTTTTCCCCGAGGACGAGGACGACCAGCCAGCCGAGAACGGCTGCCGCCTCCAGCGTTGTGGCCACATGACTGAAGCCGCGCTGTCGGGCGCGTTTCGAATGCGATCTTCGCATCATCGATTCCTTCCTGCCACGATGGCCCACTTCCAGGCCGCCACGAAGGCCTGCTGGTCGTGCGGTACCTCACCGAATGTGGTTCCTGGTGCATCGGGGAAGTACCACTTGCCGCACGCTTGGTATTCTCTTCGTTCGCGGAGTACGTCCGACCTCGACTCCTGCCCAAAGCTGACGATGATACGCGTGGCATCCGAGATGGAGGCGATCGTATCGTCGATAGGCTTGCCGACGAACGCGCACGCGCGGAATCGGTCGGAGTGATTCCAGTCGGGATCGCTCGGCGCGCGTGTGCCTGCCGCGGATACCGAGAGGTCGGGAATCGAAGGTAGGCCGAGATCTTTCAGGTACGAGGCCGAGCTCGACTCCAGCTTCCGCAGATTGCAAAGCTCGCGGTCGAAGGTGCAGGTCACCAGCGCGCCTCCGCCCCTGGCGCGGTAGGTGTAGCCGCCGGTCGCCAGCGACCGGCTCCGCGACGAAGGCGTCAATGGTGCGCACTCGACGAACGGCTGGAGCTCGGACGAGAGCACCGGTGCCGAAGAACCCTCGGTTCCGGTTTCGCCGGAATCCTCGGCGGAGCGAAACTCGCGCGCTTCGAACGCACCGCAGCCCGCGCCCGCCCGTCCGCCGCTGACGGCGCATCGCATGGCGTCCTCGAGCGCGCGGCACTCCTCGCGTGCCTTCTTCGCCACCGTTGGCACCTCGGGCAGCCGGATGGGTCCATTGCTCGACAGGGCACCGCAGATGGCGCTCGGGAGAGACTGGACGAGAGCGCGCGGAAGCGCCTGGAGCAGCGTGGGCATGAGGAGTGGAAATGCCGAGCCAGGCATGTTCGACGCGAGCGCGTCCTTCTGCGCGAGGGTGCAAGTGACCGCGGTGTTGGATGCGCCCCATGGTGACTCGCGCGACGACGGATCCTCGAACCGTAGGCTCACCTGGGAGTCTGCGCGGCGGACCGTCTGCCCGACTTGAGCGGCGGCCTTCGCCGCAACGAGCCTGTCCACGTCTCCCGATAGCTTGCCGAGCGAGGACCAGAGGAAGGCCTGCTTGGCGCGCACCCAGGTCAGCTTCGCGAGCGCCCTTGGCTTGTTCTGCTGGTAGCGCGCGCAGACCATTTGCATGTACGGATTTCCCCACTGCGGGCAAGCGATGGAGGCATCCTCGTCCATGGTGATGTTGTCAGCTTCCACGGCGAAGCGGGGGCCCATGATGGCAGCGGAGATTGCATTGTTGGTGGCCACTGCATTGGCCGCACGCGCGTGGTCGGCGGCCACGCGCGAGGCCGCATAGTTGGCGTGGCCTACCTGCGTGGCGTAATGAAACGAGACGTGCGCTTCGCTCCCGCGAAAGCTTGCGATTCCGAAGGTGATGGCGCCCAGGAAGATCTGGGAGAGCGTGAGCGTCATCGTGGCGCGCGTGCAGTGGCTGAGGCGGATCATCATCATGGGTATCGTCCGTCGGCCATGTCGCAGCCCATGGCCACGGTGGTTCTCTTGGCAGCGAAGGTCACGTGCCTGGGGGTGCCCGCGCACATGACTTGTGCGGCGATGGGAATCTCGCAGGGGAACTCGCAGCTCAGCTCGATATCCACGGTCCTCGTCCCCGCAGAGGATGGGGCCGCGTTGCCTGTTACTCTCAGGCGACAGGCATTGGTCTCCGGTGAGACCAGTCTCAAGATAGGCGCGATCGTCTCGCGAACGGCGCTCGCTCGCTTGCCCGTGAACTCACCGGGCGGAACGCCGCCGTAGTCGACAGCGTCGGCACACAGCGTCTTCATGGTGGTGTCTGCCGCCACGCTCGTCGCGTGGTCGACCATGTCGCGCTGGATGAAGTTGCGGCCGAGCTGCACGTTCATCAAGAACACACCGAGGACGATGAACCACACGGGAGCCCAGGACAGCAATTGCGTGGACGCACTTCCCGTCGCGTCGACGAGGAGGCGTCTCGTGAAACCGCCGGCGCTCACGGAAGAATGCCTCGGCGAAGGGCCGCGAGGCAAAAGCCGATGAGGATCGTTGGCGCCATCACCACGGGAGGAAGCTTGACGCAGCCCAGCGGAAGGCGCCGCGATTCACGCACGAACGCGTTCCGCAACACGATCACGGCATTGCGCGCCGTCGCAGCGATGGCGCCGTGCCTGAGCAGCCTCCAGGGCAGTACAACGCCCAGGGTCACCAGAAACGTGCATGCCTGCACGTCGAAGCCCAGAGAAGGGCCGCAGAGCGCGCCGATGGCCGCAAAGAGCTTCACGTCACCGCCGCCCATCTCTCCGCGCGCAAAGCTGATCACTGGCACCAGCGAGCAGAGAAGAACGCCGAGGATGGATTGCACGAGGCCGCCGAATGCGCCGCGCCAACCGCTTTCGACGAAGCCCGCAGCGATGTGGATCGAGAAGCCCACGGCGATTCCCCCAAGCGTGAGCTCGTTGGGCACCGTGCGCGTGCAAAGATCCCAGGCAGCGGCGACGACACCCAGAAGCAAGCAGGCCCACACCGCAGTATGCAGAATATTCATTCCACCCTCCTGCGGTGCGGGCCGCACTCCCCTTGTTCTTCACATTCGTGCGTCGATGAGCGCTTGGTTGCCCTTGGGAGCCACGTCCTTCAGGGAACCCGTGCCGGTCGCCGGACCGCCCGAACCGCCGCCGGACCCGTTCGTCGGCGTGGATGCGGTACCTGTTCCACTGCCGCCGCCCTGAGCGCCGCCCGAGATGCCGCCTTTTCCAACGGAGAGGGATCCCATGACCCCACCGCCGACCGGCCCGGACGCCTTGACGCCGTCCGGACCGAAGCTGATTTCCCAGGGAGATTGCGAGCCACCCGATGACGACGTTCCGCTTCCGCGCTCCAGCACCTTCACCTGGTTATCGAAGGTGCGGGAGGCGGCCTGGGACGAGCGGAACAGCGCGGGCACCGTGAGCCCGACCATCACTGCCCCTGCTGCCGTGAGCAACAGGCTGACCGTGAGGTCGCCGCTCCCGCGGCTGTCCGAAGCGATCGCCCGGATGAGCCTGCGAATGGACGAGACCTTCACGGTCCGCTCACTTCACCGCGAAGGGCGCGGTGGACTTGTCGGTGGTCTGGACCGCGGCGCCGGTGGCCCCGTTGACCGCCTTGCTGGTGTGGTCGCCGGCCGCGTTGGCGTTGTTTGAGAGGGTAGTGGCACCGGCGGCGGCGGCGGTGATGGCGATGGCCGCCATCACCACCTTGCCAGCGTTCGATAGTCCACTGGATTTCTCGGTGAGATCTTCCCCTCGCGTATCTCGGCGTAGGGCTCGGAAGAAGGAAACGACGGTTTGCTTTGCAGTCATGGCTCTTGCTCCTTGATCGTTCGATGGAGGATGGGTCGGTGGCGGTGGTTCATCGCTTCTGTTGCAGCAGGGTGGCGTGTGCGCGATCCGTATCCCGTGCGAGACGCGCGCCCGCGGCGCGTGACGCGAGGGCCAGCGGGTAGACGAAGCAGCCCAGGAGCGCCGCCGCCACGAGGAGCTCCTCGACGGCGGAGAACGCGCGCTGGCCCGCGCGTGACCTGCGCGTCCCGGGACGCGCGCTCACTTCACCGCGAAGGGCGCGGTGGACTTGTCGGTGGTCTGGACGGAGGCGCCAGTGGCCCCGTTGACGGCCTTGCTGGTGTGGTCACCTGCGGCGTTGGAGTTGTTGGAGAGGGTGGTGGCGCCGGCCGCGGCGGCGGTGATGGCGATAGCCGCCATCACCACCTTTCCGGCGTTGGACAGCCCGCTCGACTTCTCCGTGAGGTCTTCGCCGCGCGTGTCGCGACCGAGGTTCTTGGCGAAGGAGACGATCTTGCGAACGGTATTCATGGTGGTGGGCTTTCTTGGCGAGAGGTGTGAGTGCCGAGGGCGGCTCGGCGCCGTCGCTCGTACCGAGGGAGAGCAGCAATGCGCGTGCCGTTTCCGTTGCCGGGTTGATTCGCGTGATCGCTGCCCCACGGCCGTCCACCATGGAACGCCGGCGTTCCCGCCAGCGGATCGCGAAAGTAAGTCGAGCCTGCGGAGCCGTCCGAGGGACCTCGGCCGAAGTCGAAGCGCCGGCCGAGAATCTGCACGCGCGCACCGTGGATCCACGCGATGGAACCCGCAGGTTCTCCCTTGCCATCGTCGGCGCGGATTTTCGATGGCCCTCCCCCACGGCATCGACCTTGCTCGAGGGTCATCACCTCGCACCAACGCCGGAGTCACCATGAACCGTTCTTCGATGCCCATCGCTCTTGTCGCCTCGTGGGTTCTGACGGGCGCCGCTGCAGGCTGTTCGTCGCCCCTGGACGAAGCCGCTGGCAGCTCCAACGACCCGCTGGTCGACGGTATGGACTCCCTCCGCACGGGCGAAGGAGTCGTGGGGCTGCTCACGCAGGTCGTCGACGGACGTTCCAGCGGTCTCTGCACGGGCACGCTGATCGCCGACCGCGTGGTGCTCACGGCGGCGCACTGCGTCGTCGATGCGAAGACCAGGTCCGTCGGTGCGACGGTGGTCTTCGACGGTACGACGTATGCAACGAAGACGTGGCAGGACATGGTCGCCGCCTCGCGCGCGGTGGTGCATCCGGCCTACGACGTCAGTGCACCGCTCGACGGGAGCGGCGACTCGCTGCAAGGAGACCTTGCGTTGCTCATTCTCCCAGCAGCGGCCCCCGCGCGCATCCTCCGTGTCCCCCTCGCGGCTGGCGACGACGCAGAGCAGTATCCGGCAGGGACGGCGGTCCGGCTCGCCGGGTACGGCGTCACGGCCTACCTCGGCAGCGGCGGTGGCACGAAGCGAAGCGGCAACGCGCCCATCGA
>JAYSXP010000227.1:0-15191 GCA_043717125.1 Polyangiaceae bacterium | reverse complement strand
ACGTTCGAGTACGGCGGCGCCGTGCTCGACTACACGACGTCGACCGCCGCGCCGCTCGTCGGCCTCTTCGTCGACGGACCGCACGCGATCCGCTTCGGCGTCGCTGCCGCGGGAGGCGTCCATCACTACGAGGGCGTCGACAGAGGGTTCATCAGCTCCACCGATCCAGGCGCAAGCGGCACGACCCCCTTCTTCGGAGCGCGCGCCTTCCTCGGCGCCGAGATCGGCGGCAAGACTCGCTTCCATCTCGGCCTCCAGCTCTCGCTCGACGACGATCTCACGCGCACGCGCACGGCCTACACGTACACGGAGAGCGCATGGACCGCGCGGCACGCCGAGACCGCCTCGCATACGGTCGGGGCGCTCCGCTTCGGCACGCTGCTCGCGCTCGGCACGGCGTTCGATCTCTAACCCGGAGGCCCCGCGATCGAAGCTGGCAACACCTCACGTAAGTCAGCGGTCCGGCCGCTTTGGATAGCCTTCCGGAAACTCGACCACGTGAGCGAGTCCACCTCGCGAGGCGCGGCGAAGGCGCAAGACGCCGAAGAAGACGTTCGCGGCGAGAGCCGACATGAAGCGCGGGCACGAAGCTGTGCTCGCGACCTTCAACGACCTGCCAGGGGCGCCCGTCAGCGCAACGCCGACAGCGCGGCCGCGATCTTCGGCAGCGAGACGCTCACGGGGGTCTTGAGCTCCGGCGCGAAGATCGCGACGCGCAGCTCCTCGAAAGCCCAGCGCAGCTCCGCGGCCGCGCCCTGGTCGCGCACGCTGGCGCGCTTCGCGAGGAACGTGCTCCACAGCGTCGCGAAGGGCGCGAGCTTGTCCATGTCCTTGCGCGGATCGCTCACCGCGCGTCCGAGCCGCAATTGCGCGGCGCGCAGGTAGCGCGGAAAGTGCTCGAGCTGCGAGAGCGGCACCCACTCCATCAAATCTGCCGGGAACAGATGCTCGAGCTGCGCCTGGATGTCGACCAGTGCCGCGCGACCGCTCGGATGCTTCGACGCCGTCCGCAGCGCACCAAGGACGGCGTCGAGCTCCTTCGCCACCGGAGCGATGGCGTCCGCGAAGAGCCGGAAGGCCGTCGCCACGCGCGGAGTGCCCGCGCTCACGAGCTCTGCGAAGGCGGGCTTGGTGCGCGGTAGCAGGGCGTCCACCGTGAGCCCGAATGCAGCATCCACGACTCTCGCGAGCACCCTCGCGCGGAACGCCTCGGCCTCCGTGCGCGTGAGCGGAGCGCCGTTTGGCCGAGCGAACGCCGGCGGGATGCGCGGCGCGACCGCCGAGATCGCCGCCCTTGCCGCGAGCATCAACAGGCGCCGCACGCCCGCCCGCAGCGCGACCTCCGCCGCCGCGGACGACTCCACGAGGACGAGATCGACCGACGTCCCGCGATCGACGAGCGCGGGATAGCTGCGGACCTCCGTGCCCGACACGCGCCTGACCACGAACGCCGGCAGCTCCCCGACGTCCCAGCTCGTGAGCCCCTTCTTCTCCCATGCCGGTGCCGGCGCGGTGCTCTTCCAGGCGGCACGGGCGCGGGCGCCGTGCTGACTGAGGAGATCGCCCGTCTCGCGGCTCTGCGCGATGACCTTGCCGCTCTCGTCGACGAGCCGGCACGTGAGCCTGAGGTACGCCGCTACCGCGTCGGGACGAAACGAGGTGTCGTCCACGCGCACGCCGGTGAGCTCGGTCACCGCGCGCGCGAGCGCCGGGATCATCGGCCCCTGGAACGGCGTGAGCTCTCGCGCGAGCGTTCGCGCGAGCTCGGGGATCTCGCCGTCGCCGAGCTCCCGACGCAGCGCGCGTGGCAGCTCAAAGAGCAGCGCTGCCAGCTTCTCGGCGTGCCAGCCGGGAATCGTCCAGTCGAGCTCTCCTGGGTCGAGCTGCGGCAAGAGCACGAGCGGAACGGTGAGCGTGATGCCGTCGTCGTCGGCCGAGGGGTCGAAGCGGTAGGTCACGGGAATCGTTGCACCATGCAACCGAATGGCGTCGGGGAAGTCGGCGGCGACGACGCGGCGCTCGCCGGTGAGCACGTCGTCGATGGAGAGCAGCAGCGCGGAAGGAGCGCATTTCTCGGCCTTTTCGCGCCATTCCTCGAAGGTCTTACCGTTGACGACGTCGGCCGGCACGCGCTTGTCGAAGAACGCGAGGAGCGCGTCGTCGTCCGCGAGCATGTCGCTGCGGCGCGCCTTGTCGCGGAGGCGTGCGACCTCGTCCAGGAGCGCGCGGTTCTTCTGGTGGAACGTGCCGCGCGTCTTGTACTCGCCGCGTACGAGCGCGTGATCGAGGAACATCAGGCGCGCGAGCTCCGGGGAGACCGTCGCGTAATCCACGCTCTTGTCGCGCGAGATCGAGAGCCCGAAGAGCGTCGTGTGCTCCTTGATCGACGCGCGCGCCGAGGTCTCCGACCAGTGAGGCTCGGAGTAGCTGTGCTTCAGGAGATGCGGCGCCGCATCGAGCAACCACTCGGGTTCGATCTTCGCCGCGGTGCGCGCGAACAGCTGCGTCGTCTCGACGAGCTCGAACGCCATGAGCCACGCCGGCGGCTTGCGCGCGAGCGCCGAGGATGGGTGAATCGCGAACTTGGTCTGCTTCGCGCCGACGTAGACGCGAGGCTCGGGGCGCCACGTCCCGACCTTCGACAGCAGACCGGTGAGCAGCGCGCGATGAAGCACGTCGTCACCGCCCTTCCCCGCGGTCGTCTCGAGCTTCAGCTCACGAACGATCTCCTCGAGCTGCCGATGGACCTCGCCCCACTCGCGAACGCGCATGAACGAGAGAAAGCTCTCCTTGCACGTTCGTCGCAGGTTGCCCGTTCCCTTGCGTTCGGCCTCCTTGGCGAACTCCCAGAGCCGGAGGATGCCGACGAAGTCCGAGCGCTCGTCGCGAAAGCGACGGTGCAGTTCGTCCGCCTTCTGCTGCGCCTCGCGCGGGCGCTCGCGCGGGTCCTGGACGTTGAGCGCAGCGGCGACCACGAGCACTTGACGGAGGCAGCCGAGCTCGGCTCCGGCGAGGATCATGCGCCCGATCCGCGGGTCGACGGGGAACCGCGCGAGACGACGGCCGAGCTCGGTGAGCTCGCGGTCCTCACCGAGCGCGCCGAGCTCCTCGAGGACCCGATAACCCTCGGCGATCGCCTTTGACTGCGGCGGGTCGAGGAACGGAAACCCCTCGACGTCGCCGAGCCCGAGCGACTTCATCCGCAAAATGACGCCCGCGAGCCCGGTTCGCTTGATCTCGGGATCCGTGAACGCCGGGCGCGCCGCGAAGCTCGCCTCGTCGTAAAGGCGCACGCAGATGCCGTCGCGGACCCGCCCGCAGCGGCCCTTCCGCTGCTCGGCGCTCGCCTGGGAGATCCCCTCGATCTGGAGGCGCGTCGTCCCGGAGCGGGGATCGTAACGAGAGAGGCGGGCGACACCCGCGTCGACGACGTAGACGATGCCCGGGATGGTGATGGACGTCTCGGCGACGTTCGTGGCGAGGATCACGCGACGCTGCGAGATGCTCGCGAACACCTTGGCCTGATCGCCCGCCGACAGGCGCGCATAGAGCGGCTGGATGACCGTGTGGCGGAGGTTCCGTGCGAGCAGCTCCTGCTCTGTCTCGCGGATCTCGCGCTCGCCGGGGAGGAACACGAGGATGTCTCCGCGCGGGTCGAGGGAGGTCACGTTCGCGACGGCGTCGGCGACCGCTTCGGGCCCGTCGACGTCGTCGGCGGGAGGCTCGTAGAGGACGTCGACCGGATACGTGCGGCCCTCGACCTGGATGACCGGCGCGCCCCCGAAGAACTCCGAGAAGCGCTCGGTCTCGATCGTCGCGGAGCTGACGATCACCTTCAGGTCGGGGCGCTCGGGGAGAATGCGCTTCAGCCAGCCGAGCAGAAAATCGATCGTGAGGCTGCGCTCGTGCGCCTCGTCGATGATGAGCGTGTCGTAGCGACGGAGCAGACGGTCGCCCTGGATCTCGGCGAGCAGGATCCCGTCGGTCATGAACTTCACGTACGTCTGCGGTGACGTGTGATCGTCGAAGCGAACCTGATAGCCGACGTCGCTCCCGAGCGGCGTGCCGAGCTCACTCGCGACGCGCGCCGCGACGCTCGTCGCCGCGATGCGCCGGGGCTGCGTGACGCCGATGATCTTCTCGAGCCCGCGTCCCATCGCGAGGGCGATCTTCGGCAGCTGCGTCGTCTTGCCGGAGCCGGTGGCGCCCGCGACGATGACCACCTGGTGCCCGTCGATCGCCGTCGCGATGTCTCGGACGCGCGACGAGATGGGCAGCTCCGGGGGAAAGGTCACCGCCGAGGTCTCGCGCGGGTGCGCGCTCGCGGGCGGGTCGGCGTCGCCGGGCATGGGCCAGCGAGATAGCATTGATCCCCGTGCGCTCCGTATACCGCTTCGAGGGACACTTCTCGAAGGGCGCGCCTCCCGAGATCCGCGTCGTGATGGATGGGCGAAACTGGGCGGTTTCTGGCGGAAGCCGTGGACCGACACCCCGCAGTAACGGTGCTATCTTTCGATGGGGATGCGCGCGACCAACCGCTCACGTCACGCATTCGGGCTCGCGTCCGTCGCGCTCCTCGTCGCGTGCAACGCGCTCACGGGCGCCGGCGATCTCACCGTGAACCCGTGCGACGGGTGTGAGGAGATCGAAGGCGGCATTCGCGTCGACGGCGCCGTCCCGGACGGCGCGGGCCCCGGCCCATTGTCCGACGGGTCGACCGACGCTCCCGCCGGAGACACCTCGAAGGAGGGCCTTGGCGGAATGCTCGACCCGACGTTCGGTACGGGCGGCTTCGTCGTCATCGACCCGCTCGTCGATCCACGCGCCGTGGCGGTGCGCGCCGACGGACGCATCGTCGTCGTGGGCCAGGGCTCGGGTCACCTCGCCGCGGCAGCGTTCACGACGACCGGTGCGCTGGACTCGACGTTCGGTACGGCCGGTCGCGTCGTCAAGAGCGATGGAACCTCGTCGTTCGGCAGCGCAGTCGCGTTCGACTCGCAGGGCCGAGCCGTGGTCGGAGGCACGTCAATCACCGTGACCACGGTTTCGACTCGCTTCGCGTACGTCGTGCGCATCGGCGCCTCGCAGGCCGACGCCACGTTCGCCAACAGCGGGTCGTTCCGCGGCGGCAACGGAGGCCAGGACGTCCGCGGCGTCGTCGTCACCGGCGGCGACGGCGTGGTGCTCGCGATCGCGGGCGGCAACGACTTCGGCTTCATGCGCCTCACCGCGGCTGGCGCCCCCGACGGCGCGTTCGGCAACGCGGGAGCGGCCGGGTTCTCGAACGTCGGCGGCACCCCGACCGGCCTCGTCGCGCAAACCGACGGCTTTCTGATCGCAGGAACCGGCAGCGGCCCGGGCGGGCAGTCGCTGACGGCGGCAAAGCTCTCGCTCACAGGGCAACCCGTGAGCAGCTTCGGCACGTTGGGGAAGGCGTTTTCGAAGGTCGGCGCCGACAACAACGAGACCGGTCAGGCAGTCGCCGCGCAGACAGACGGCAAGGTCCTGATCGGCGGCGATTACGATCCCGGCGTGGCGAACATCCGGCGCGTGACCGCCGTGACCCGCTTGACCTCGAGCGGCCTGGTGGACGCGACCTACGCCACCGCAGGAAAGGCCGTGCTCGATTTCGCCGAGCCCTTGGTCGCCAAGGAGATGGAGACCACGAACACGAACCTCGTGGTCGACGCGAGCGGCCGCACTCTCGTCGTCGGCAACCTCCACGACAAGCTCAACGTCGGCGGTGAACGCTTCCGCGGCTGGATCGCGCGGCTGCGCATCGACGGCACCCTCGACCCGCTCTTCGGCGCACAGGGAAAGCTCGCCATCGGCACGGCCCCCTCGCAGCTGGAGGTGCGAGGGGCGGCGCTCCAGCCCGACGGCAAGCTCGTCATCGTCGGCGTCGACAGCAGCGTGAACAAGCTGTTCCTCGCGCGCATCATCACCAGCACCACGCTCTAGGCGAGCTTAGAGCTAGGCTGCCAGGAGACGCATGGGCAATACCTTCGGTCACCTCTTCCGCGTCACCACGTGGGGTGAATCGCACGGTCCGGCGATCGGCGCGGTCATCGACGGCTGCCCGCCCCTGCTCGAGCTCTCCGAGGCCGACATCCAGCCCGACCTCGATCGGCGCGCCCCCGGACAGAGCAACCTCGTCACCCAGCGCAAGGAGTCCGACACCGTTCACATCATGAGCGGCGTCTTCGAGGGCAAGACGCTCGGGACGCCCATCAGCCTCTCGATCGCGAACGAGGATCAGCGCTCGGGTGACTACCGCGAGGTGGCGACGAAGTATCGCCCCAGTCACGCCGACTACACCTACGACGCGAAGTACGGTCATCGTGACTACCGCGGCGGCGGCAGGACGAGCGCACGCGAGACCGCCGGCCGCGTCGCCGCGGGAGCCATCGCGCGGAAGCTTCTCGTCGGCCGCTACGCCGTGGAGATCGTGGCGTGGGTCTCGAAGGTCGAGCGCGTCTCGGTCGACTGCGACGTCGAGACGGTCACGCGCGACGCCGTCGAGCAGACCCCGATTCGCTGTCCCGATCCCGCGATCGCAGCTTCGATGATCGAGATCGTGCAGAAGGCGCGCAAGGCCGGTAACTCCGTCGGCGGCGTCGTCACGTGCTCGATACGCGGTTGCCCGCCAGGATGGGGAGAGCCGGTGTTCGACCGGCTCGAGGCCGACCTCGCCAAGGCGATGATGAGTCTCCCCGCGAGCAAGGGCTTCGAGATCGGCTCGGGCTTCGCCGGGACCGACCTCACCGGGCTCGAGCACAACGACGAGTTCTACATGACGGGCGGGCGCGTGCGCACCCACACCAACCGCAGCGGCGGCGTCCAGGGCGGCATCACCAACGGCGAGACCATCTATTTCCGCACCGCCTTCAAACCCACGGCGACGGTCATGCACGAGCAGCGCACGGTCACCCGTGAGGGCGAGGACACGACCATCGCAGGCCGTGGCCGACACGATCCGTGCGTCCTTCCCCGCGCCGTCCCGCTCATCGAGGCCATGGCGGCCCTGGTGCTCGCCGATCACGCGCTGCGGCACGAGGCGATCGGCCCTCGGCGCTGAAGATCGCCGGACTTGATGCGCGGCGGCGCGAAGGACGCGCTCCCGCTCATGACGAGCGGCTTCGGTCACACATCCACGTGAGCGTGCGCGCTCCCCGAGTCGGGCGCTAATACCGGTCTTTTAGGCCCGAACGGCGTTAGCATCCGCCGCTTGCAGCGTGTGTCTCGCCCCGTCACGGTCGACGCGCGCCTCATCGCGACGCTCGAGCGTTCGTTCGCGCGCATGGCGGGCAAAGGCGGCGTCATCAACGTCAAGGAGCTGCAGTCTGCACTCGGCCTCCGCAGCGAGTACCTCGCGCGCCGCGTGCTCGCCGCCTTCGACCTGAACGCCGACGGCGTCATCGCCAAAGACGAGTTCATGGAGGGCGTCCGCAAGCTGATCGCGGGGAGCGATCAGGAGAAGCTGATGTTCGCCTTCCGCGTGCACGATCACGACGGCGACGGCTCGCTCTCCCGTGACGAGCTCTATCGCATGATCGCGATGAGCCTCTCGGAGAGCGACGTGACCGACCGCCCGACGCAGTCGTCCCACGCCGTCGCGAACGCCCTCTTCGTCGCCGCCGACACGAACCGCGACGGTCGCATCGATTTCACGGAGTTCGACGCCGTCGTCAAGAAGTACCCGGCCGTCCTCCGGTCCATGACGCGCAGCGAAGCGCAATGGATCGCGCCGAGCGAGGACATCCTCGCGCGCATCGACGGTGCGCCGTCCGCGCTCAGGTCGACGTTCCTCGAGAATGGCTGGGGACCGCTCGTCGTCCTCGTCCTCTGGATCGCGACCAACGTGGCGCTCTTCGCCTACGGCCTCTCGCGGACCCGCCCGGGCGTCCCCGGGAACGAGCTCATGCGCCTCGGCCGCGCCCTCGGCACGTGCATCGACTTGAACGGGGCCATCCTTCTCCTGCCCGTCATGCGCCGCGTGCTCACGTGGGTCCGAACGACGTTCCTCGGACGCGTGCTACCGATCGACCAGGCCGTCACGTTCCATCGCATCGTCGGGCACGCGCTCGTCGGCCTCGGCATCGCCCACGGCGCGGCGCTCATCGGGGCCTATCTCGCCGGCCACGCGAAGGGCTCGGTCGAGCACTTCTTCCTTCACACGCAGCGCGGGCTCACCGGCTCGCTCCTGATCCTCGTGATCACGATCATGTGGGTGTTCGCGCTCTCGATCGTCCGTCGGTCGAGCCGCTTCGAGCTCTTCTACTTCACGCACCTCCTCTATGTCGTCTGGTTCGTCCTCGCGATCCTCCATTCGATCTCGTTCCTCTTCTGGGCCGGCGCGCCGCTCCTCGGCTTCGCGATCGAGCGCCTCCTCCGCCTCTCGCGGCGCGCCCAGAAGACGATCGTGACGGAGAGCCAGGCGCTCCGCTCCGGAGTGACCCGCCTCGAGCTGGAGCCGCCGAGAGGGTTTTCGTGGGCCCCCGGCGACTACGCATTCCTCCGCATCCCCGGGATCGCCAAGCACGAGTGGCATCCGTTCACGATCAGCAGCGCAGAGGAGAGCGGCGCGCTCACGTTCCACATCCGGTCGCTTGGCAACTGGACCGCCGCGCTCCGCAGACGCGTCGAAGCCAGCGAGGCGAGCGGAGCCGACGAGCAGCTCGAGGCGTACGTCGACGGCCCCTACGGCTCGCCGAGCGCGCACATCTTCGATTCGCGGTTCGCGGTGTTCATCGGCGCCGGCATCGGCGTGACGCCGTTCGCGAGCGTCCTCGCGAGCTTCATCCTCCGCGCCAACAGTGACGCGCCTCCACGGCTCACGAAGGCGCACTTCTTCTGGCTCAACAAGGACCAGTACTCGTTCGAGTGGTTCGCCTCGCTGCTCTCCGAGCTCGAGGCCGAGGACCCGAAGCAGCTGCTCGACATCCATCTCTGCATGACCGCCGGTCGCGCCGACACGACGGCGCTCGCCGTCGAGATCGCCCGTCAGGTCCTGCACGACTCCGGAAAGGACGACATCGTCACCGGCCTCCGAACGCACACGCACATGGGGCAGCCCGATTGGGAGCGCATGCTCTATCTTATCCGCGAGCAGCACGCGCCCGCGCCCGTCGACGTCTATTTTTGCGGACCCCCGGGCCTCGCGAAGAAGATCCGCCCAATCTGCGCGCACCTCGGCATGACGTTCCGGGAGGAGAAGTTTTGAGCGCGGCGCACACTCTCGGAGCGAGCCTGCTCGCGGTCGCCCTCGTCGCGTGCGAGCCGAGCGCGGACACGAGCGCGCATTCCGATGCGGGCATCGCCGTCGGGAAGGGCGGCGCAGCGGTGCGCTTCAATGCGGCGACCGGCGTGGGCACGGACAAGGGTGGCGCGTGTGCAGAGTGCCACATGGAGGAGTTCGAGCGCGTCAGGCAGCCGCCGCATGTCGGCGTGAAGCCGACGACGTGCGGCGTGTGTCACGTGCAGGCCGACTGGCGCCCGGCCGTTCTCCAACACGACTTCTGGCCGCTGACCGGCGCGCACCAGGGCCGCCCCGATACGCAGTGCGCGTGGTGCCACAAGGGAACGCCGTGGGTGTTCAAGGGCACGCCGAAGGCCTGCGTCGGTTGCCACAAGGAGGACTACGAGGCGAGCACGTTTCCCGACCACCAGACGTTCCCGACGAAGTGCGCCGACTGCCACTCGACCGAGGCGTGGAAGCCCGCGAAGCATCCGCCGCCGCCCCCGCCTGCTCCCACCCCGACGCCGCCGACGACCACCAAGGCGACTCCGAAGGGAACGCCTCCCAGGTCCCCGCCGCGCACGACGCCCACCGCGAAGGTGCCGCCGACGCCGGTGCCGATCCCGCGGCCGACCGCGGTGCCGACGACGAGGCCGCCGGACGTGATCTCACGTCCCAGCCGGCGCTGACGGCCCCAGCGGGTGCGTCTCTCGACGCGAGAGGGGAAGAGCACCGCGACCGCCAAGGCGGTGGGCGACTCACCGGAATCTTCGGAACGTTCGTGTCGAGCGCCGGTACGAAGTACCTCGAGGTCTACCCGCGCACGGCGGCGGACATGGTCACGCAGTAGCGGGGAGGCCTCAGTACCCCACGACGGGGGCCGCGGCGCCCGTCGTCATCACCACGCCGTCGCCGAGCTCGCCGATGCGGTTGTTGCCCCAGCAGTAAGCGGAGCCGTCGGCCATCAGCGCGCACGTGCGGTCGGCGCGCGCGTAGAGCGCCTTGCCATTCGTGGGTAGGTTCTTCACGACGGCAGGCGACGGCACGTCCGCACGGACGCCATTGCCGAGCTGCCCGAGCTTCCCGCGCCCCCAGCACAAGACGGTCCCGTCGGCCGTGAGCGCGCACGAATGGCTCTCACCGGAGGCGATCGCCTTTGCCGTCTTGCCGCCGAGGTCGGGCGTGCGAAGCGCCGGGCCATCCGGCATGCCGCCGGTCGTCTGTCCGAAGTTGTTCGCGCCCCAGCAGCGGACGCTTCCGTCACCGAGGAGCGCGCACGTGTGTCCGCCGCCCGGCGCGATGTCCTGGAGACCCGAGAGGTTGGGAACGTCGACCGGCAAGGTCGCGCCGCTGCCGGTGACTCCACACTCACCCGAGCCGTTGGAGCCCCAGCACGTCGCGATGCCTCCCGCGCGGAGCACGCAAGAGTGGCCACGGCTGATGGCCATCTTCGTCGCGCCGAGCGGAGGAGGAGGCGAAGGGCCACCGTCCGGGCCGGCGTCGGGCACGCCGCCACCGGGCGCGGTGATGATTGACGGCGTCGCGGGGTTGCCTCCGCCGGTGTTGAACCCGAGCTTGAGCCCGTCGTTCTGCCCCGTGCAGGCGACCTCCTTGGTGGCGAGGAGGGCGCACGAGAAGTTCGCGCCGGCGCCTATGTCGGTCGCGGCCGTGGAGATGAAGATCGCCGGAGTGTCCTGGATATAGGCGACCTGGCCGCTGCCGAGCTGGCCGTACTGCCCGTTGCCCCAGCACTGTACCTGCCCGCCGGCAGCGACGACGCACGTGTGGACGTCACCCGCGGCGGCGCGCGTCGCGCTCGGCGCTCCGGTCGCGACCGTGGGAGCTCCCGCAGCGAGGAAGCTCTTCACGAGATACTCGCGAAGCTCGTTGGTGCCCGTGCACGAGAGCACTCCGGCGGCGTCGAGGCCGCACGTGTGGCTAGCGCCCATCGCGAGGCTCGCGAACGACGACGTCGTGACCACCTTGACGGGAACGGCGGAGACGACGCGCGTGGCACGACCGAGCGCGCCGCCGACGTTCGCTCCCCAACACGAGATGTGCTTGCCGTCCGTGGAGAGCGCGCACGTGTGGGCTGCGCCGCCGGTCACTTGTTTGATGCCCGAGACACTATCGACGGGAAGCGGAGTCGAGACGTTGTTCGTCGCCGCCGCCGTGTCGCCGATGCCGAGCTGTCGCCAGTTGTTGAGGCCCCAGCACGCGACCGCGCCGCTCTTCCGCCATGCGCACGCGTGATTGTTGCCCATGGTCGCGCCGACGGCGTCGGAGATGGTGAGCACACCGACGGGAGTCGCGCTGTTGTCGTCCTTGGCATTGCCGAGGCTTCCGTAGTTGCCGTAGCCCCAGCACATGATCGCGCCGGTCCCCTGCACGGCGCAGAAGTAATTGGCGGTTCCTCCGAGCCCGATCGAGGTGACGCCGGTGAGGCCGTCCACCTTGAGGGCAGCGAGCACGTCGGCAGGGGTCGAGGCCGTGGCCTGTCCCGCGTTGTTCCTTCCCCAGCAAAAGACGGCACCGGCCTTGGTGACGGCGCATGCGGTCGCGTCGACGGCGGCGACCTGCGTGACGTCCTTGAGGCCCGTGACGACCGCGGGCTGCGAGCGAGGCGTTTTTGTCCCGTCGCCGAGCTGCCCGACGGAGTTGTCGCCCCAGCACGCGACGGTCGCGTCCTTCTTGAGCGCGCACGAGAATGCTCTACCGAGCGCGAGCTGCGTCGCGTCGGCGAGCGTCACGACGTTGAGAGGCGTCGGTGAGTCGACCGTGGTGCCGTCGCCGAGCTGTCGACTCTCGTTTTCACCCCAGCACGACACCGTGCCTGACTTGTGCACGATGCAGGCGTGATTCGGACCGGCGGCGACGTCGATCGCGTCGGTGACGTCCTTCACGAGGACGGGCGTGCTCGACGAGAACTTGAGCCCGTCGCCGAGCCGCCCGATCGGACCGTCCTCGCCCCAGCACATCACCGTGCCGTCGACTCGCCGGCCGCAGGTGAAGTTGTCGCCCGCGGCGAGCTGCTGGACCTCGATGCTCGGGATCCCGGCCTCGGCTCCGCCTTCGTCACCCCCGTCGACGGATCCCTCGGCCGCAGGCCCGCCATCGACGGCTGCCCCGAAGAGATTGTCGAGATCGACACCGAAGCCGCAAGCCGCGACCCCAGCGCCACCAAACAGTGCAGCCACCACGAGAGCCGTGGCGACGCCGACTCGCGCGCGCATGGCCGCAAGATAGCAGTTCGCGCGGGCGATCGTCGTCGGACGAAACGAAGCGGCCCACACTCACTCACGCCTGTCCCTCCGCGTGGGTCTTGTGGCTGGTCGCGACGGCTCAAGAAGCATAGCTTTGGCAGATGAAGGGGGCTTCTGGCGCGAACGCTCCGAGCGCGGAGTCGCCGCTAATCGTCGATCGTTATGCGATCTACGACGCCATCGCGTCGGGTGGCATGGCCACCGTCCACCTCGGACGGCTGATCGGCACGGCGGGCTTTCTCCGTACGGTCGCCATCAAGCGACTCCATTCGCAGTTCGCGCACGACGCAGACTTCACGGCGATGTTCCTCGACGAGGCACGCCTCGCGTCGCGCATCCAGCACCCGAACGTCGTCTCGACCCTCGACGTCGTGATGAACGATAACGAGCTGCTCCTCGTCATGGAGTACGTCCGCGGCGAGTCGCTCTCGCGTCTCATCCGGCGCGCCCGCGATCGCGGCGTCCCCCTCGCGCCGCGCGTGGTGGTGGCGATCATGTCCGGTGCGCTCCACGGTCTGCACGCCGCCCACGAGGCGGCCGACGAAAAGGGCGTGCAGCTCGGCCTCGTCCATCGCGACATGTCCCCTCAGAACGTCCTCGTCGGCACGGACGGCGTCGCGCGTGTCCTCGACTTCGGCGTCGCGAAGGCCGCGGGGCGCGTTCACACGACCCGCGACGGCGACATCAAGGGCAAGGTCCTCTACATGTCGCCCGAGCAGCTCTCGGCGCAGGCGCTCACCCGCACCGCGGACATCTACGCCGCGGGGGTCGTGCTCTTCGAGGCGCTGACGTGCGTGCGCATGTTCGCAGGCGAGAACGAGGGCGCAGCGCTCACGAAGATCATCCACAACGAGATCCAGCTGCCGAGCATGATCGACCCGAAGCTCGGGCGCTTCGATCAGATCGTGCGACGCGCGACCATGGCCGACGCGAAGGGCCGCTATCCAACGGCGATCGCGATGGCCGCCGAGCTCGAGGCGTCCTGCGGTCCGCCGGCTTCGAACGCGGAAGTGAGCGAGTGCATCCAGGAGCTCGTCGGGGAGCTGCTCGACGAGCGCGCGCGCATCGTCGCCGAGATCGAGCGTTCGAGTACCCGCTCCAAGCCGCCGCTCGCGATGCCGGGCGGCTCGGTAGACATTTTGGAGATGGTGGAGGAGATGGAGAGCTCGGCGGTCGAGGCCCCGCCCCCGACCAGCGGGGTGATCGTCGCTCTACCTGCGGAGCGTCGCTCGATGGCCGTCGCGGGATTCGCCGTTCTGGGCACGCTGCTCGTCGTGACGCTGGGCGTGATCGCCGTACTGCTCGGTCGCAGCCCGCAGCCGGCAGCAACCGCAGCAGCGCCGAGCGCGACCGTGTCAGCCGCGCTGCCGAGCGCGACGGAATCGGCGCCCACGGCCGATCCCGACACCGCGAGCGCCTCGGTCATCCGCAGGCCCGGTAACGTCGCACCGCCCGCGACCGGCACGACTGGCGCGGCGAGCGCGAGCGCTGCCGCGATGGCCTTACACGGCACGGCTCCGGCGACCTCGGCCAAGACGACGGGAGACAAGCCCGTCGTCCGCGGACGCGTCAACTGCGACCCGCCGTACACTGTCGACAAGAATGGCCATCAACATTTCATTCCGGAGTGCCTCAAGTGAAAGAAACAGCGGTGCGCGCGATGCGCACGACGGTCATGGGCGCGATGCTCGGCGCCGCGACCCTCGCGACGGTGGAGCCAGCCCATGCCGGTCCGAAGGAGTGCATCGCCGCGGCCGACGAGGGGCAGAAGCTCCGTGACGACGGCAAGCTGACCGCCGCGCGCGACAAGTTCATCATGTGCGCCGCGAAGGCATGTCCGGGCCCCGTCGCCAAGCAGTGCAGCCAGTGGCTCGTCGACGCCGAGCACGACACGCCGACCGTGACGTTTCGCGCGCTCGACGAGCTTGGCAAGGAGACGCTCGTCGTTCGCGTCCTGATCGACGGCGTCGCCGTCGCGCAGAGCATCGACGCACGCGCGCTGTCCGTCGATCCAGGCGAGCACGCCGTCCGCTTCGAGCTCGCCAGCGGCCAGGGCGTAGAGGACAAGGTCCTCGTTCGCCCCGGCGAGAAGAACAGGATGATCGAGCTGTCCTTCCAGCCGAAGGCGCCGCCTCCCGCCGCGCAGCCCGTGGCGCCGATCGCGCCGGTTGCGCCCGCGGAGGAGAGCCGCGACTTCCACGTTCCGGTGCTCGGCTGGGTCGGGCTCGGAATCGGCGTCGCAGGCGGCGTCATGACCGCGCTGTTCGCGATCTCCGCCAACAACGCGGAGAGCGATCTGCGCTCGAAGTGCGCACCGAGCTGCGACCCTTCCGAGAAGAGCTCCATCGACACGAAGATCGTCCTCGCGAACGTCGGTCTCGGCGTCGGCGTCGTGGGCCTCGGGCTCGCCGTCGTCACGACCGTTCTCGCGAACACGGGCTCGAAGGCGCCGGTGAAGGCCGCGACCTCGAGGCCCTTGCGCGTCGACGTCACCCCCGGCTCGGTGATGCTGCAGGGCGCGTTCTGAACCTCGGCCTGATCGGCTAGCGAACGATCCGCCACTGTCTCGACAATGCCGCTCGACATTGCGGCTCGATCCCCACGAACGCTTCGAATCCAGGTGATTGACGCGGGCCTGCGCCGTGCTCCCGGTGGGCATGACCAAGCTCCTCCCGATCGCAATCCTCGCC
>JAYSXP010000226.1:0-5308 GCA_043717125.1 Polyangiaceae bacterium | reverse complement strand
CGACCTCATCGGCCGCGGCGATCTCCTTCAGGTTGAGCCCGGCGCAGAACGCGTCGCCCTCGCCGGTGAGAAAGAGCGGCGCATCACCGGCTTCGCGGACCGACGCGAGCGTGCGGGTCATGAGCTCGGTGGAGAGCGAGTTCTTGCCGGGCCCTTCGAGCTTGATCGTCTTCATGCGGCTGCGCGGGAGCTTAGTTGTGCGGCTCCGCCGGGCCGCGCATTTCTTGCCGCGGTGCCACACGGCATGCGCGTCACTCAGGCATGAGGTGCGTTTTGGGTTTGGGGGATGCGGAGAGGGCAAACCTGCGGTAAAGCAGCACCAATGACGTCGTCCAGCAGCCCCGTGGATGCCTCCGGCAAGGTGCTTACTTCGAACCCTCACCTCATCACGTGGGTGGCCGACATGGCCGCCCTCACGAAGCCCGACCGCATCGTGTGGTGCGACGGCTCCGCCGACGAGAAGAAGAAGCTCACCGACGAGGCCGTCGAGCTGAAGATCCTCGAGCCGCTGAACGAGGAGAAGCTTCCCGGCTGCTACCTGCACCGCTCGAACCCGAACGACGTGGCGCGCGTCGAGAACCTCACGTTCATCTGCACGCCGACGAAGGACGACGCCGGTCCCACCAACAACTGGATGGACCCGAAAGAGGCCTACGAGAAGGTCGGCAAGCTCTTCGACGGCTCGATGAAGGGCCGTACGATGTACGTCGTCCCGTACATCATGGGCCCCGCGGGCTCGAAGCTCTCGAAGGTCGGCATCGAGCTGACCGACAGCATCTACGTCGTCCTCAACCAGCGCATCATGACGCGCATGGGTCGTGTCGCGCTCGACATGCTCGCGGACTCGAACGACTTCAACCGCGGCATGCACTCGACGCTCGATTGCAACCCGGAGCGCCGGTACATCTGCCACTTCCCGCAGGACAACACGATCTGGAGCGTCGGATCCGGGTACGGCGGCAACGTCCTCCTCGGCAAGAAGTGCCTCGCGCTCCGCATCGGCAGCTACCTAGGCAAGACCGAGGGTTGGCTTGCCGAGCACATGCTCATTCTCGGCGTCGAGAGCCCCGAGGGCGAGATGACGTACGTGGCCGCGGCCTTCCCGAGCGCGTGCGGCAAGACGAACTTCGCCATGATGATCCCGCCCAAGCGCTTCAAGGGCTGGAAGATCTGGACGGTCGGCGACGACATCGCGTGGATGCACGTCGCTGACGACGGACGCTTGTACGCCGTGAATCCCGAGAACGGGTACTTCGGCGTCGCGCCGGGCACGAGCTACGAGTCGAACCCGAATGCGATGAAGACGATCATGAAGGACACGATCTTCACGAACGTCGCGCGCACGCCGGACGGTGACGTGTGGTGGGAGGGCAAGGACGGCCCTGTTCCTCCCGAGGTCATCGACTGGAAGGGCAACCCCTGGACGTCGAAGTCGACGGAGAAGGCCGCGCACCCGAACTCGCGCTTCACCGCACCGGCGAAGAACAACCCCTGGCTCTCGAAGTTCGCCGACGATCCGGACGGCGTCCCGATCAGCGCGATCATCTTCGGCGGCCGCCGCGCGACGACGATCCCGCTCGTCATGCAGGCGTTCAACTGGCTGAACGGCGTCTTCTTCGGCGCGACGCTCGGCTCGGAGACGACCGCTGCGGCGACCGGCAAGGTCGGTATCGTGCGTCGCGACCCGTTCGCGATGCTTCCCTTCTGTGGCTACAACATGGGCGAGTACTTCCAGCACTGGCTCAAGATGCAGTCGAAGATCACGAACCCGCCGAAGATCTTCCTCGTCAACTGGTTCCGGAAGAAGGACGGCAAGTTCCTCTGGCCGGGTTTCGGCGAGAACATGCGCGTCCTCAAATGGGTCGTCGATCGCGCGCGCCTCCGCGTCGGCGGTCAGGAGACGGTCTTCGGCTGGGTGCCGAAGGCTGGCGACCTCGATCTCTCGGGCCTCAACATCCCGCACGAGCAGGTCGACGACGCGACCAACATCGATCTCGACGAGTGGCAGACGGAGATCGAGTCCTACGGCGAGTTCTTCAAGAGCCTCGGCCCCGAGATGCCGAGGGCGCTCGAGCTCCATCGGGAGCTCCTCCTCGCCCGCATCGAAGCGGTCAAGGGCGGGCACGGTTGATGCGCGCCTCGCGAACGGCGGCGGTGGCCTTGGCGCTCGTCGCCACGACAGCGCTCGGCTGTGACAAGCTCGGGCTCGGCAAGAAGGACGGCGACGGCGGCTCCACCGGCGGCGGTGCGTTCTCGTTCCTCGACTCGACGTTCGAGGGCGAGATCACGATGAACGTCCAGGGTAAGGCGGGCTCGAAGGAAGGGCCGAAATCGGTCCTCGTCAGCTTGAAGACCCCGCGCGTGCGGGTCGACGCGGGCCCCGAGCTCTCGCCGGGAAACCCCTTTCTCGCCGGCGGGCTCGCCTTCATCATCGACCCGCCCGCGAAGAAGGGTTACGCGCTCATCAACTCGCAGAAGAAGGCCGTCGTGCTCGACTTCGACAAGGCGAAGGGCGGCTTCAAGCCGCCGAGCATGGGCGGCGGTCCATCCGGCGCCGGCGGGCCTCCCGAAGATCCGCCGAAGATCGAGAAGACCGGCAAGAAGGACACGATCGCCGGCTACACCTGCGACGTCTGGAAGATCACTTCAAAGACCAGCCACGCCGAGGCCTGCCTCGCCGAGAAGCTGAAGTGGATCGATTTCACCGATCTCGCGGTGCAGTCGCCGGCCTTCGCGGCGATCGCCGCGGTCTCCGACTTCAATCACCTCCCGCTTCGCGTCGTCGCCTTCGATGAGAAGAACGTCGAGGAGGGGCGCATGGAAGTGACGAAGCTCGACAAGAAGACCATCCTTGACACGAAGTTCGCTGTCCCGCCCGATTTCCAGATCGTCGAGCTCTCGCAGTTGCTGGGTGGTGCCTTTGGCGGACCGCCGGGCGCTGGCGGACCGGGCCGCCGACCGGGCCTGCCGCCGGGCTTCGTCCCGCCCGCGCCCCCGAAGCGCTGACCTTCGACTCAGTGACGCTCGGCCTCGCGGGGCGCAAACTGCGCGTGCGATTCAGCCCGCGCGGTCCCTCATGCGCGTCGCTTTGACGGCCGCGAGCACGCCAAGCCCGAGCGACACGAGTGCGCCGACGACGATCCACGGAACGGGCACGTGCAAGATGACCGCGCCGTACACCAGGCCGGCAAGGACGAAGACGATCCCGCCGATGTAGATTCCGAACGACATGGGACTCGGCGTCTGCACAAACCCGTCCAGCTCTGCCGTGGTGGGTTTGCCGCGAAGGCGCTTCTTTAGCGCCTTCCCGGGATGGGACATGCGCGCGTGGTGTGGCAACGGTGCACCTCAGGCTCGAGCGAGCGGGGGAAGATCCTTCGTTCCATGAGGAAAGCGGAGCACGCGTCCGCGGTACTGGATCTGCATCGCTGGCGCGGCAGAGGCACGGAATGGCGAAGAAGAGGAGGAAGAACCCGCGCGGCGGCGCTCCGGCCCAGAGCGGCGTGCTGCTCAAGGCCCCGGCGGCGCAGGTCGAGCAGGTCGAACAGGTCGAGGTCGATGTGGCGGTTCCCTCGCAGCGTGACGTCGAGGAAGTGCTCGCCGCCTGTGCCGACGAACAACGCGCATCGCAGCGCGTGTCGGTCACCGTAGACATTCATCTCGCGAGCGAATCGCAATTCTTTTCCGGCCTCTCCGGCGACATCTCCGAAGGCGGACTCTTCCTGTCGACGTACCGCCCACTCCCGATCGGCAGTGCAGTGGATCTGGAGTTCTCGCTCCCCGGCTCGGACTCGCCGCTCCGCGCACGCGGAGAGGTCCGCTGGCTCCGCGAGCACGGGTCGGATCAGCCGCGCGGAGTCGGCATCGCCTTCGAGACGCTCGAGGACGAGGACCGCGAGCGCATCCACCGCTTCTGCGCGTTGCGGCCGCCGCTGTACTACGAGGACGTGGGCTGATCTCGCGATAGGCTGGGCGCCTCATGACGCTCTCCCCTGAAGCCTTCGTCGCCGAGCTGGATGCCAAGAACACCGAGGCGCTGGATCGGATCGCGCGCGCGTCGTGCCTGGGCGAGCCGAGCGAAGCCATGACGGTGTCGAAGCTGCTGATGCTCGCGCTGAAGAACGAGCTCGAGGCGACGGAGTGCGCGGCCGCGTGGCTGCCGACGACGCCGGAGGTGAACGTGAAGCTCGCCCTCGCGCGGCAAGCAGGCGACGAGGCGAAGCACTATCGATTGATCCAGAAGCGACTCACGGAGCTCGGCGTCGACACCGCGACTCACGACCCGCTCGCCGCGGGGAGGAGCCCGCTCTTGGCTTGGCTCCTCTCTCTCGAGGGAACGGTGGCGCGCGTAGCGGCCGGGCAGTTCACGCGCGAGGCCCTCGCGGTGGTGCGGAACGCGGAGTTCGTGAAGTACTGCCGCGTGACGGGCGACGAGGAGACCGCCCGCATGTACGAGGAGACGATCCAGCCGGACGAGAAGCATCATCACGAGCTCGGACGCCGCCTTCTCCTCGAGCTGGCAACGACGGACGGCGCGCAAGCCGCCGCCCGCGAAGCGAGCCGGAAGGTGCTGTCGATGGCCGAGGAGCTCCAGGAGATTGCGCGCCTGAAGGCCGGCATCACGAGGGCACCGGGTTGCTAGTCCGCGCCGCAACGGAGCGCGATGCGGCGAGGGCCGCGACGATCATCGCCGAGGCGCTCGCGGAGTACGGGCTTGTGTTCGAGCCCGACGGGCGCGACGCGGACGTCGCAACGTTCGGACACAAGCCGGAGCACGACGACTTCGTGGCGGAGGCCGCGGCAACCGGACGCGCGCTGGGCGTCGCGAGCGTCGGCCCGCAAGGCGACGCGGGCGTTGCGTGGGTCTCGAAGGTGTTCGTCGTCAAGGAGGCTCGACGACGGGGCCTCGGCCGGGCGCTGCTCGAGGCCGCGCACTCCGCCGCGCGGCGACGGGGCTTCCGCGAGGTCGGCCTCCGCACTCGTGTCATCTTCCGGGAGGCCATCGCGATGTACGAGAGCTTGGGCTACCTGAAGCGAACTGACCCCGCCGCGACCGCGCCAGGTGACGTCGTGTACTGGCGTCTCCTCTGAGCCCCGGCCCCTGCCGCGTCAGTCGCCATTTTGAACACGTTCAACTCTTGGCCGTACCTGGTTGACCGGCGCGAGGCGCGCCCCTACCTTCCCTGCACCGGGAATTGAACAAGTTCAATTATCGGGGTGGCGCCTCGCGCCAAAAAAGGAGCTTTCCACAATGGATCCCGCAGCTTCAAGTGCGTTCCTCGTGCCCGTCTACATCACGTATGCCGTG
>JAYSXP010000225.1:0-5320 GCA_043717125.1 Polyangiaceae bacterium | reverse complement strand
AGACGCCGAAGATCGTCGGCGGCCGTCGCGTCACCGACGAGGAGACGCTCGAGGTCATGAAGATGATCGTGGCCGGCAAGGTCAACGTAGACCTGTGCGCGGCGCTCGTCGCAGGCGGCGCAAAGCCGGTCGGCCTCCACGGCGCGAGCGCGTGCACGGTGCTGGCGCAGCGCAGGCCGCCCATGATCGTCAGCGGTGGAGGTCCGGACCCGGTCGACTTTGGCTACGTCGGCGACGTCATCGGCGTGAACGACGCGCTCATCGCGCTCCTCATCAGCGACGGGTACGTGCCCGTGCTTGCTTGCCTCGGAGCCGACCGGCAGGGCGGGCTCTACAACATCAACGCCGACGCGGTCGCCAACCAGGTCGCCATCCGGCTCGACGCGCGTGCGCTCGTGCTCGTGACGGACGTGCCGGGCGTCATGCGCGACATCCACGATCCCTCCTCGCGCATCGGCCGCCTCACCATGGCCGACGGCAAGCGTGCTATCGACGACGGCGTGGTGACGAAGGGCATGATCCCTAAGCTCGAAGAGTCGTTCGCTGCGATCGCGCAGGGCGTGAAGGCGGTGCACATCGTCGGCAAGCTCGCGAAGGGCGACCTCACGAAGGCCGTCAATACGCCAGGCGAAGTCGGCACGGTGCTCGTGGCCTAAGAGCCCACCTGGTTACTTCGTCGCTTCTTCTTTGACGCCCTGCGCCTGGTCGAGGCCCGTTTTCACGGTCGCGGCCATGACTTCGGCCTTCTTGAACGCCTCGTCGAAGCACTTCGCGAGCTGTGCTTCGGACGCGGCGGCAGTCGCCTTGCCGCCCGAGAGCGCCATGTCGGGGAAGCCTTTCCGCGCGCCTTCGATGACCGCCTGCGCGTTGAGCACGCGCTTGCCGCCCTTGTCGCCGACCTCGAAGAGAATCTTCATCAACGCGGGGAACGACTTGTCCACCGCCGTCTTCATCGTGTCGGCAATCTCACGATCGCGGCCGCCGGCACCCGAGATGACGATGCCGACTTGCGGCGTCGAGCACTCGGTCTGGTTGATTGCCTGGAGCTCGCAGCGCGCGCGACAGTCAGTGCTGACGTCTGGGGTCTTGAACTCACCGGCGCACTTCGCATCTGTCAGCTCCACGCTGCACGACCCCGCGCAGAGACCGTCGCAGATGCCGGGAGCCTTGAGCTTGCACGACCCGCTGCACGTGCCCTTGCACTCGGCGTTGGTCGCCCCCTTCTCACACGTGCCCGAGCAGACGCCCGCGCACGCACCGCTCGAAGGCTTGCCGTCGCACGTGCCCTTGCAGCGGCCGCCGCAGGTTCCCTTGATGGTTCCTTCGCAGGTGCCACTGCAGATGCCGTCGCACCTGGTGGCGGTCTTCGCCTCGCAGATGCCGTCGCAGTTGCCGTCACATCGACCGGCCTTCTGCTCACAGTCCGCCTTCGCGCGACCCGCGGGGACCGATGAATCGCAGATGCTGGCGCACTTCGTCATCAGGCTCGCGTCGACCGAGCAGACCGGCACGCGCACGACGAGCGAAGCCGTCACTTTCGGGCTGAGCTTCGCCCGCGCGTCGTGGACGGCCTTCATCGCGGCGCCGCACGCCTCGTTGCCGCTCCGCAGATCGCCCTTCTTCGCGAGGTCCTGCGCGATCTGCGAGCAAGCGATACCGAGCTCGGCATCGAGCTTGTCGGCGAGGAGACCGATCTCCATCGCGGCGAGCGCCGCAGCCTTGAGCTTGTCGGCGGCGTCGCGAGAGAGTTGGTACTCCTTCGCGAAGTCGAAGGCCGCGAGCTCGTCGGCCTTCGACAGATCGGGACAGCGCGAGGAGATCGACGCGACCACCTTCGGCGGCGGAGGCTTTGGAGAGCCACACGCCGCCATCAGGACGAAGAGCGACGTCGCGGCAACGATGCCACCGCGACGCACGCCCTTTGCCGGTTCGGTTCTACCCCTCGGCACGCCCACCATCACTCCGGAGAGCCGGCTCCGCCCTTGCCACCGCCGCCCGCGCTGCCACTGGCGCTCGCGGAGACGTTGACCGAGAGGCTGACGTTGCCCTGGAGGCTGCCCGCCGCGCCGATGGCGCCCTTGAACGTGTCGCCGAGGCACGCGGTAAGCTGTCCGAGGGTGAGCGCCGCCTGACCGCCGCCGCCGCCGGCGATCTCGGTCATGCTGGACATCGTACCTTCGAGGACGGCCTTGCCGTTCGCCGCGATCTTCACGGCGCGATCGCCCATACCGATGGCGACCTTGAGGACGAGCGGGAGGTTCTTCTCGAGCGCGACCTTGAGCGTCTCGAAGGCCTTCGCGTCCGCGGCGCCGCTGGCGGCGATGCCGACGGTGGCCGGCGTGCACTCCATCTTCGCGGAGACGCTCGCGTCGCAGTGAGCCTTGCAGTCGGCGCTCATCTTCGGCGGCGTGATTTCACCGTTGCACTTCGGGGCCTTCATCTCGGCCGTGCACTTGCCGCTGCAGGTGCCTTCGCACTTCGCCGACGCCTTCAGCTGGCAGTCGCCGCCGCACTTGCCCTTGCACTCGCCCTTGATGCTGCCGCCTTCGCACTTGCCTTCGCAAGAGCCCGCGCAGGACGCGCCCTTCGAGTCCTTGCCGTCGCACTTGCCGTTGCACTTGCCGCCGCAGGTACCCTTGATCTCGGCATCGCACGTGCCATTGCAGGTGCCTTCGCACTTCGCACCGGCCTGGACGTCACAAGAGCCTTCGCAGTTCGCGTCGCACTTGCCGGAGAGCTTGCCGGGCTCGCACTCGACCTTGGCGCTGGGGCCGGTGACCGAGGCGTCGCACTTGCCGGCGCAGTCGCCGTACGCGGCGATGTCCGCCGAGCACTTCGGGGGCTTCACGACGACGGAGATCTTCGCGCTCGCGCCGATCTTCGCCTTCGCGTCGCCAATCGCCTTGATGGCGGCCTCGCAGGCGCTCTTGCCGTCCTTGAAGTCGCTGCCCGCGCCGAGATCCTTGGCGAGACCGCCGCAGCCGGCCTTGAGGTCCGCGTCGATCTGGTCGGCGAAGCCCTTGAGTTCCACCGCCGCCGCCGTCGCGGCCTTGAGCTTCGCTCCAGCCTTCGCGCTGATCTTGAAGTTCGTCGCGAAGTCGAACGCGAGGATCGCCTCCGGCTTCGAGAGGTCGGGGCACTTGCCACCGACGCCCGGAACAGCGCTCGCGAGGTTGCCCATCGCACCGCAGCCGCTCGCGAACACGGGAACGAGAATGCCAAATGCGATGGCGGCTCCGAGAACGTTATTTCGACGATTCATTTGCGATCCTCCGCCCAAGGGGCGCGGCGGGCATACCACGGGTTCCAACCCGCATGGTATGGGATTGGCATCGTGCGTGTTGTCGTCTGCGACCCCGGGGTGGGCAACATCCGTAGCGTGGTCCGGGCCATCGAGCGCGCGGTCGGGGCGAGCGGGCGGACGTGGGAGGTGAAAGTGACCCGCGACCGGGTTGTGCTTGCGGGCGCGGACTACGTGATCGTCCCGGGCCAGGGCGCGTTCGGTTCCTTCGCAGCGGGCATCGCGGGCGGCCTCGAGGACGCCTTGCGCGAGCACATCGCCGCCGCCCGGCCGTACCTCGGGATCTGCCTCGGGATGCAGGTGCTGTTCGAGTCGAGCGACGAGGCGCCGGGGGCGACCGGCCTCGCCGTCCTCCGAGGGCACGTGAAGAGGCTCGATCCGGGCATCGACCCCGCGACGTCGCGGACCTACGCGCTGCCCCACATCGGGTGGAACGCCGTCGAGCCCTCGCGCCCTGAGCCGCCTGAGGCCCTTCCCTACTTCTACTTCGCGCACTCGTTCGCGGCCGAGCCGTCGGATGAATCGGTCGTATCCGACACGACGCAGTACGGGGCGCAGCGGTTCACGAGCGCCATCCGCCACGGCGCGGTGATGGGCGTGCAGTTTCACCCCGAGAAGAGCCAGCGCGAGGGGCTCTCGCTCCTCAGCCGGTTCTTCCGTCTCTAGCGACAGCGAAAGCCACGCATGCGAATCCTCCCGGCCATCGATCTCCTCGACGGAAAAGCCGTACGCCTCCATCAGGGCCGCTACGAGGATGCGACCGTCTACGACGACGACCCGGTCGCCGTCGCGACGCGGTTCCGCGCGACCGTCGACGCGATGCACGTGGTCGACCTCGAGGGGGCAAAGGCCGGCACGCCGGTGCAGCGCGAGCGCGTGCGCGCGATCGTCGAGGCGTTCGCGCCCGGCATGGTGCAAGTCGGCGGCGGCGTGCGCTCGCGGGAAGCGCTCGAGGCGTATCTCGCGCTCGGCGCGAAGCGCGTGGTGCTCGGCACCGCGGCGGTGAAGAACCCCGAGCTCGTGCGCGAGCTCGCCCGCGCCTATCCCGATGTGGTCGTGCTGGCGGTCGACGCGAAGAACGGCTTCGTCGCGACCGACGGCTGGACGGAGACGTCGGCCATCACCGCGATCGACCTGGTGCGCGCGCTGGCGGACGTCCCCATCGGCGCCGTCCTCTACACGGACGTGGCGCGTGACGGCACCGGCACGGGCCCAAACGTCGAAGCCACGCGAGCCCTCGCGGAGGCATCCCCGTTCCCGGTCATCGCGTCCGGCGGCGTCGGTACCCTCGCGCACCTGAGAGCACTGGCCACGATCGCGAACGTCGAAAGCGTGGTCGTAGGCCGAGCCCTCTACGACGGCTCGCTCACCCTCGCCGACGCCGTCGCCGCCGCCAGGTAGCGCACCCCGAGAGAACGCGGAGGCGCGGGGGCAGGACGGTCGCTAGAGGCCGACGGGGTGCCAGATGGTCTTTGTTTCGAGGAAGCGCTCGATCCAGCCCAAGCCCTGAGCCTTGCGCTCGTCGGTCCATGCTTCCGGGTCCATCGGGACGTGCGTCTTCACGCGCTTCACGTTGTCGGAGCCCTCGGCCTCGACGGCCTTGCGCAGATCCGCGTCGACGATCCACGCGTCGATGCCGATGACCTCGCGGTGCTTCGCCAGGTGCGTCGACAATTCCTTCGCGTGGCCCGTAAGAACGTTGATGACGCCCGCCGGCATGTCGCTCGTCGCGACACACTCGCTCCAGACGATCGCCGTGCGCGGGTCTCGCTCACTCGCCAGCGCGACGACCGTGTTGCCGCCGGTGATGACCGGGAGGATCGTCGACACGAGACCGAGCAAGGCGGGACGATCCGGCGCGACCACGCCGATCGTCCCCATCGGCTCGGGCACGCTGAAGTTGAAGTGCGGCCCGGCCACTGGGTTCGACGACGCGAGCAGCGCGAAGAACTTGTCGGCAAACCCGGCGTAGAAGACGACGCGATCGATCGAGGCGTCGACCTCGGCCGCCGCGGAGGC
>JAYSXP010000224.1:0-5333 GCA_043717125.1 Polyangiaceae bacterium | reverse complement strand
TAAGATGAACGACAGTGGTCAGACGGGAGACGATGCAGCGCGTGGCGACGCCGACCGCGCTCCTCGTGGGCGTGGCAGAGCCGCTGGCTCAGGCTTGTACAGATGCGCTCTCGGACGGCGGGCTCAAGGTCCTGCGCGTCGGGCACGTCGCCGCTGCGTGCGAGCGCATCCCCGTGACCATGCCTCAGCTCGTGGTCGTCGCGGCCAACATCCGTCAGGACGAGTCCGACATGCTGGCCGACCGCTGCGTGGCCGTGGGCGCCGAGGTCTTGAAGGTCGCGACGGATGCGACCATTGACCCGGCGCTCCGCGCGATGCTGAAGGATGCCGCCAACATGGCGCTCATCCGTTCGCTCCGTAGAGGTGACTGAGAGGCGCAGCCGACGCCGGTTTGGTCCGCCACGAGGGTCGCGTGCTAAGCTTCGAAAGCGATGGAAGCCGAGGGCGAGAATGTCGACCGCGTGGCCTGCCCGTCCTGCGGCGGAGCCGGCGGCGGACCTTTCGGCCGCGCGGGTAGCCCGTGGGACGACGACGCGTACGTGTGCCCGCGATGCAAGGGCGCTGGCGCGCTGGCGGCGGGCGACGTGATGATCCAGAGCCAGCGTCCGGGTCTCGTGAAGGCCGTGCCCGACGCGGACGCCGCGCCTGCGCCGAAGAAGCGTAAGGCGAGCGCGTGAGCCACGACGGACCGGGAGCGAGCCATGGTCGACCTGCTGGACTGCACGGTGATGCCCTACGCATGGGGCTCGCACACCGCGATAGCCGAGCTCACGGGGCACGCCTCGCCGTCGAGAGGCCCCGAGGCCGAGCTGTGGATGGGCGCGCATCCGATGGCCCCCTCCCGTCTCATCCGCGACGGTCGCCCCCAACGTGCGCTTCCGGACGTGATCGCAGAGAGCCCGGCGCGTGAGCTCGGTCCGGAGGTGAGCGCGTCCTTCGGTGCTCGCCTCCCCTTCCTCCTCAAGGTGCTCGCGGCCGCTCAGCCCCTCTCGCTCCAGGCCCACCCGAACGAGGCGCAGGCCAGGGTCGGCTTCGAGGAGGAGGACCGCCGCGGGATCCCGCGCGACGCGGGGACGCGCAACTACAAGGACACCTCCCACAAGCCCGAGCTGCTCTGCGCCATCGCTCCGGTGGATGCGCTCTGCGGCTTCAGGCGCGCGAGCGACACCCTTCGCCTCTTCGACGAGCTCGCGTGCAGCGAGCTCGAGCCCGTGCTCGCACCCCTCCGGGCGTCGCCAGACCGCGCGGGAATCGCGGTCGTCTTCCGCGCGCTCATGACGATGCCGGCGGCCGAAGGGTCGCGCCTCGTGCGGGCGACCGTGGCGGCGTGCGCGGCCCGCTCGGGCTCCGCCGCGTTCGCGCGTGAGTACGCGTGGGCCGGGCGCCTCGATGCGCTCTACCCAGGGGACGTCGGAGTGGTGAGCGCGCTCCTCCTGAACCTCGTCCATCTCGAGCCCGGCGAGGCGCTCTACCTGGGTGCGGGGAATCTACACGCATATCTGTCTGGCGTCGGCGTCGAGATCATGGCGAGCTCCGACAACGTTCTTCGCGGCGGGCTCACCAGGAAGCACGTCGACGTGCCCGAGCTCATGCGCGTGCTCGATTTCGGCGACGGTCCGGTGGCCCCGCTGCATGCGCGCGCGGTCGCCCCGAACGAGCGCGTCTGGGACACGCCCGCCCGCGAGTTCCGCCTGTCGGCCATCGATCTCGCCGCCGGCGATGACGTCTCCCGCGACGTGCGGGGTCCCGAGATCCTCCTCTGTACCGGCGGCCGAGTCGTGGTCACCCCGGCGGACGGCTCGGCGCCCGTGGCCCTCGAGCGCGGGCGGGCCGCCTTCGTTCCCGCGTCGACCGAGCGATACGCCCTCGTTCCGGCCGGAACGGGCGCGTCCCTCTACCGCGCCACCGTGAATCTCACGTAACCTTCAGGTCGATGCAGTTCGCTCACGCCGCCGGGCCGCAACCACCGGGACCCGCCCGGCGCCCAGACCCCGAAGGCACGCGCAAGATCATCGGAGCCGTGCTCTACGGCCTCGGCATGCTCGGCGGCGGGCTGCTCTTGCTCCTCGTGTTCATCCTCCCGGCGTTCTTCTCGAAGAGCTCGGGCGCCGAATTCCAAGCGATGCTGCTCGGCGCGCTCTTCGCGCTGCCGGCGCTGTTCGTCTACCTGTGGATCCCCTGGATCGTCGATCGCTACGATCCCGAGCCGTGGTGGTGCCTGCTCCTCGCGCTCTCGTGGGGCGCCATCGCAGCCTGCGGATTCTCGGCGCTCATCAACACGACCGTGCACATCGCTGGTGACGCCACGCTCGGCAAGGGCGCGGGCGACGTGCTCGGCGCCTGTGTGAGCGCGCCGCTCGTCGAGGAGTTCTTCAAGGGCATCGCCGTCTTCGGGGTCTTTTACTTCCTGCGCCGCGAGTTCGACGGCGTCGTCGACGGCGTCATCTATGCGACCTTCGCGGCGCTCGGCTTCGCGGCCGTCGAGAACGTCATCTACTACAGCAACGCGGCGCGCGAGGGCGGCAACGCGCTCATCGGCACCGTCTTCGTTCGCGGCATCCTCGGACCATGGGGCCACCCGCTCTACACGTCGATGACGGGCCTCGGCTTCGGCATCTCACGCGAGACGAACAAGACGTGGCTCAAGTGGCTCGCTCCGCTGGGCGGCTACATGTTCGCGGCGTTCCTGCACTCGACGTGGAACACCGCGGCGACGCTTTCGAACACGCTCGTGCTCGTCATGCTTCCGCTGTGGTTCCTGTTCGTGATCGCGTTCACGATCCTCGTCGTCTGGCTCGTGAAGCGCAAAGGAAAGATCATCCGCGATCATCTGCGCGACGAGGTGCTCATGGGCAACCTCACGCCATGGGAGCTCGCGCTCATCACGTCGCCGATCGGGCGGATCAAGGCCACCCTCTCGTACGGCGGCGCCGCCGGAAGAAAATTCGTCGACGCGTCCGCGCGCCTCGCGCTCAGCAAGTGGCACACGGGCCGCGCCACCCAGGGACGCAAGCTCACCGTGAGCGCCGACATGATCCTGCCGCTTCGCCAGGATCTGCATCGCTTGCGTGCGGAGGTCTCGAAGGCGCTGGGCAGGCAGGTCGAGCAGCCGCGCCCGTGGACGCCGCCGCAGATGATGGCGCCGCAGGCGCAGGGCTACGGCGGCCAGCCGCCTCCGGGCGGTCCGCACCGGCGCTGAGCGCTCAGCCGTTCGCGACGCGACGATCGCAGAGCAGGAGGCGAAGCTCGTCGACCGATCGGGCCATGCGCTCGGCGCGGCGGTGCGCGACCTTGTGCGAGCCGCAGACCGTCACGCGGACGCCGTCCTCGAGCGTGGTCGTCGAGAGCATGCGCGCATCCGTCGCTCCGCACACGGCGCAGCAGGCTTTCTCGGCGGCGGTCCTACGATCGATGTTCCCCATACGCATGGCACGAAGGTGCTCGCGGAGTCTCGATCCGGCCAAGTTTTCGACCGGCGACGCGAGCGGCCCGTGGCTGAGTGGCTCTCAGAGGTCGCTCAGTCGTCGTCGTCGGGGGGGGCCTCGTCGGCGACGATGCTGATTCTCGACGGGCTCGGCAGAGGATGGGCTCCGGAGCTCGAAGGACCTCCGGACCAGAACTCGCTGTTCGCGGCGTCGATGATCGTCTTCAGCTCATTCGCGATGTCCGCCGCTGCGACGCCTTCACCTTCGGGCGCGAGCCACCTGCCGAGCGCCTCTTCGAGCGCTGGCGGCGCGCCCGCGACCTGGAAAAGGAGCCTCGCGGACCGCGCCTTCGCGGGCAACGGTGGTCGACCGGTGAGGAGGCGGTGCAGGATGGCAGTGACCGCGCGAACGTCCTTCCCGGGGGTCGCCGTGCGGTCGCCGGTGCCGAGGTCGAGCAGCTTCACGCGCGATCCGCCCACGTTGGACGCCGCGACGAAGAACGTCGACGCGCGGAGTCCCCCGTGGTGGAGCCCGTTCACGTGCATCTCCGCAACAGCCACCGCGGCCTGCCGTGTGACCTCGCACGCGACCTCCCAGCGCACCCGTCCAAGCTTCTCGAGATCGCGACCCAGCAAGAGCTCGGTGACGAGGAACGGAAGGCCGTCCTTCGCATCGCCCATGCTGATCGCGCGGAGGAGCCGCGCCGACGCCGTACCGAAGAGTCGCTCCGACATGCGCCGGAACGCAGCGGCGCGGTCCGTTCGATCGAAGCGCAGTATGCGGATCGCGACGTGCTCGCCCGACCACGTGTCCGTGCCCGAGAACACGTTGGCCGTGTCACCGTGGGCGAGGAGCGTTTCGGCGAGATAGCGCCCTTCGAGCAGATACGAAGGCGGCGATGGCGGGGAGGGGTCGCCCATTGAGTTCGACGGGAACATCCTAGAACGACTCCCTTCGAAGGGACGAAAGCTCGGCATGTCGGGAAGGCAGGCAGGTCCCCGTACCAGGAACGGCCTTGATCTTGCTCGGGCTCATGAACAGACGCTCGTGCTCCGCTCACCCGGTAGCGACATCGGGGGGCGCGCAGTCGAGCGGCGCACGCGCGACGACACTGGGACCCTGCCACGCGCGTCGTTCGCATATCGGCGTGGCACAGGTTGAGCCTCCGCTATCTAGCCAGGATTATTGGCTATCGATGCTCCAGCCACCTGGCATGCGAGCCGCACGAGACGAGGCATGTTCAAGAGCCTTCGCTGCGCGGTCGTCCTCGGAGCCCTCGGTCTCGCAGTCTTCGCGTGCACCGCCGGCAGCGGCAGCACGGGGCTTGGGTCGAGCGAGCCGCAGAAGCAGGCGCAGATCACCTCGCCGACTTCGGGCCTCGTCGTCACGGCGACGATCTCCGCGGTGACGCTCGGTGACGAGTGCGCTGCATCCGCCGGGACCAGCCTCGCAGGAGACTGCGCGCCCGCAACGCCGCCCACGAATGTCGACGGCGGCTCGGGCAAGGCGGCCCCCGGCGGCTGCGGAGGCACGAGCTACTGCCAGGCGTCCAACGTGCAGATTGCATTCAATGCCGGCACCGGCTCGCAGAGCGCCAAGGTGGAGGTCGTGAGCGTCACGCTCCTCGATTCCGCGAGCGGCAACGTGCTCGACACGCTCAAGCCTTCGCACCCGCAGGTGTGGAGCGGCAACGGCTACGCGACGTGGGACGAGACGATCAAGCCCGCCGGTGACCTGAAGGCGAGCTACGATCTCTCCGCGCCCGCATGGTCCAAGTTGAGCGCCAGCGACTCCACGCTCTCGTCCTACGGAACGAAATACAAGGTCCACGTCACGCTCCGGATCGACGGCGTCGAGATCACGCTCGAGTCGACGGATCTGAGCCGGGAGCCCCCGGTCGCCACGTGA
>JAYSXP010000223.1:0-5338 GCA_043717125.1 Polyangiaceae bacterium | reverse complement strand
TCCCTCCCGCGAGCCCGGCCAGGCCGGCGGCGCCACGGGCACCGGTGCCGGCGCGACGCCGAACGCGAACGAGCAGCTCTCGCTCCTCGCCCCGCAGTACCCCGAGGACTTCTACCCCGGGATGCCGAAGCAGGACGGCGTCCTCGAGGGCATTCCGATCGACGAGAAGCGAGGCCTCCGCTTCGCGATGCACGGCTACTTCCGCGCGCCGATGCGCATCACGAAGGTGCCGCGCGCCGAGGGCAGCACGAAGCCGAACGAAGGCAGCAGCAACTACCGCACGCCCTTCCTCGTCGACGACGACTACTACCGCTCGGGCTTCGCCTACACGCCGCTCAACGAGACAGACTTCACCGAGCTCTACCTGTCCGTCGGCAACGAGAAGGTCACTGCGACCCTCCAGTTCCAGGGCAGCTTGTATTCGGACGCCGCGAAGACCGATATCGCGCGGCAGCCCGGCATCTCGCAGGGCTGGCTCACGTACCGGGCGAACCTCGACTTCATCCTGTACTTCAAGATGCGCGTCCGCGTGAAGGGCGGCGCGTTCTGGGAGCGCTACGGACACCTACCGAAGTACGACACGTACATCTTCGCGCGCACGCACCAGATGGGTGAGAACGTGCGGCTCGAGCTCGAGAGGAACAACCTCACGTTCTGGCTCCAGCACGGCATCGGCACGCACCTCGAGGACATCAGCGCAAACCAAGGGTTGACCTTGTTGCATTATGCAAGCATCGGCGCGAGCTACGCGCGCACCGTGGAGCTCGGCGGATACGTCTTCGACTCGAACGCGCGCGACAAGCGAGCTCTCAGCCAGCTCACCGACGCGTCGATGGGGATCGTCGGCGTCGATCTGCGCGCCGACACGCACTACGCCGGTAAATTCTACGGCGCGACGTCGTACGTCGCGGCCGAGCAGGCGACGTTCCTGGCGCCCGCGATCGAGGTCATGCACTCGTACGGCGGTCGCGGCATCACCGAGAACTACCTCGGCACGCAGTCGAGCGAGAACGGCACCGGCTCACTCTGGAACGTCGGCTTCCAGTACGACCTGTCGCTCGCCGACGTCTACAAGGGGTGGACCGGCAAGGGCTCTCCCCTTCCCTGGAACGGCGACCTCAACGCGAGTCTCTTCGGCGTGTACACGTTCGTCCAGAGCAAGCAGGCGAGCCCGGACCCGCTCGTGAACCGCGACGACCGCAAGGCGTTCAAGTGGGGCGCGGACGCGGGCTACCGCATCACCGAGTGGATGAGCGCGTCGCTCCGCTACGACCGCGTCGTCCTCGACGTCGACGACAGCGCGAACAGCTTCCGCATCCTGTCGCCGCGGCTCGCGTTCTTCACGAGCTTCCTCACGCGCGAGATGCTGTACATCCAGTACTCGCGGTACATCTACAACGAGCGCGTCCGGCTCCGCACGGGGCAGCAGAACCTCGAGACGATGCCGGACGACCACGTCCTCAAGATCCAGGCGCAGATGACGTTCTAGCCGCTCCGGCTTCGCGCTGGTGCGGGCAACTCTCCACATCCTCCCTTGCGACGATCGCGCGGCCGGATGGCACACGAGGGTACGCCTGAAGAAGAATCTCCCATTCGTCGATGGCCAGATCGCCGCCATTGCAGCCGCGAACGGCCTCACGCTCGTGACGGCCGATGCCGACTTCAAACCCGTCGACGTGAAGCTCGAGAACTGGCTGGGCTGACGGCTACGGCTACGGCTACGGCTTTGGAAGGTAGGTGTTGGGAGCCTTCGCGAGGTCGGTGAGATCGAACTCGTAGTACTTCGAGAAATCGGGGTCGAGCTTGTCCAGGAAGGTCGTCGAGGGCACGCCCGCGTACGTGAAGTCGTTTCCGTTCTCGATGAGCATGTTCATCACGACCTGGATCTTCGACGGCGATCCGATCGAGCTCCGCGGGACGCTCATCTCGACGAACTTGCTCTGGCGAAACACCGTGAGCGGGATCGCGGGGGCCACGGTGGACGTGTCTTGCCACGCAGCGCCGTTCCAGCGCTGCACGTTGGTGTAGTCACCGGCGACCTTCCACCGCAAGTTGATGCTTGCCGAGAACGGGAGCGTCGGCTGCTGCACGGTGCCGTTGTACGGCAAGCCGGTCGTGCTCCCGGCAAGGGCGTCGCGACCGATGTAGACGATCACCCATTTGTTCACGGCGTTGGCGACGCTCGCCGAGATGTCGTTGCCCTCCATGCCGAAGAACACGTTCTTCGCGTCCCATGCCACGTACGCGTGGTAGCTCGGGTCGATCGCCGTCGACGTCGTGTCGAACTTCTCTCCGGCGGCGAAGTCATTGATGCCATCGACCTTGTGGCCGGCGACGCCCGCCTCGGAGCCCGCGTCGTCCGTGCCGCCCTCCGCCGTCGGGCCCGCCTCGGACTCGGGCTGGGCGATCGAACCGTCGGTCGCGGCGGCCTCCACGGAGGCCCCGTCACCGGGCGTCTTCACGATGCCTAGATCGGGGTCGCACGCCGCGAGCACGAGGAAGCCGGCCGCAGACGCGGAGGCGACGAAGGCAGGGAAAAGCAGCCGCTTCATGACGAGCCATGCGTTAGCACGGCATTCCGGCGCCGCCAGCAGGAAAGTAACTCAGCAATGAGTGACGCAGCGGAGACGCCTCGGCGAGGGGGCAGATTCGCGACCCCGGTCGCGGAGTGGTAGATCGGAGGGCATGCGTCGCCTCGACACCGCCTCGTTCGTCGCGCTTCTCCTCCTCGCGCTCGCCGCGTGCAATGCCGGCTCCAAGGAGCCCGAGGTTCATCCCGAGCCGAAGGTGACGCCAGCCGTCGCGCCTTCCCCGGTGACGCCCGCCCCCGCGAAGGTCGACGAGGGCGCGCTCCGGCTCGGGACGCCGATCGAGGCGTCCGCCCAGAACGTCGCTCTCACCGATGTCGCCAAGAACCCGAGCGCCTTCGTCGGCAAGAAGTTCGCGACGACTGGAACCGTCACGGCGGTCTGTCAGCACATGGGCTGCTGGATGGAGATCAAGGACGACTCCGGCGAGGCGCACATCAGGATGGCCGGCCACACGTTCTTCGTCCCGAAGACCGCGTCGGGTCGGAAGGTGCGCGTCCTCGCGACCCTCGTGAAGAGCGAGGAGCAGGGTGCGTGTGCCGACGAAGGCATGCACGCCGCGGGCGGCGGCGCCGGCGAGAAGAAGGGATGCCGCGCGGAGGCCGAAGCCCAGCTCGGTCGACCGCTCGCCAAGCTCGAGCTCGTCGCCGACGGAGTAGAGCTGATGTGATGCGATCGCGTTGGCGCTAGCTCTGCTCGACGTTGTCGGGCACGATCTCAGCATGACCAAACGAGCTTTGTCGTGGCTCCTCGTCTCCTTCGGCGCAGTCGGGATGAGCGGAGGCATCGCAGCGATCGGTTGCGGTAGCAGCGACGGTGGGGCGAGCATCCCTAGCCCCAGCTGCACCGGCGACTGCGATTGCAGCGGCACGACGTGCACGTGCAAGGCGGGAGGGACGTGCAACCTCGGCGGCGCCACGACAGGGGCGACGGTGGACGGCGGAACAAGCACCGCTCCGCCCGACCACGCGACGTTCGACTGCCAGACGAAGAACACGTGCAACCTCACGTGTGGCACCGGATGCACGAGCAACTGCGCGGGTCAGTCGAACTGCGTGGGAAGCTGCGGCTCGAACTGCACGTCGAGCTGTACGGGCACGAGCACGTGCACGCTCTCGACCGGCACGAACAGCACCGTCAGCTGCGGCGGCGGAAGCGCATGCAACGTGACGCTCGACACCGGCTCGACGATCGGGTGCACGGGCAACAGCAACTGCACGATCAAGTGTCCGAAGGGCGGATGCACCGCCGAGTGCCAGGGCAGCGCGGGCTGCACGATCGAGTGTGGAGGCACCGTGGCGTGCCAGATCCAGTGCAACGGCAAGCAGTCGCAAGCGTGCGCCGCGGGCACGACGTGTGCGGGCACCTGCGGCGGCTCACCGGCCACGGACGGCGGCAAGGGCAAGCCCTGAGCCGGCAGAGCCGATCGATCAGGGAGCGATCGCGACGCCGCGAATCGTGGGCCTGACGATCGGCAGCGCCTTGCGGGCGCTCTCGCGCGTGATGCGATCGAAGCGGAAGCCGGCCTCTTCGATCGATCGCGCGGTCTCGCGACAGAGGTGGCAGTTGCCGGCGACGAGCTTCCAGAGTGGCTCCGTGCGGCGCTGCCACGCGAGGCGGCCCGGATCCTCTGCGGCGACGTGCTCGAGGAACACCAGCTTGCCCGCGGGCCGGAGCACGCGACGAATCTCCTCGAGGCTCTGCTTCACGTCACGAACGGAGCAGAGCACGAGCGTGCACACGACGGCGTCGAAGGAGTGCGCCTCGCTCTCGATGTGCTCTGCGCTCCAGGTGACGACGTCGATTGTGCGCGCGCGCGCCGGCGTCTGCGCGACCTTGTCCGCGAGGTGACGGCGCATGTGCGGGTCGGGTTCGGCGAGGACGAGCCGCTCGAGGCCACGATAGTGCTCGAGGTTCCTCCCGGTGCCGGCGCCGATCTCGAGGATGTCTCCGCGGAGATCTGCGACGAGCTCGTTTCGCCACGCATCACCGCACGCGCGCTCCATGTCACGCATGAAGCGGTCGTAGATCGTGGCCATGAACCAGGACATTCGCGACGAGCGTAGCAGCGCACCTGTGTGCCGACGTTTTCGGAAGCGTCACCACCGTGGGCAAGACGAGGGCGAGTCACGGTCCGAAGGGTGGTCAAACAAAGACCCACAAGGTGGGTGATGTGCCCACATTTTTAGCCAGGAACCTGCGAACTGTCGTGGATTCGTGGGGTACGCATGATGGACCAGCCTGTGCTGCATGGGCTCCCATGACGTTCTCCCGGGTCGCTCTCCTCCTCGCCGCCGTCGCGCTCGTTCCCGCCTGCGCCGCCCCTCAGGAAGAGCAAGCCATGGACACCGGCTCCGGCGAGGACGCGCTCACGTCGCTTCCCAGCAAGCCCGCCGATCGCGCGCAGCTCCCGGCCGACTACGACTCACGCTCCGCGGTCGACAAGCAGAAGCTTCTCGCGAACCTGATCGCCCGGGGCCAGTACTGCCAGAAGAACGACAGCCAGAGCGCCTGCCTCGCGAAGCTCCCGACGGGCGGCTTCGCCTATTACGTCCGCGCGATCCCCGCGTTCTTCTCGCTGAAGCCGACCTTCAACTTCACGAGTGACGAGGCGCCCGAGGGCCGCAAGAAGATCTTCCACCCCTTCGGTGTCGCGGGGGAGGCCGAGTTCACTGCAGACTACACGGATGCGCCGACCCTCCGCGGCGTCAGCCGAAACGCTCCGTACACGGGTCTCCTCGCCAACGGCG
>JAYSXP010000222.1:0-15320 GCA_043717125.1 Polyangiaceae bacterium | reverse complement strand
ACGACGCCGGCCCGTCCAAGGTCGTCCCGCAGATCATTCACTTCCTCAAGATCGCGCGATCCGGCTGGCGCCAGACCGTCGACATGCTCTCGACGGGTGAGCTCGACGCGATCGTCGACGCCTACGGTACCGCCGCGCTCCGCGCCCGCGCCTGCGGCTTCGACGGCGTCGAGCTCCACATGGCGCACGCGTACACGCTCTCCTCCTTCCTCTCGCGCCTTAACCCGCGCAAGGACGAGTACGGCGGCTCGCTCGCGAATCGCCTGCGCCTCCCGCTCCGCGTGATGCGCCGTGTCCGCGCCACCGTCGGTGATGACTTTCCCATCGGCGTGCGCTTCCTCGGCGAGGAGTGCATCCGCAATGGCTACACCGTCCTCGACGCTGGCCCGATCGCCATCGAGCTCGCGCGCGCGGGCGCCGACTACATCTCGCTCTCCGCCGGCGGAAAGTTCGAGGACGCGCGCGTCATCGCGGGCGAGCCGCTCTATCCGTACACAGGCTACTCCGGCGATCGCTGCATGCCGGGCGCCGCGTATCCGGACGGCGCCAACCTCGGGATCCCCGAGGCCGTCCGCGCCGCGCTCCGCACGGCGAACCTCGACACCCCGGTCATCGCCGTCGGCAAGCTCGGCACGAAGGAGCTTGCCGAGAAGGTCGTCGCGCGCGGGCAGGGCGACCTCGTCGGCATGGCTCGCGCGCTCCTCGCCGATCCCGACCTCCCGAAGAAGTGGCAGCACGGCCACGAGGAGCGCGTCGTTCGTTGTATCTACGGCAACGTCTGCAAGACCCTCGACGAAAACTTCAAGCGTGTGGATTGCACGCTGTGGCCCAAGAAGCTCGGTCAGGCCCCGGAGAGCGACGACACGACGCTTCCCGAGTGGCCTGCCGCGGGCGCCGAGCTCACCGCCGAGCACAAGCAAGGGCGAGTCGTCCTCCGCTGGAAGCTGGCGACCGACGCCGACGCGATGTACGGCTACCAGGTCTTCCGCGGCGAGGCGCTCGGCGAGGCGGTCCCCCTCCTCACGCATCACGCGAGCGTGCGCGCGCTCTCGGCTCGCTACGAAGACACGCGCGTCGTTCCGGGTGCGACCTACCGCTACGCGGTGAAGCCGTACGACCTCGCGGGCAATCGCGGCCCGATGAGCGGCGCCGCGCACGTGCGGATCCCGGACTGACGCGCGTCCAGCGATCTCCCTAAACTCCCTACATCCTGCGGCCTCTCGGGCGCGGTCCACGACCCGCGACCGCGGTGACTTCGATCCACCGGTCCCCGCCTCGCGGACGTCGCCGACACGCCTCTCGGTGCGCACCCAGTCACGGTCACCCGCCAGCGTTCGAGTCTGCGCTGGGATTCACCCTCTCTCGCGACATCTTGCGGGTGGACCAGACGCGATCCACCTCGCCCTGCGCATCCGGCAGGCTTCGTGCACTCCGCACCCGTTCGATGGGCCTGCACTTCCCTGGACTCTCGCGTGACCACGCTCTCTCCCTCTCCTCCGTCGTCGCGATCGGAGCGCTGATGCTCGTGGGCCTCGCGGCCTGCTCGAGCACGAGCGAGGCAGAGCCGCCCGCGGACGCGACGCCGAACCCGAACGGCAAGACCGAGGGCTCTGACTGCACGGTCGGCTTCGATTGTCGCTCGGGCGTCTGCACGGACGGTCGTTGTGCGCCCACGGCTGCGAGCCTCAACTCGTCGCCGACCGACGGCGTGAAAAACGGCGACGAGACCGACGTCGACTGCGGCGGCACGAAGGCGCCCAAGTGGGTCGACCGCAAGGCGTGCGAGGTCGGTGGCGACTGCACCAACGCGATCTGCACCACGAAGACGTGCGCGTCGCCGTCTCCGACGGACGGCGCCAAGAACGGCGACGAGACCGACGTCGACTGCGGCGGTACGAAGGCGCCGAAGTGCGCGGTCGAGATGAGCTGCGCGACGAACGCCGACTGCGCGTCCGATGCCTGCTCGTACGAGAAAAAGTGCGTCGCTTTCATGGGCTGCACGGCACACTTCGGTGGCGACACGTGCGGCGCGGGCGAGACCGGTGCGGCCGATGCCAAGCACGAGAACTGCTGCACCCGCGTCGACGTCGCGGACCGTCCCGCGGGCCAGGGCGGAGCGTTCTCAATCGACAAGTACGCCGTCACCGCGGGCCGCATGCGCGCCTTTGCCGAGCGCTTTCAGGGAAACCTGAAGCAGTGGGCCTCCACGAACCCCAAGGGCTGGGACCCGTCGCTCACCGGCGGGCTTCCCGAAAACATGGATGACGTGAACATCCTCCTCGGCCCGCAAGGCAAGCGGGGATGCAATGTCCTGGACCAAGGCGGCCGCACGTTCTGGCAGGATACGGTCGACGGCGTCGCCGGCGAGAAGTCCGACTTCACGAAGGACGTCCTCGACGAGAAGGCGCTCAACTGCGTGCCGTGGAACATGGCCGCGGCGGTGTGCGCGTTCGACGGCGGTCACCTCGTCAACACCGCCGAGATGAGCTGGGTTTACGAGAACCGCGGCCGCGCGAGTGGTGCGACGGGCTACCCGTGGCAGTGGAACGACATGTCCGCCTACAATCCGCAGAACGCGGACATGCGCCTCATCCACCGCTACAGCTACGAGACGCCAAACCCGCCCGCAGGTCTGCGCACCGTCAACGGTCAGTACCCGCTCGATCACGCGTTCTACATCGCGCCTCCCGGGCGTCGCCCGACCGGTGCGAACATGCACGGCGTGATGGATGCGGCCGGCAACGTGATGCCTTACGTCCGCGATCAAGCCAAGTCGTTCGTGTGGACGCAGTCGTGGGAAAACCACGAGAAGAACCTGAAGACCACGTCGTGGGCCAGCCAGTTCCCCGCGACCCCCGAGGGTTACTACGGCATCGGCGTCCGCTGCTCCTACTGAGCAACCTTCGAGAGCCCTCGGGTGCCGCGTGAGTCACGCGAAAGCGGCGCGCGACTTTTCTTCCCCGCGCCGTCCAGGTAAGACGGCGCTGTGAGCGCGCTGCCCGAAGACCTGAGTCTCGCCCGGTATTTCCTCTACGACCGCCTGACCGAAGGCCTCGGCGCGAAGGTCGCGCTCCGCTTCGGCGATCGCAGCTGGACGTACGAAGCCGTCGCCAACAAATCTCGCAAGATGGCGGGCCTCCTCGCGTCGCATGGCGTGCGGCGTGGCGAGCGCGTCCTGATCGTCCTTCCCGATGCGCCTCCGTTCGTGTGGTCGTTCTTCGGCGCGCTCACGCGCGGCGCCGTCGTCGCCATGGGAAACCCGCACGGTCCCACCTCGAGCATCGCCTACCTCGTGACGTACACGCGCGCGACCGCCGTGATCACGACCCCCGAGGTCGCCGAGTCCTTGCGCGCGATCGTCGACGCTCCGGGGAGTGAGGTGCAGGTCGTGCTTGTCGTCCCCGACGTCGCGACCGGCGAGGACGCCGAGCAGCGGATCCCTGCCTTCACCGCGACGTCCAAGGTGCTCGAGCTCGCGCCCGCGCTCGATGCTGCGCCCGAGGCGGACGTCACGCCTGTTCATCGCGACGAGCCCGCGATCTGGCTCTTCACGAGCGGCTCGACCGGAGAACCGAAGGCAAATATCCACACCGGTCGCGATTTCGCGTTCAATACCGAGGTCTACGCGAAGAGCACCGTCGGCTACCGCAGAGAGGACATCACCGTCAGCGTGCCGCGCCTCTTCTTCGGCTATGCGACAGGGACGAACCTCATGTTCCCGTTCGCGGTCGGCGCGACCGCGGGGCTCTTCAGCGAGCGTCCGACACCTGAGAGCCTCGCCAACGCGTTCGCGATGTACCGCCCCACCGTCGTCACCAACGTCCCGACGATGCTCGGCAAGCTCCTCGAGCACGACGCGGAGCTCACCGCGAACGGCAAGCCCGGGCTCGACCTCTCGAGCGTTCGCTTCTCGCTGTCCGCCGGAGAGGCGCTCCCGGGCCCGCTCCTCGATCGCTGGAACGCCCGCTTCGCGAGCGACGTCTACGATGGCATCGGCTCGGCGGAGATGTTCCACATCTATGCCTCGAACCGCCCCGGCGACATCAAGGTCGGCTCGCTCGGCAAGGTCGTTCACGGTTACGAGCTCAAGGTCCTCCCCGAGGACGCCGAGGGCTCGGGCACGGCGCCATGTGCACCGGGCGAGATCGGCGTGCTCTGGGTCAAGGGTGACAGCGTGAGCCAGGGCTACTGGCTCGATCGCGACAAGAGCTGGAAGACCTTCCACGGCCACTGGTGTCGCACGGGCGACCTCTTTCACATGGATGAGGAGGGGTACTTGTACTTCGCAGGCCGGGCCGACGATCTGCTCAAGGTCGGCGGTCAGTGGGTCGCGCCCACCCAGGTCGAGGAGTGCCTGCTCGGGCACTCGTCGGTCGCCGCGTGCGCGGTCATCGGCATCGAGGACGAGGGGCTCGTCAAGACCAAGGCCTTCGTCGTCCTGCGCGCGGGTCACCCCGAGTCGACGGCTCTCGCCGTCCAGCTGCAGGAACACGTGCGGGCGAAGCTTGCAAAGTACAAGTATCCGCGCGTCGTCGAGTTCGTCGCCGACCTGCCGAAGAACGACCGCGGCAAGGTCGACAAGAAGGCGCTTCGAGCGCGTACGCAAGGGGCGAGCTGAGGTGGCGCGTCTGCTCGCCGATCTCACGTACGAGGAGGTCGCAGAGATTCTCGCGGTCGGTCCTGCAGTCGCGTTGGTTCCCGTCGGCAGCGTCGAGCCCCACGGGCCGCACCTCTCCCTCGATACCGATACGACGATCAGCCTGGTCTGCGCGATGCGCGCTGCCGATCGGCTCGAGGCCAAGGTGCGCGCGGTCGTCGCTCCGTCGGTTCCCTACGGCGTGACCGACTACGCCGCCGGTTTCGCAGGCGCGATCGGCGTGCCCGCCGAGGCGCTCATCGCGATGCTGCACGCGATCGCCAGGAGCTTGCTCGCGACAGGCTTCGCCCACGTCTGCTTCGTGAACAATCACCTCGAGCCGGCTCACGACTCAGCCGTCCGCGCATCGATCCACGGACTTCCGAAGGGCGCAGCGTCGGTCGCGTGTCCGCTCACGCGTCGCTGGGGTCGTACGCTGTCCGACGAGTTCAAGCGCGGAGATTGCCACGCGGGCCGCTACGAGACGTCGCTCTCTCTCGCCGCGGGCGCGCACGTGCGCGAGTCGTTCGGTGACCTCCCGTCGCTCGGGCTGAGCCTCTCGGAGGCCATCCGCTCGGGCAAGGCGACCTTCGCAGAGATCGGGATGGAGCGCGCGTACACGGGCGCACCGCGCGAAGCAACGGCCGAGGAGGGCGAGGAGCTCTACGACAAGCTCGTCACGATGGTGGTTACGGAGGTCTCCGAAGCTCTGCTGATGCTAGGCTCGTGACACGTTGCGCGAGCGCCCTGTCTTTCGCCCTGCGCGCTTCGTCGCTTTTCTCACAGCTTTCGCGCTCGTCTTCGTCGGCGCCTGCGTGAGGAACGACGTGGCGGTCGTGACGTCGCCGCTCACCGACAACCTCTCCGCGTACTGGACGTGCGCGGTCGCCTATTCCTCGGACGCACGCGGGGAGGACGCGAACGAGGCCTTCACCTTCATCCCCTGGTTCGAGGGGCGCGTGCGCGAGCGCGGCGTCTTCGACCCGCTCGCCCGCGACGAAGAGCACGAGGCCGAGGTCACCCTCCAGCTCGAGGCTTCACACAGCGAGGAACACGTCACCTTGCGCCTCAGCGTGATCGACACGCGCACGCACGCCGCGCTCGGCGAGCTCTCGGCCGTAGCAACGTTCGAACCGAACGCGGATGCCGGAGATGCTACCGAGTCCCATCGTGTGCTCGCACTCAGGGCTGCGAGCGAGCGGATTCTCGATACGCTCCAGGAGCGCCGTCGTGCGTCGATGGTTAAGGCGCGTCACGCACCTCCCGCGGCGGCAACGCCGCCTACGGACATTGCTCCGGTGGGGCCCGGCGCGGTCTGCTCGACCCAGTGCACGGTGCCGAAAGCCACGTCGTCGTCGCACGACGAGCAGTACCGCGTCGCTGCGGGAGTGAATGCGACGATGAAGGATCTTCGCGAGTGCCTCGACCGCGTCGGTGCGCAGCTCGTCGTTCCCGCCGTCCTCCTCCGCTTCTCGCCCGACGGTCAGCTGCGACACATGCGCGTCGACGTCGGTGGCTTCGAGCAGCTGGAGTGCATCCAGCAGATCCGTGCGCGACTGCCGCGCAAGGTGACCGCCTTCCGCGCCAGTCTCCTCCGCTGCGAGTACCGCTGCACGATCTCCTGACGCAGTGCTAGATCCTCGGGAATGAGGTCGATCGGTCGCCGCGCTTCTCTCCCCATGCTCGTCGCGCTGGTCGCGACCGTGGCGTGCTCCAAGCCGCTGCCGCCGCAGCTCACGCCGAAGGAGGCGAAGGTCACCGCGATCGACCCGACGGGCTTCGACATGCGCGTCAAGATGGAGGCGTTCAACCCGAACGGCTTCGCACTCGACGTCCAGTCCGTCGTCGCGCATGTCGTCGTCGACGGCACGCAGGACCTCGGGACCGTCACCGCGTCGCAGCCAATCAGCTTGCCGGCGAACGCACGGATCCTCATCGACGTGCCGATCCACGTGAAGTGGAAGGGCGCCGTCAACTTCGCGACCATCGCGTCGTCGAGCAAGCCCATCCCGTACACGGTCGACGGAACGGCGACGGTCGGCGGCGCGAGCCTCAACGTCGACGTGCCCTTCAAGCTGCTGGGAGTCATCACGCCGGAGCAACTCCAGCAAGCAGGCCTAAAATCGCTCCAGGCGATCCCGGCGCTCCAGGGATTGCCGAACCTTCTGCCGCCGAGGTGACCTCAGGCGGTGCCGCCCGTCAGGCGGCGGCTGCGAGCATGTCCAGCCGCTTCTTTCGCGACGGACCGAACGGCGACATCACGCTCATCGTTCCGAGCGCGGCCATCTCGAGCTCGACACACGAGCCCGCCTGCGAGTCCGCCGGGACCTCCACGACGAAGCCCTGCTGCATCGCATCCGTGGCCGTGGCCATGATGCCGATCTCGGTGAGGCACCCGGTGAGCACGAGCGTGTCGACCTTCATCTCATCGAGCAGGCTCTTGAGGTTCGATTCGTAGAAGGCGCTGTAGCTCGGCTTCTTCACGATACGGTCACCCGACTGAGGAGCCAGCTCCTCCCAGACGTCGTTACCACCGGTGCCCTTCACGGCGTGCGTACCCCAGGCGTCGAGGTCGGGGTCGTCCGCCTCGTGCTCGTCGATCACGTAGACGACGGGCACTCCGGAGGCGCGTGCTTCGTCGATGCGCTTCTTCAGCGCGGGCACCACGTCACGCGCGCGCGGCACCTCGAGGAGCGAGCCGGGGGCGAGGTGATCCTTGATCATGTCGATGACGACGAGCGCGCGCCGGGGCGCGTTGCGGGCAAGCGAGGCGAGGAGTTTGCCGCGGAGCGCGGCGGGCGGAGCATTCGGCTCCTCGGCGCGACCGAGCGTGGCGAGCAGCTCGCGAGCATCGCGAACGGCGGCGCGAAATTCCGGCGGTGCCATCATCAGCACGCCGTCTTCGACACGCTCGGGACGGCCGGCAAGGACGAATGCGGCCACGTCAGCCAGCTGTTCTTCTCCTGCGTCTCCTGCGCCCGAAGGCTTTTTCCCGTGATCGCCGTCGTCGCTCATCGCGTCCTCACATGCAGTCGCTTGGGTGGCTCTTTTGACGTTCGTACGCCTCTTGGTCGCTCGTTCGCTCTACTTAAGAGAGGACTTTCACTCGGAACTATCGGTCCTGCAACACTAACGCGGCGCCTTGCTCCACGGTTCCATGCCATTCGCACGAGCGCGGAAGAGCTAGGCCGCATTACAGTATCACTGGAATTTCGCGAGGCTTTACGTCCACGACCCGGAGGCGGTCTCATGGGTCGGTGACTGCCCCGATCTTCGGCTTCAACGCGGCCCGCTCTTCCATCGTCGAGGAGGTCGTTCATCGCATCACAACCCAGACTCGCGACCCGCTCCTGGTGCTCAACGAGGCGGCCTACCTCGAGACGCGTCGGCTCCACAATTCGCACGGTTCCGAGCTCGCGGAGTGGCGCACCCTCGCGGGGCATCTCGGTCGCATGTCCGACGGCGAGCTGCGCGACAAGCTCAAGGTCTACGCCGAGCGCTACGCGTGGGACGTCGCCGGCAACTTCGACGGTCGCGTCTACAAGTTCGCTTCGAAGGCGATGGCGCCGCTGCTCGGCGCGCTCATGTCGCCGAGGTCCACACTCCGGCACATCGGTCAGTCGTTCGATCTCACGGCGCTCGACGGGCGCATTCTCGTGCAGGGGCCGCGCGAGCACATTCGCAAGCTCAGCGAGATCGGCACGATCATCTTCACGCCGACGCACCTGTCGAACCTCGATTCGGTCGTGTTCGGCTTCGCGATCGAGCGCGCCGGTCTGCCGCCCGCCGTCTACGGCGCCGGCAAGAACCTCTTCACGAACCCGGTGCTCAGCTACTTCATGCACAACCTCGGCGCATACCGCGTCGACCGCCGGCTGCGCCACTCCCTCTACAAGGACGTGCTGAAGACCTACTCGACCGTCATGCTCGAGAAGGGCTACCACTCGCTCTTCTTCCCGGGTGGCTCGCGCTCACGTTCGGGCGGCGTCGAGCGGAAGCTCAAGCTCGGCCTGGCAGGAACGGGCATCGAGGCGTTCGTGCGCACCACGGTCAAGGGGCGCACGCAGCCCGTCTTCTTCGTGCCGGCGACGATCAACTATCTCCTCACGCTCGAGGCGGAGACGCTCATCGACGACTTTCTCCAGGAGGAAGGCAAGGCCCGCTACATCATCGAGGATGACGAGTCGACGCGCGTTTCGCGCGTGGCCTCCTTCATGAACAAGCTCCTCGGTCTCGATGGCGCATGCGTGATCCGCTTCTCGCGGCCGCTCGACTGCTTCGGCAACTACGTCGATGACGAGGGGCGCAGCCACGACAACCGCGGGCGTATCGTCGACGCCACGAAGTACGTCGTCGGTCGTGACGGAAAGCCTGCGATGGATGCGGCTCGCGACGCGGAGTACACGCGCGAGCTCGGCGAGCGCATCGTCGACTCGTTCAAGCGCGATACGGTCGTCATGGGGACGCACATCGTCGCGGCTTGCGCCTTCGAACGCCTCCGTCGGGCGGTAGGGAAGGCGGATCTGTTCGCCGTGCTCCGCCACCGTGACGACGTCGCCGTGCCGAGGGCCGAGCTTGCCGAGGACGTCGACGTGATGCTGGCCCGCGTGAGCGTGCTCGAAGAGCAGGGCGAGATCGCCCTCGCGCCGAACCTGAAGGGCAAGCGCGGCGACGCGATCGTCGCCGACGCGCTCCGCGCATTTGCCGGATATCACACGCAGGAAGTGCTCGCGCCGCGCGGCAATGAGCTCGTGCTCCGGGATACGCGCCTCCTCTTTTACTACCAGAACCGTCTCGCGGCTCACGGCCTCGGCTTCGACGTCATCGCTCCGAAGGGGATGGCGCCGGCACGAATGCCGGTCACGAAGGCCCCGGAGACGGCCGCGATCCCGCGCCCCGCGCCGGCCACGAGCGGCTGACGCCTGAGGAAAACCCGGTTGGGGGTGGCGCACACTTCAATCCACGGCTATCTTGCCGGCCCTTTCGAGCCGCCATGAGCCAAAACGACCCCACCGCCCCGAAGTCGGATTCGTCCGGCGCCGCCATGCCCGTAGTCACTTTTCCGAAGAGCGGCGAAGACAGCGCGAGCGACGCGAATGCTTCTTCTTCTTCTTCACCCACTCCCGAAAACACGAACGAGACCTCGCGGACGTTCGTTGCTGCGTCCGCCGAGGCCACCCCATCCGACGCCGAGTCGAGCGCCGATGACGGTGACGAAGGTGAGGAGGGAGCCGAAGGCGAAGGCGCTTCGGCCGAGGGCGCCGTGGCGGCGGACGGCACGCCCGTCGCGCCGGGGAAGCGCAAGCGGCGTCGTCGTCGGAAGAAGAAGCCCGGTGAGGCCGGTGCAGGCGTCGAAGTCGCCGAAGGCGTGACCGCGGAAGGCGCCGTCCCGGGTGATCTCCATCCGATGGGGCCGCCGCGTCCACCGCGCCTCCAGCACGAGAAGCACGAGAAGCACGGCGGACAAGGCAAGAAGGATCGTCCCGAGCGCGAGCGCCCTGCGTTCAACGTCGGCGATGTCGTCTTCGGCAAGGTCATCGAGGTCACGGAGGACGCGCTCTTCGCGGATCTCTCGGGCAAGGCCAAAGCAATCTTCGATCTCCGCGAGCTCCTCATCACCGAGGAAGAAGCCGAGGAGTACAACCGCGCGCACAAGGCCGACCGCAAGGCCGCGCAAGCGGATCCCGAGGAGGCCGCTCACGCCGCCGCCGAGGCTGCCGAGAAGGCTGCTGCCGCCGCTGGCGAGACGCCTGCGGTTCCGGTGGAAGGCGCTGCCGCGTCCACCGACGAGGCGGAAATCACGGCACCCCCGACCGAGATCTCTCCCGGGCAGGCCAGTGCCGCCGACGCCGCTCCCGCCGCGCAAGCGACGACGACGGCAGAGGCCCCCGAAACGGCAGCCGAGGCCGCTGAAGAGCCGAAGGGCCCGCAGCTCCCACGCGTCATCCTCGAGCCGGGCGCTCCGTTCGTCGGGCTCGTTCACAACGATGGAGGCCGCGGCGGTCTCGTCGTCCTCACGCATCATCCGAAGCGCGTGTCGAAGGCGAAGCCGATGGTCGCCGAGGCGTCGCGCACCGGCGCGCTCGTGTTCGGCCTCGTGACCGGCACGATCAAGGGTGGCGTCGAGGTCGACGTCGACGGTCTGCGCGGGTTCGCTCCTGCGTCGCACGTCGACCTTCGTCCCGGCTCCGATCTCTCGCACCTCGTCGGCAAGCGCCTCGCGTTCGCCGTCACGCAGTACGCAAAGCGCGGCCGTGACGTCGTCCTCTCGCGGCGCGCGCTGCTCGAGTCCGAGTACAAGGAGAAGCGCGAGGAAGCGCTCAAGAACATCAAGTTCGGCGACGTCGTCGACGGCGTGGTTCGCACCATCGTCCCGTTCGGCGCCTTCATCGACGTCGGCGGTGTCGAGGGCCTCGTCCCGCTGAGCGAGATGAGCCACAACCGCGCGGACGGCCCGAAGGACATCTTCAAACTCGGCGAGACCGTGAAGGTGAAGATCCTCCGCGTCGACGAGAAGGGCAAGCTCTGGCTCTCCCGCAAGTCGGCCATCGAGGATCCGTGGAGCCAGGTCGCGAAGAAGTACGCGCAGGGCACAAGGCACACGGGCAAGGTCGTTCGGCTCCAGCCGTTCGGCGCCTTCGTGGAGCTCGAGAACGGCATCGACGGCCTCATCCACTCGGCCGATCTGTCGATCAAGCGGATCGAACATCCCGAGGAGGTCGTCAAGGTCGGCGAGGAGCTCCAGGTCGTCGTCGCCAGCGTCGACTCGCATCAGCACCGCATCGCGCTTCATCCCGCTCCGACGGGAGAGGCCGCGAACGAGGAGCCGCAGAAGATCGGCCCCGGCAAGATGGTCAAGGTCGTCGTCGTCGCCACGGAAGCGGGCGGCCTCGTCGTCCGCCTCCTTGGCGCCACGGGGCGCAATGCCCGCGGCTTCATCAGCGCCATGGCGACGGGAACTCCGCGCGGTACCGAGCTGCGCAAGCTCTTTCCGGTCGGCAAGGAGCTCGAAGTGAAGATCATCGAGATGGATCCTCGCCGCGGCGAGATCAAGCTCTCGATCAAGGCCCTCGCCGAAGAGACCGAGCGCAACGCGTACCAGACGTACCGCGCGCAGGTGAAGCGCGAAGCCAAGTTTGGCACCCTCGCCGACCTCCTGGCCAAGCGCAACATCACGCCCAGCAAGTAGGAGGGGCTCCTCCCCTCGCTTCGCGAGCCTTCCCGTGATGTGACCGTCCGGCGTGATTCGCCTTGGCAAACGGCACTCCGCGCCGAAGGCACGCCCGACCGAAGCGCGGATATGTCTGCCTAGTTTGCTAGGGCGGCTGTCGGGTGCGACGCTGTGTCCTGAGTATGGGCGACACTCCTCTCGGTCGGTTACCGCGCCTCGTCGTCGAGCTCGACGCCGTCGCGCGTGACTTTCTGGCCGAGGCGGCCCGCGAAGGACATACCGTCCGCGTTCCGCTGGCATCGCCTCCGAACGACGAGGATCTCCATACCCTCGAGGTCCGCACGGCGGGTCACGCCGAGCCGCTTCTCCTCCTCGCACGACCGGTGGGGCCGCTCACGCCCACTGGATATCCGCTTCGTCTGGGGCTCCCGCGCGCCGCGGTCGACCCTCTCATCGGGCGTGCGGTCGCCGGCGGTAAGCTGCTCATCGAGACGCGAGTGGGCGAAGGCGGGGCGGGGACCGTGTACCGCGCGCGGCACCGCGACCTCCACATGGACGTCGCCGTGAAGATCCTCAGTGGCTCGTCGCAGAGCGATCCGGACTTCGTGGCTAGGTTCCATGCCGAGGCGCTCTCCGCGAGCAGGCTCGACCACCCGAACCTCACGCGCGTGCTCGACTTCGGACAGGAGAGGGACGGCCTGCTCTATCTCGCCATGGAGTACCTCGACGGGACGAGCGCGCGAGAGATCCTCGCGCGCGGCGAGCCGCTGGGGCTCGAACGCGCCACGTCGATCATGATCCAGGTCTGCTCGGGCCTGACGCACGCGCATGCGCGCCAGATCGTCCATCGTGACATCAAGCCCGAGAACCTCATGCTCGTGAAGGGCCTCGACAACGACGGTCGTGAGATCGAGCTCGTGAAGGTCTGCGATTTCGGGATCGCCCACCGCGTCGCGGTGAAATCGGGCGTGACGGTGACGGCCGGTACGCCGGATTACATGTCGCCCGAACAGTTCGCCGGTGAAGAGCCCGACGAGCAGAGCGACGTCTACGCGTGCGGCGTCGTCCTCTACGAGCTGCTCACCGGCGAGGTGCCGATCTCGGGGACCGTCGAGGAGATCAGGACGCGACAGCACGCGATGGATATCGACCGTCCGTCGAGCATCGTCCCGCAGCTCGATGCTCGGGTCGACGAGATCGTCTTCAAGGCGCTCGCGAAGCACAAGTACGATCGCTACGAGAGCGCGCGCGAGCTCCGCTCGGAGCTCCGCGCCCTCGAGGAGCGCGCGGTCGTCGCGGGCTCGACGGCGCCTCGTGCCCCGCGCTCGCACGATTCGCTCCCGGACTGGCTCGAGCCGGGTCCCGGCTATCTCGCCTCGATGATGCCGTCGAAGATGCCGCCGTCGATGCCGCCACCCGCAATGCGCTCGCCGTCGATGCGGTCTCCGTCGAATCGACCTGGGCCGCCACGTCCCGGGTCGGTGCATCCGTCGTCCCCGCCACTTGCTCGCTCGCTCTCGATGGCCGCCCATGCGATGGCGCCGCTGCGCCCTTATGACGGCTCCCTCGCGCCGGGCGATGCCGCCGCGCCGATCGCACCCATGCTGCGCCTGCTTCACGAGGCCAAGGCCGCCGACAAGCTCGCAAAGCTCGTCTCGACCCTCGAGCCGAAGACGCGATTGCTCTTGCAGGAGGGGCAGCCGGCCGTCCTCTCTCGCCTGCGCAGCCTGCTCGATGCGATCGCCTCGGAGCCGCCGATCTCGGGCCGCGGAAGCCGCGCGAGCGCGGTGAAGCCGCTCCTCGCGCTCTTCGGCGATCCCGTTCTCCTCGCACCGCTCGCCGACAAGGCGCTCGAGGGCGTAGAGGACAAGGACGGCCTCGCGAGTGACCTGATCCTCCGTGCCGAAAAGGCCGGCGCTTATGCGCTCTACGCGGCCCGGCTTCGCAATGGCGGTTTCGAGGCGCGCTCGCGCTTCGTCACGCTCCTCCATCGAATCGGCCCCGCGGGTCTCCCGGTGATCCGAGTCGGCCTGGAGCGACTCGAAACACGCCTCCACATCGAGGGGGCGCCGGGCATCGTGCAGAACCTGCTCGAGGCGTTGCCGAACTTCTACGACGAAGCGACGAGCGAGATCGTCACGCGGTACACGCAAAGTGATTCCCCGGGCCTGGCCGCCACCGCGACGCTTGCGCTGCCGAGGGTCGCGGCACGTCGCGCCCGGCCTGTCCTCGTCGGCCTGCTCACGCACACGGACGAGAACGTCGCGCTCGCGGCCATCGCCGGTGTCGCCTCATTCAAGTCCTCGGGCGTCGACGTGCTCGAGCAGATCATACCGCTCGTCAAGGAGAGTGGGCCGACGCGGCACGCGGTTCGTCTCGCGGCGCTCCAGCTCACGGCCTCCGCGACGCCCGAGGCCATTCCGCATGCGCGATCCCTCTGCGCGTTCGTGCTCGCGGCGCCCGCGGTCGCGAGCGCCGAGGCCGAGGATCTCGTCGTCGTCGCGGCAAGCTCGCTCCTCGCCATCGGCGGGGACAGCGCGCGCGTCGCAGAGCGAAGGGCGCGGAGCACGGCATCGCTCCGCTCCCGGCTGGACGTGCTCCTGAACGCCAAGGCCTGAAGCTGGTAGTGTTCGCGGCGATGGACAAGGTACGCACGCTCGTCATCGGCGCTGGGATTACAGGGCTTGCGACCGCTGCCGCGCTCTCCGAACGCGGCGACGACGACTACCGCGTGCTCGAGGCCGACCGCGAGATCGGCGGCTATTGCAAGACAGTGAAGAAGGAGGGGTTCGTCTGGGATTACTCGGGCCACTTCTTCCACTTCAAGCACCCCGAGATAGAGGCGTGGCTCCGCGCGCGCATGCAGGGCCAGGACGTTCGAAAGATCGTGAAGAAGTCGTTCGTCGAGTTCAATGGCCACTCGATCGATTTTCCATTCCAGAAGAACATTCACCAGCTGCCTCAGGCTGAGTTCATCGACTGCCTCTACGACCTCTATTTCGCGCACATGGAGAAGGGCGACGCTCCCGCCGCCGCGGCGGCCGACTTCAAGGCAATGCTCTACGCGCGGTTCGGCAAGTCGATCGCCGAAAAATTCCTCATCCCGTACAACGAGAAGCTCTACGCGACCGATCTCGGCACGCTGGACAGCGACGCGATGGGGCGGTTCTTCCCGCATGCGGACCTCACCGACATCATCCGGAACATGAAGGTCGCGAACAACGCGAGCTACAACGCGACGTTCACGTATCCGGCGGGCGGCGTTATAGAATACGTGAACGCGCTCGCGAGCGCCGTGCGGCCCGACGCGATCCGGCTCGGCGAGGCCGTGGTGGCCATCGATCTGGAGCGCAAGGTCGCTACCACGACGAAGGGGGAAATCCAGTTCGAGCGCTTCGTCTCGTCTGCGCCGTTCAATCGTCTGCTCGAGCTGGCCCGAGTGCCTCACGATGCCTCGACGTACTCGTGGAACAAGGTGCTCGTGTTCAACCTCGGCTTCGACAAGAAGGGGAG
>JAYSXP010000221.1:0-1755 GCA_043717125.1 Polyangiaceae bacterium | reverse complement strand
GAATAAAACCGCCACCCTACCTGAATTAGAAACTCTGGTGAAAGCCATGAGAGAAAATGATACCCTGACCGGATTGGGAACTCTGATCAAAACCGTGGGAGATACTGGCACTCTTGAGGCGATAAAGAGCCTGATTGAAGCCGTTGGCGGTAATGGCACTCTTGAGGAAAATGCCGCACTGGTGAAAGAGGCAGGCAAAAATGGTAGCCTGGCGGATATAGTGGCCCTGGTGAAAGGCGCCTCCCTGACCGGTCCCGTAAGCGAATTAACTGACCTGGTCAAGATCGTTGGAGATAAGGGTACTCTACTTCAGATGGTCGACCTTTTCAAGGAGACCGGAAGCCAGGGAACCCTGAAAGAGTTAGGCCTGCTTCTTAAAGCGTCCAAGGCCGGAGAAAAATTAAGTGAAATAATTAGCCTGGTGAAAGCTACCGGGGAAAAAGGTACCATCCCCGAGCTTACAGCCCTGGTGTCATCCACCGCAGACCGAGGTAAAGTCGCGGAAATCAAAAAAATGATTACTGCCTCCTCGATAAAGAATAGTATCGAGCAACTCACTTCCTTATTTAATGAACACAATACCCTGACTTCTTCAGAAGGGGTCTTATTAATGGAGAGCTTACCGGCCCTCAATGTCGAAATGCTCCGGTCAACTCTAAAACCACTGATGCCTGGTCTGGTTAACCAGGAGGTTATTGACCTGATCAAGCCACTTCTGGCCGATGGACTGAGTCCGCAAGAATTGACGGAACTGTTAAACAAACTAAAGAAACAGGGTAAAGGCGGCAAGGCTATTCAAACGATGGTTCGAAATATGCGCGGCAACCTGATCGAACCGAGTGACGAACCTGACGCTCCCGCCAATGCCCGCTCAAATCTCACGGTCAGCCCGACCGGGGAGAGCGGTACACAGGTGCTGAACGGTAAACAGATTAAAAATTTAGTGGATACTAACTCACCCAAAAATAAAGAAGCTACCCCAGATTACACTAAAATAATGCCCAACGGCCAAAAATACACTGAGGCATTAGCAGAAATGCTTTGGTCATTCCTTAACCGTACCGCTATGAGTAAACTGCCTGTTTCTCCTGCTATTGAAAACCAACTTGAAGTTGCTTCGCGGCAGGCGCTGATACTGGCTGCTTTAAAGAAAAAAGCCGATCTTAGCGTGGTCCAAACTGTCTGGGAACTTTACGATATTCAGCCATACAAAGCCTTTAACTTTACGATAGGAGAGTTACGTGGCCTGGTTGACCGGTGGATAAAGGAGTTAAGTGCGGCGGAAATAAAGGAAATGCTGGACCCTCTACAGGGGATAACCGGAAGCCAGGTCATTAATCTGCTCAAGGCCTTGCAGGATGGTATGGACCTTAAACAAATCAAAGGTCTTTTGAAGCAACTCAAGGAAAAAGGCGCTCTAAATGGACAGGCTATTTACGACCTGGTAATAAAACTACGCGGCAATTTAACGGTACATACCGGTCAGGGCGCACCTGCTCAAGCTACCAAGTCAATCCTGACTCCTCTTTCTCCTCCGGCAGCCAATAAAAAGGACCCGGATAGTGCCGGAAAAAGAATTCTCAATTCAGGCGAAATTCTTTCCCATGTTTCCGGTCGGCTGGGGCAACTAGGTAATCTTGAAGTTGCCCCAGACCTGGGCAAGGTCTACCCTACCGGTCAGGATTATACCGCTTTCGCCGTAGACACCCTCTGGTTGGATTGCTCAGATGTTCCGCGCTATAACGATCTAAAATC
>JAYSXP010000023.1:0-7345 GCA_043717125.1 Polyangiaceae bacterium | reverse complement strand
CGCGCCTCGACGCGTTCCGCGCGCTCTTCGGCGACGAGCGCGCGAGCTACGACGCGGCGCTTCATCGCCACTACCAGGGCGCGCCCACCGGGTGGCAGGATCGCTACGTCAGCGCGTATGCGACGATGCACCCGTGGGAGGACTGGGCCGAGACCTGGGCCCACTACCTGCACATGACCGACACGCTGGAGACAGCCGCCGCGTGCGGGATCTCGCTCACGCCGGTCCGCGCCGACGAGCCCACGCTCGAGAAAGTCCCCGACCCGACCGAGCGCGTCGTTTCGTTCGAACGGATGCTGGAAAGCTGGGCCGCCATCACGTACGTGCTGAACAACCTCAATCGTGGCCTCGGGAACGGCGACGCCTACCCGCTCTCACTCGCGGGCCCCTCGATCGAGAAGCTGCGCTTCGTGCACGAGACGATCCCGCCGCGCAGGCGATAATCGTTCAGCGTTGACGCCGCCCGAAACAGGCCCGAAACCATAGCCGGCGAAAGATCAGAGCCCGTGCCCTTCGGTTCCTACGAGACAGGCGACTTCTACGACGAGACGTTCGACCCGGCGGGCGAGGCGCGGGGCCATACCGCGCTCCTGGTGCAACGGCTCGCCTCGATGACCCACAAGGAGCTCCGCGAGCGCCAGGGCGCCGCCGAGCGCGCACTGCTCACGCGTGGCATCACGTTCAACGTCTACGGCAGCAACGCCGGCGTCGAGAAGATCATGCCGTTCGACATCCTGCCGCGCGTCGTCTCGGCGGGAGAGTGGCGGACCATCGAGCGAGGGCTCGTGCAGCGCGTGCGCGCGCTCAACGCCTTCATCGACGACGTCTACGGCGCCCGCAAGATCCTCGCGCAGGGCGTCGTGCCGGCGGCCATCGTCGAGAGCGCGACGAGCTTCCTCCCCGCATGCGTCGGGATGAAGCCGCCGAAGGGCATCTGGTGCCACATCGTCGGCACCGACCTCGTGCGCGACCGTGACGGCCAGGTCTACGTCCTCGAGGACAACCTGCGCTGCCCCTCGGGCGTCTCCTACGTCCTCGAGAACCGCCAGGTGATGAAGCGGACCTTCCCGCAGGTCTTCGAGCAGCTGCGCGTGCGGCCGGTCGACAACTACGCCGGCAAGCTGCTCGAGACGCTCCAGCACCTGAGCGCCGCGCCCTCCCCGACCGTCGTCGTGCTCACGCCCGGGGTCTACAACTCGGCGTACTTCGAGCACTCGTTTCTCGCGCAGCAGATGGGCGTCGAGCTCGTCGAAGGCCGCGATCTGGTCGTGATGGAAGGCCGCGTCCACATGCGCACGACGAGCGGCTTCACGCGCGTCGACGTGATCTACCGCCGGATCGACGACACGTTCCTCGACCCGGACGAGCTCCGTGCCGACTCGATGCTCGGCGTCCGCGGGCTGCTCGACGTGTACCGCAACGGTAAGGTCGCCCTCGCGAACGCGCCCGGCACCGGGGTGGCCGATGACAAGGTCATCTACACGTTCGTTCCGCAGATGATCGAGTACTACCTCGGCGAAAAGCCCATCTTGCCGAACGTCCCGACCTACCTGTGCGGGAACGACAGGGATCGGGCCTACGTGCTCGAGAACCTGGCAAAGCTAGTGGTGAAGCCCGCGAACGAGTCCGGCGGCTACGGCCTGCTCATCGGGCCCGAGGCTTCGCAGGCGGAGCTCGACGATTTCCGGACGCGCGTGATCGCGCGCCCGCGCGAGTACATCGCGCAGCCGATGCTCGGCCTGTCGCGCGTCCCCACCATCGTCGACGACGCGATCGAGGGTCGTCACGTCGATCTCCGACCCTACGTGCTCTACAGCGACGACATCTACGTGCTGCCCGGCGGGCTCACGCGTGTCGCGCTCACACCGGGGTCCTCCATCGTGAACTCGTCCCAGGGCGGCGGCAGCAAGGACACGTGGGTGCTCGCCGACGAGGCCGCATGCTGAGCCGGGTCGCCAACGCCATCTACTGGATGAGCCGGTACGTCGAGCGCGCCGAGAACGTCGCGCGCTTCGTCGACGTGAACCTAAACCTCGCCCTCGATTTTCCGGACTCGCCACCGCAGTGGGCGCCGCTCGTCGCGACGACCGGTGACAACGAGATCTTCGCGAAGCGCTACGGCGAAGCCTCACGCGACAACGTCCTGTCGTTCCTGACGTTCGACCTCGAAGCGCCGAACTCGATCATCTCGTGCCTCGCCAAGGCGCGCGAGAACGCGCGGAGCGTGCGCGAGATCATCTCGTCGGAGATGTGGGAGCAGGTCAATCGCGCGTACCTGATGGTGATGGATGCCGCGAGCTCCAAGACGCCGCTCGCCGCGCCTCACGATTTCTTCACGGCGGTGAAGCAGGCCTCGCAGCTGTTCGTCGGCGTGACGGACCTCACGATGAGCCACAACGAGGGCTGGCACTTCGGGCGCCTCGCGCGGTTGCTGGAGCGGGCCGACAAGACGTCGCGCATCCTCGACGTGAAGTACTACCTGCTCCTGCCGGCCATCGGCGACGTCGGAGGCGCGGTCGACGAGGTGCAGTGGGCCGCCGTGCTCCGGTCGGCGAGCGCCTTCGAGATGTACCGCAAGCGGCACGGCGGCATCACCCCGGCGAAGGTCGTCGAGTTCCTGATGCTGAGCCGTCGCTTTCCGCGCTCGGTCCGGTTCTGCGTCGGCGAGGGCGAGATCTCGCTCCACGAGATCACGGGCACGCCGATCGGGACGTGGACGAACCCGGTCGAGCGCGAGATGGGTCGCGTCGTGGCGGATCTCGCGTACGCGGAGACGTCGGTGATGCTCGCCAACGGCTTGCATCAGCACATCGACGATTTGCAGCAGCGCATGAACCGCGTGGGGGACGCCGTCTACGCGACGTTCTTCGCGATGAAGCCGACGGAGGGCGAGATCGCGGCGGAGGAGCACCGCGTCGCGACTACGCCTACGCCTACGCCCGCCCCGGTCGCGCAATCGCAATCGCAATCACAGACGCAGACGCCCTCCGACGCGTAGCCGCGTTCGTCCCTCACGGGTCGCGCGAGCGGAGCGCGAGCCCCGTCGCGACCGAGATCATCTCGCCGCCCGCGCGGATCTTGGCCGCGCCGAAGCGGTCGTCGAAGATCCGCCGAACCGCCGGTACGAACGACGTGCCGCCCGTCATGAAGACCTGGTCGACGTCCTTCGCCGCTACGCCGGTCGTCGCGAGGAGCCGATCGACACACTCCTCCATCGCGGCGGTCTCCTCCGAGATCCACCCCTCGAACTGCGCGCGCGTGATGTCGGCCTCGATCTCGAGCGGATGGTCGACGAAGGAAAAGCGCGCGGCGTCGGCGCCGCTCAGCGCGACCTTCACGCGCTCGACGGCGCGATAGAGGTGATAGCCGAGGTCGTACTCGAGGATGTGGAGGAGCGCGTCGATCTTCGAGGACGTCGGCGCGTCCGACTGCGAGGAGATCTCCTCGAGGAGCTCGATGTTCTTCTTCGTCTTCAGGAACGACAGGTGGTGCCAGCGCCGGAGCTTGGCGTAGATCCACACGGGGACCTCGAGGTCGCGCCCGAACATCGCCTTGTAGGTCGAGCCGAGACCGAGCATCGGCGCGACGACGTTGTGGAGGATCTTCGCGTCGAGCGCGTCACCGGCGAGGCCGACGCCGTCGCTCCCGAGGATCGTGCGTGTCTTGCTCTTGCGATGGGACGGGCCGACCTCGATGAGCGAAAAATCGCTCGTGCCACCGCCGAAGTCTGCGACGAGAACGCGCTGGTCCTTCTCGAGCTGCGTCTCGTAATAGTACGCGGCGGCGACGGGCTCGAACTCGAAGACGATGTCGGTCCAGCCCACCCTCGCGAGCGCCTCGCGCAAGCGGCCCGTGGCGAGCGCCTCGTCCTCAGGGCTGTTCGCGTGGGCGAAGTTGACCGGGCGCCCGACCACGATGCGCGAGCCGAGTGGCCCTAGCTCCTCCTCGGCCCGCGCGCGGAGATCCGCGAGGAGGAGCGCGAGGAGCTCGACGATGGTGTGGGTGCGCGTGAAGATGCTCGTCGCCTGGAAGCTGCGGTCGGCGACGTACGACTTGAGCGACTGGAGGAGCCGCCCCTTCCCTTCGGCCTCGAGGTAACGATCGAGCGCGCGCGGCCCGGCGATCGACTCGTAGCGACCGCTCTTGTCGCGGGCGTCGGGATGAAAATACAGGACCGAGCGGAACGTATCGGTGAGCCCCCCGGTGTGGCTGAAACGCGCGAGCTGGACTTTGTCGCCGTCTGCCACGCCGATGGCGCTGTTGGTCGTGCCGAAGTCGAGACCGACGCTGCGGGGAGCGGTCATCGGCGACCCTTCGCCTTCGGCGCCTTCGCCTTCGGCGAGGCGAGAAACGCGCGCCCGCGGGGCGAGATTTCGTAGCCGACCTCGAAGCTCTGCGTGAGCCCGAGCTTCTTCAGCTTGACGACATCGGCCTTGAACGGCGCGGTCTCGCGCCCGAGCCTGGCGGCGAGCTTCGAGGCGGCGACGCGCGGCGTCCGCTCGATGAGGGCGAGCGTCTTCTTCGTCCAGGCCTCGTCGCGATCCATCCGCGCGAGCTTCTCTCGGAGCGTCGCGACGTCGTCGCCGGAGAGCTCCTCGTCGAGCGCGCCGGCGACGCGGTCGCCGTCGCCTCCGTGGTGGAGCGTCACACGGTAGATGGGGCTGTCGTCGTCGAGAGGCCCGAGCTCGGTGAGGTAAACGACGAGCGCATCGAGCGAGAGAAAGCCGGCCGCCGCAGCGTCTCGTGCGGTGATGCTGCGCGCGGCGACGACCTGGACGGCCTCGACCTCGAGCACGCCGATCGGGTGGCAGCGATACCGCCCACCAGGCTTCACGTGCGCCTTCTGCCAGCGCCTGAACGTGAGCGTGATCGCCCCGGTCACGAGCCCGTCGAAGAACGCTTTCTTGAAGAGGAGCAACGGTAAAGGAGGGTAGTCGCGGCGACACGCCGAGCGTCAACAATCTCTCCACGTCGAGCGTTCTCTAAGCGTGGAGGCACAGAGCTTTCGCTACCAGCGAGGCGCCTGGTGGAGCGCCTCGCTCGTCGCTTCCGTACCGAGCGTCATGGGTGACCGCCGCTCGCGGTGCAACGCCGCTCGGACGCCTTCCATGTCTCGGCATCGGCATAGCCGCAGTACGAACGTGTGCCGGCGGGGTCGCGGCGGACGGCGCGACCGAAGGCGATGCCACGGGCTGCGGCGGCTGCGGCGGCACCACGATGCTCCCCGGCCCGCCCGCCGAGCGGAGAGAGGCGTCTGCACACGCGGCCACCGCGAGCGGCGTCGCGAACGCCAGCAGCAGCACCGCGACGCACTTCATGCGCGGAGAGTCGCACGGGTCGCGCCCGCAGGCGACTCGTTCACCGCCGTGTGGTACCTCATCTCCATTGGCCCTCGCGCTTCTCGCTGCTCGTGACGTCACCGTTCTCCGGGACGGCGTCCGCATCGTCGACCGCGCAAGCGTCAGTGTCGCTCCCGCCTCGATCCTGACGATCCAGGGCGCCTCGGGCTCCGGCAAGTCCACGTTGCTGCGCGCGGTCGCCACGCTGATCCCGATGTCCCAGGGAACGGTTTTGTTCGAGGGCCGCGAGGTGCACGAGCTAGGCATCACCGAGTTCCGCCGGCGGGTCGCCTACGTGCCTCAGCTCCCGGCCATGTTCGAGGGTGACGTCGCCGAGAACCTGCGCGCCGGACCACGCTTCCGCGGCGCCGTTCTCGGACGCGCCGAGGTCATCGCGCTCATCGCGCGCGTGGGGCTCGATGCCGCCCTCCTCGAACGCGAGGCCTCCGAGCTCTCCGGCGGCGAGCGACTCCGCGTCGCCCTCGCGCGCGCGCTCGCGAACGAGCCTCGCGTGCTCTTGCTCGACGAGCCGACAGCGGCCCTCGACCCCGCAGCCGCGAACGTCGTCCTCGATCTCGTGCTCACCCTCGCGGAGAGCGGAACGGCCGTCCTCGCCGTCACGCACTCGGTGGAGCACGCCGCGCGGCTCGGCGGTACGCGCTACCGGATGGCGGCCGGCGTGCTGAGCATGGCCGAGGTATCGCCATGACCTACGTCGAGATCCCGCTCTGGCGCCTAGCGATCGCGGTGCTGCTCGTTGGCGTGGCCGTTCTGCTCTCCCGCTTGTCGCGCCTCGCGCTCGAGAAGGACCTTGGCCTCGGGGCGATCCGCGCCGCTGTGCAGCTGATCGCGATCGGCTACGCGCTGCGCCTGCTGTTCGCGGCCGAGCACCCGGTCGCCGTCTTCGCCGTGCTCACGGTCATGTGGGTCGTCGCAGCCTGGACGAGCTCGCGTCGCGCCAAGCACGGGCCGCCGTCGCGCGTTCTCTTCCCGTATGCCCTCGCGGCGATCGGTGTCGGGGCATTCGTGGCGCTCGTGCCCGTCTTCGTCTTCGTGATGCCTCCGCGCCCATGGTTCGAGGCCCGCTACGTGATCCCGATCGGCGGGATGATGCTCTCTTCGGCCATGAACGTCGTCGCACAGGTCTTCGAGCGCCTCTTCGCGTCGTCGCGCGCCGAGGCGGCGACGCTCGAGCAGTACCTCGCGCTCGGCGCCACACCGGAGCAGGCCTTCGCGCCGTACGTGAAGGCCGCGCTGCGCGCCGCGCTGATCCCGACGATCAACGGCCTCGCGACGGTCGGCCTCGTCTCGCTTCCCGGCATGATGACAGGGCAGATTCTGAGCGGAACGGCGCCCGAGCAAGCCGTACGCTATCAGCTCGTCGTGATGTACCAGCTCGTCGCGGTAGCGGCGGTCGCAGGTGTCCTCGCTTCGACGTTCGCGCGACGGCTCGTCTTCACACGCGACGCGCAGCTACGGTAGCGAGACGCACTGGAAGCGCGCCACGCGGTCGGCGTCGACCGTGACCTCCTTCGTGACTCGGTCCCCTGTTGCCGTGACCTCCTGGGACCACGCCGGCGCCTCGTCGAGCCGCGCGCGACGGAGCTCGATTCGAACGGCGCTGCCAGGCTGCAGACCGGTACACGTGACGCGCACCTCAACGTTGGCCTCGCCCTCTCGCGCGGCGAGCAACGACAGTCGCGCGGCGCGCGCGAGTCCGGCGACGGAGACGCCGCCGAGCCTGATCGCATAGAACGCGTTCTTGAAGGAGAGCCCCGGCGCGGTGGTGTCGGCCACCCACAGCCGGTGGCCCCACGTCGTGTTCACGAGCAAGCCCCTGTCGCCGTACCCGACGACCAGCACGAAGTGATCGAGCCCCCACTCGGGGTGAATCGTCGGCAAGATCTTCACGCCCGCGAGCACGGGGTCGCCCTCGTCGAGCGCGCGGCGGATCCACTGCTCGAACATGCCGTCGCCGCGCGAGCCTGCGTAGGAGGAATGCTTCA
>JAYSXP010000220.1:0-5359 GCA_043717125.1 Polyangiaceae bacterium | reverse complement strand
GAATGGCGATGCCCCACGCCGGGATCATCCGGAGCACGTTGATGAGCACCCAGGGCGACGCCGTCAGGACGATTGCGAGCCACCGGATGTGCTTCGCCCACGGGGGAAGCGCGCGGAAGTGCGCGGCGCTCGAGGACGGGTCGCGTAGCAGCGCAGCGAGGATTGCGCCGGCCTCCTCCGCCGAGTCGACGTGGATCGCGCACGCACGCCGGAGGAATCGACCCTCGATGTGGACGGCGTAGCGGCCGTCGTCGCCAGGGCGCTCGTCGCAGTAGGCGTTCTCGATCGACGCACGGTCCATGTAGATCGTGCCGTCGATCGACAGGCCTCGGGCGTCGGCGGTCACTCGGTGCAGAGCCTTCCCCGGCTTCTTGGGCGACCGCGCCGCGCCGAGCAGCGCATAGAGGGCCACGCCGCCCACGAAGATCGTGGGAACGAGGCGGAGGTGCCAGCCCGACGACACCCCCATGCTCCCGAAGAGGCACGCCGCGACGATGAGCAGAGGCCACGCGATGCCGCGCTTCGCGATAGGGGCGTCTCCTTCGAACCTCATGGCCACTGGCAGTCTAGCTCCGGTTGGTATTCGGCCGGCGCGGGTGATATCTCGTCCGCCATGATCGAGCTCGGAAGCTACGTCTGTGGAGAGTGGCGCAAGTGGGTCAAGGGCAAGGCTGTCGAGCTCGTCAATCCCGCGACCGAGGAGGTCGTCGCAACGACCTCCACTGAAGGCCTCGACTTCGGCGCCGCGCTCTCCTACGCACGCGACAAGGGCGGTCCCGCCCTCCGCGCGATGACGTTCGTGCAGCGCGGCGAGATGCTCCGCGCGATGTCGCGCGCGATCCACGCCAAGCGTGACGAGCTCCTTTCGCTGGCGCAGGCCAACGGCGGCAATACGCGCGGTGACGCGAAATTCGACGTCGACGGTGCCTCCGGAACGCTCGCGGCCTACGCGGACATCGCCGCCGAGCTCGGCGAGACGCACGTAATCCTGGACGGCGACGCGATCCAGATCGGTCGCGGCGCGCGCCTTTTCGGCCAGCACGTGTACACGCCGCGCGAGGGCGTCGCCGTGCACGTCAACGCGTTCAACTTCCCCGCGTGGGGCCTCGCCGAGAAGGCGGCCACTGCGCTCCTCGCGGGCATGCCGGTGATCACGAAGCCGGGCACGAGCACCGCGCACGTCGCGCATCGCATGATGGAGCTCTTCGTCGAGGGCAACCTCCTTCCCGAGGGGGCGCTCTCCTTCATCTGCGGCAGCTCGGGCGACTTGCTCGAGCGCCTCGGCGGGCAGGACGTCATCGCCTTCACCGGATCGAGCATCACGGCGGCGAAGCTGCGCGAGGGCAAGAGCGTCCTCAGGAGCGGCACGCACATCAACGTCGAGGCCGATAGCTTGAACGCCGCAGTCCTCGGGCCCGACGTCGAGGAGGGCTCCGACGTGATGAACCTCTTCGTCGCGGACGTCGTTCGCGAGATGACGCAGAAGACGGGGCAGAAGTGCACCGCGATCCGCCGCATCTACGTGCCGAAGGGCAAGGTTGATCTCGTCCTCGAGCTGCTCCGCGAGCGGCTCGCCGCGGTGAAGGTCGGCGACCCGACCCGCGACGACGTGACGATGGGGCCCGTCGCCACCGCGCAGCAGATCCGCGACGTGCGTGACGGGGTGAAGGGCCTCGAGACGTGCGCGAAGATCGTCTTCGGCTCGACCACGGCGGAGAGCCCGATCGGCGTGCCCGCCGGCAAGGGCTTCTTCACGACGCCCGTTCTTCTCCACGGCGCGAATCCGCAGCCGAACGACGCGGTGCACTCGCACGAGGTCTTCGGCCCGGTCGCGACCGTCATGCCGTACGACGACGTGAAGGGCGTCGCGGCGCTCGTCGCGGCGGGCGGCGGCGGTCTGGTGACGAGCATCTATGCCGACGACAAGGACTTCATCCGCGCGGCGGTCCTCGCACTGGCGCCGTATCACGGCCGACTCACGATCGGCTCTTCCAAGGTCTCTGGTCAGTCGCTGCCGCCGGGCATGGCGCTGCCGCAGCTGCTCCACGGCGGCCCCGGTCGCGCGGGCGGCGGCGAGGAGCTCGGCGGGCGTCGCGGGATGTCGCTCTACATGCAGCGCACTGCGCTGCAGGGCGACCGCGCGCTCATCGAGGCGATCGCGTCGAAAAAGTGAGCGCGCTCTCGGCGTCGGTCGCCGCGCGCTTGACCGCTCGCGGCCACGCCGCGGGGCCGCCCTCCCGTTCGCGCGCGGCATCCCAGCGGAGCGCGACGCGCGACAGGAGGATGCCGCTCACCGCGAGCGTGATGCCGGCGCAGATGTCGACGAGGTAGTGCCAGCGCAGGAACATCGTCGCCGCGATGATCTGCGTGGTGAACAGCGAGAGTGGCAGCCAGGTCCACTTGAACGGCAAACGCTTTCGCTCCTGGAACGAGAAGAGCGAGAGGTACGTCGGCATGGCCGTGTGGAGGCTCGGGAACACGTCGGTGCGGGCGCCGCCGTCGACCGAGTCGACGGCGCTCCGCACGAGAGGCCACCAGAACGATCCCTCGAGCGAATGGCGGAAATCGTGGGCGAGAAACGCGTACGGGCCGTACGCGGGGACGAACGTGTAGAGCGCATGGCCGACGCAGTAGAGCCAGATGAACCCGAACGAGAAGCGCGCCAGGAGCGGTGAGCTCTTCGCCGCACCGAGCAGCGGCAGCACGTGCACGGCGATCAGGAAGAAGTAGCCGTAGTAGAAGAACGCGAACCACTCCGTCGTGGCAGGCGACACGAAGCGATCCCACGCCTGCGCGGGCTCGAAGCCGAACACGCGCACGTCGAGCGCGTAGAGGTCCGCGTCGAGCGTCGCCCGCCCGGCCGTCGGAAGGATCCACTGGAGCTGCAGGAACGAGGCGAGCACGGGGAAGCCGATGCCCATCCGGTAGAGCGCCGACGCGATGCGCGGATGGTCTTCCAGCAGCCGCGTACGCGTGAGAGCGAGCACGGTCATCCAGACACCGAGATCGAGCACCACCCACTCGATGGCCGTCGTGCGTCGGGGGCCATGACCCAGCAGGACCTGCACGAGCAGCACGCCGAGATAGACGAGCAGCAGCCAGTCCTGCGCGGCCAGCTGCGTGAGCAGCACCGGCATCCGGGCCGGCGCCCGAAGGTCGCCCGGCGCTGCCGCGTCGAGCTCCACTTCGTAGAACGCCTCCGCGCGCGGCGGACGCACCCCGATCAGGAAGAGGAAGAAGAACGCGATGCGCACGCGCAGGGACTCCCGCGGTGTTTCGTCGGGCGACGGCAAAGGCAACTTGGATGGGCCGGGAGAGCCCCCGAAAAGAGGGCCCGGCGTCATGATCCGCCTCTCGAACGCGGAACCTTCATCCGAAGGTGAAGTTTCTGCTGTCGATGGGCGGATGGACTGTCGCGGTGATCCATCGATTGTGGTGCCTTCTCGCGTTGGCGGAGCACTCGTTAGCTCATCTGCGCGCGCCATGCCATCGCAGCCTTGCGAGCTCCGATGGGAGGGCGCCTTCGTCCGTGGCGCGGCTCGCAGCAGCGCCGACGACGCGCACGAACCGTGGCGCTCCGTCCTGCGGGCTCCGCCGCGCGGTGTCAGTCGCTGACGAGGACGTCGAGGCGGCGGATCGCGGCGGAGCCGGGGAAGCGGGCTTTGAAGCGGTCGGCCCGCTTGCGTGCCTCGTCCTTGCGGCCCGTCTTCACGAGCGCTTCGACGGCGATGACCTCGCACTCCTGCGTGACCATGCCGTTGGGGAAGCGCTTCGCGTGATCGTTGCAGAGTGCAAGTGCTTCGGAAGGTCGTGAAGCGCGCAGCGCGTCCTGCGCACGCTGGACGAGCTTGACCTCGGCTTCGGGGCCCTCGTCCTTCGCCTCCGCGGATGCAACGCGGGCCGCGCTCGCCCGTGGGGGCACTATGGCGCTGGCTACGGTCGGCTTTGCGCCCGCGTCGAGCGCGGTCGACGGCTCCCCCGCGCCGATCCCGGTGCCGGCGCTTGCGAGGTCCGTCACGTTCGCGCTCGATGTCTCGCTCGCGACAAGCCCGACGGGCGCACTCGTCTGGACATGCGGTCTCGATACCGCCACGGCGCCAGCGCCGGCGACGGACGCGACAGCGATCGCCCCGATCACCTTCACGGCGAGCCCGGCCTTCGCGGCGCTCACGGCCACGACCGCCTTGCCGCCCGCGACACCCGCGCCCGCTCCGCCCGCTCCGCCCGCTCCGCCCGCGCCCGCGCCCGCTCCCGCTCCGCCCGCGCCCGCGCCCAGGCCGGCGAGGACGCCGATCTTCGCCGCAAGCATGAGCATCTGCCGATCGCTCGGCATCTCGTTGCGACCCGCCTCGAGCAGCGAGGAGAGCTGGCTCGCGCCGTCGCGGAGACGCTTGGGATCCTGCTCGCTCATGCTCCGCTCCTCGCGTTCATGGCGTTCGCGTTCGTTTCCTGCACACGTGCGACGCCTGCTTCGACGACCTTTCGTGCCGCGTGCAAGCGTGAGTACGCCGTCTGGAGCGGACAGCCGACTGCGACGGCCACCTCCGCCATCGTGAGCTCCTCGATCTCGTACAGAACGAACACCGAGCGCTTGTCGTCGTCGAGCTCGTCGAGGATCCGGTCGAGCGTCGCGCGTGCCTGCTTCAGCGCGACCGTATCGTGCTGGGCGCCTTCCTGAGGCGCGTCGGGCGGCGCGTCCGTCACGACCTCGCGCCTCACGCGCCCGCTGCGCCGGTAGTCGGACGCGGTGCGCGCGCAGATTCCGTAGATCCACGTGCGCAGCGAGGAGCGGCCCTCAAAGTCAGCCAGCTTCCGGTGGACGATGACGAAGACCTCCTGGCAGACGTCCTCGACGTCCGACTCCGGCACACCGAGCCGCCGCAGGCCTCGCCAGACGAAGGGCCCGTACGCGCGAAAGATCTCCGCGAGCGTCGGCACGGGCGCAGGCGGCAGCGCGAAGCCGGCGCCCACCCCGCCGTCGAGCTTCGGTCCATGGCCCGATCCTTCGCTCACCGCGCGTGATCCTACCGCCGGAAAGGTCGCCAGGGCTGCGGGTTTCGCAAAGACCATCGAGACGGCGGCCATGCCCACAGAACATGCGTGGGGGGAGCCGACGCGGATTATGAGCACGCTCGAGCCGTGTGACTGCCACTGCACGATCTCCCGAAGGTCGGATCAGGGGAAAAAGAAGCCGATTCCCGCGTCCGCGGCCACGGCGAACGACGCAACTTTGTGCAGGTTCGCCGGCGTCCCCGCGGCGTCCGGACGCGTGTACCGGAACGCGGGCCGGACAAGCGGAAGGACCGCCGAGAGTCCGCCGGTGAGCGCGAGCGGCGCGAACAGCGGGACCGTGATCCGC
>JAYSXP010000219.1:0-5363 GCA_043717125.1 Polyangiaceae bacterium | reverse complement strand
TGGCGCTCACGTCCGTGGGGGCGGCGATCATGGACAAGCACGAGGTGCGCGTCATCGACATGCGCCTCGAGGACGAGGACGCGCTGGCGCGGACGCTCGCGTCGTTCGAGCCGGACGTGGTCGGCACGACCAGCATGACCACCGACGCCTACCAGGCGAAGGCGGTGCTTCGCGCGGCGCGCAACATCTGCCCGGACGCGCTCACTGTCGTCGGCGGCCATCACCCGACGCTCTGTCCGGACGAGTTCGACGTCGACTACATCGACGTGATCGTCCAGGGCGAGGGCGAGCTCACCATCCGCGAGATCATGGACCGCTGGGAGGTCCAGAAGAGCGCCGCCTCGAATGACCGCACCTTCGGGGGCGTGAAGGGCACGCGCTGGCTCGACGCGAGCGGCGTCCGTCGCGTCAACGGCAAGCGTGAGCAGACGCAGAGCCTCGACGATCTCCCCGCGCCCAACCGCAACCTGATCAAGAAGTACCAGGGCCGTTACTTCTTCACGGGCATCCGCCCCATGGCGTCGATCTACACGAGCCGCGGCTGCTCGTTCGACTGCAACTTCTGCGCGATCTGGGAGTTCTACGAGCGCCGAACGCGCTTCCTCTCCGCGAAGAAGATCGTCGACCAGATGGAGGCCTGCGACGAGCCGTTCATCTTCGTGCTCGACGACAACTTCCTCACCAACAAGCGGCGCGCCACCGAGCTCTGCGAGGAGCTCGAGAAGCGCGGCGTGAAGAAGTACTGGCTCACCCAGGGACGGACCGACTTCGCCGCGGATCATCCCGATCTCATGAAGCGCCTCGCGAAGAATGGCCTCGTGATGGTGCTCTCGGGGTTCGAGTCGAACGACGACGACAACCTCGCCGCGCTCCGCAAGAAGTCCTCGTGGCAGAAGAACCTCCAGGCCAACGAGATCATGCGCGAGAACGGGATCTTCTCGACGGGCGTGTTCATGGTGCGCGCCGACTGGACCCACGAGCAGTTCGAGCAGCTCTACGACTACGTGCGCTCGCTGCAGATCGCGATGCCGCTCTTCACGATCCTCACGCCGCTCCCCGGCACGCAGCTCTATCGCGCGTACAAGGACAAGCTGCTCACGACGGATCACCGCCTGTTCGATCTCCTGCACGCGGTGCTCCCGACGCGCCTCCCGCGCGAGGAGTTCTACAAGGAGTTCGCGCGCTCCTACGACGCGACCGAGGAGTCGGTGCGCAACGCCTACAACTCGATGATGAAGAAGCGCCCGCTCTTCGTCGCGAAGGTGCTCCCGAGCATGGTGTGGTTCTACGCGCGGACCTGGCGCTATCAACGGATTCATCGTGATTTCAGGTCTTTCCTGCGCGACGAGGCAGGCCTCATGAACGGGCCGGGCGCGAAGGCCGGGCTCCTCTGGAGCGACATCGCGTACCCCAAGGGGGACGAGAACGAGATCAAGACCGGGCCGGACGTGGTGGTCGAGCAGAAGAACGAGGGCAAGCTCGTGAAGCTCAGGATCCCGAAGCGCACGTGGGCGGATGACGTGGCCGACGCGGTGGCGACGGTGGGCGAATGAGCACCCACGACGTCAGCGCTGCGTTCATGAAGCAGCTGCGGCGGGAGATCGAGGCGCATCCCGCGGTGAATCATCTGTTCTTGAATCGCTGCGCCACCAGCCCGTTCGCGCGCGAGGACTATCGCGTCTTCGGCGAGAATCATTTCCCGCTCGTCTGCGTCTTCACGAGCTACCTCGAGCGCCTGCTGGTGCGCGCGCCGACCAGCGACGCGAAGCTGTGGCTCGCGAAGGTGCTCGTCGACGAGTACGGCGAGGGCTCCGACGGCGAGGATCACGCGACGCTCTACGGCCACTTCCTGCGCTCGTGCGGCAGCACCGTGCCCGACGAGAAGGACGGCAAGGTCCCGAAGCCCGCGCTCGACTTCATCGTCGAGCATCGCCGCATCGTCAACGAGGAGCCGTTCCTCGTCGGCCTGGGCGCGGTGGGCCCCGGTCACGAGTGGGCGATCCCGAAGATGTTCCACGCCGTCATCCCCGGCCTCCGACGCGCCGGCTTCACCGACGAGGAGATCGCGTACTTCACGCTCCATGTCGCGCAGGACGTCGATCACGGGCGCTGGCTCGAAGAAGCGCTCACGCGCTTCGGCTCGACGCACGAGGCCCGGCAGCAGATCCGTCGCGGCGCGCTCCTCTCGCTGGAGGCGCGCGGTCGCTTCTGGAGCGGCGTGCAAGGCGCGGTCGTTCGCTGGCGTCAGCCGCGCGCCATCCGTCCCGACGGCGCGACGCCGCGCACCATCTTGCAGGAGGTGCTCGTGACCGCATGGGACGGCATGCCGCGTCTTCGCGCGCTCGAGGCACGTTACGAGGCACTGCGGACGCGCCTGCGTCCGAGCATCAACCAGATCGTCGAGCAGGGAAGGCAGTAACGCATGCGCATCTCGTTCATCGCGACGCGCAAGAACCTCGATCCGACGGAGCGCGAGCTCTACGAGATGGATCTCCTGAACCGCGCGCTCGGCTTCAAGCGCGCGTTCCTCGATCTCGGCATCCAGACGGTCATGGCGTGCACGCCGCGCGAGGTCGACGTGCACATGATCGACGAGTACCTCCAGCCGATCACGTACGACCTCCCCGGCACCGATTACGTGGCGCTCAGCGCCAAGACGTCGTGCGTGACCTACGCGTACGAGGTGGCGGCGCGCTTTCGCGAGAAGGGCAAGAAGGTCATTCTCGGCGGCATCCACGCGTCGCTCCGCCCCGACGAGGCGCTCGAGCACGTGGACTGCGTCGTCACCGGCGAGGCCGAGGCGCTCTGGCCCACTGTCGTTCGCGACATGCAGGCCGGGAAGCTGAAGCAGCGCTACGACGCGATGGGCTTCCCGCCGATGGACGCCATCCCCGTTCCCACCTGGGACAAGTCCGACGCGAGCCAGTACCTCTTCCACCAGATCCAGACCACGCGCGGCTGTCCGTTCCGCTGTCGCTTCTGCAGCGTGCCCGACATCTCCGGGCAGGACTTCCGCTTCAAGCCCGTCGATCGCGTTATTCACGAGCTGCGCTCGCTGCCCAAGGCCCGCGGCCCGATCGCGAGTGCCAAGCCGATCTACATCGTCGACGACAACTTCATCTCGCGCACGCGTTACACGAAGGATCTGCTGCGCGCGATGATCCCGCTCGCGGAGGCCGGCGAGATCCCGTCGTGGTCGGCAGAGACCACGCTCAACGTCGCCAACGACGAGGAGATGCTCGATCTCTTCCGCGACGCGGGCTGCTCGACGCTCATCATCGGCTTCGAGTCGGTGACCGAGGCCTCGCTCGCGGCCATGGATAAGCCAGTCAACTTCTGCCTCACCTACCAGGAGGCGATCGACCGCATCCACGCGCGCTCTATGACCATCATCGGCAACTTCATCGTCGGGTTCGACACCGACACGCTCGGCGTCTTCAAGCAGACGCTCGACTTCGTCCAGAAGACCGGGATCCTCTATCCGTTCTTCTCGATCCTCACGCCGATGCCGGGCACGAAGCTCTTCGACGAGTACAAGGCCGCGGGCCGCCTCGATCACGAGAAGTGGGAGCTCTACGACACGCGCCATGTCGTCTTCGAGCCGACGCACATGCGTCGCGACGAGCTGATGGACGGCTACATCTGGCTCTACGAGCAGTGCTACGGCACCGAGAAGCTCTACGAGCGCATCGAGCGCAACTGGGCTCGGCGCACCAAGAGCTCGAGCCTGTTCGAGAAGGGCTTCGTCGCGTCACGGCTCGCCGTCGAGATGGTGAAGGGCGACGCCGAGCTGCGCCGTCACTTCAAGGACGGCATCAAGCTGATGATGCGCCGGGGGATCAACGCCGACGCGGGCCAGCTCCTCTACCTGCTCGACGCGTACGATTTCGCGGTATTCCTGCGGCGGTTCTCGTCGTCGCGGAGGCGCGAGAACTACCAGACCTTCGAAGACGCCTCGCGCTGGGACCGCGTGCCCGAGGGCAACGCGAGCCCCGAGACGAAGGAGGAGGTCGCGAAGCTCAACGTGATGCAGTGGCAGAACATAAAAGCCGTGAAGCGCACGAAGGTCGCGCTTCCGGTCGTTCGCTAGCTTCGATCACGCTGCTTCGGCGGTCGCCGCGGGCATCACGGCGCTCTTGGCCCGCTCGGCGCGCTTCGCCGGCGGCGTGAGGGCGTGCTCGAGCGCGGCGAGCATCTCCTTCGCCGAAGCGAAGCGCCAGAACGCATCGGCGTGGAGCGCCGACTCGACCCAGGCGTCGAGGTCGTAGCTCGCGCCCGGGAGGACGTCGCGGAGCGACGGACGCTCGCCGGTGCGGAGCGCCGCGAACACCTCGTTCACGGTGCCCGAGAACGGCTTTCGGCCCGTGAGGCACTCGAAGGCCACGACACCGAGCGCGTAGAGATCCGAGCGCACGTCGAGCGGCGCCGAGCCGAACACCACCTCGGGCGCCATGTACTCCGGCGTGCCGGCGAGCTGCGCCACGCCATCGCCCATCTGCTCGGCGATGCCGAGGTCGAGCAGCTTCACGAGCAGTCGGCCCTGAAAATCACGCGTCAGGAAGATGTTGTCCGGCTTCACGTCGCGATGAACGACGCCGAGGCTGTGGATGCGCGCGAGGGCGCGTGCGGTCTGCTTGACGATCTCGGCCGTCTCGGCGACGGAGAGCTTGCCCGCGTAGGCGATGCGAGAGGCGAGCGTCTCGCCGTCGAGCAGCTCGAAGACGATGCAGGGGACGCCGGACCGCGTGACGGCGAGCCCGAGCACCTTGGCGACGTGGGGGCTCAGCATGCGCGCTCCAAGGCTCGCCTCGTGCGTGAAGCGGGCCACGCGCATGCGCGAAGACGCCTGCTCGGCGTGCATCAGCTTCACGGCGACGTCGATCCCGCGGACCGTGTCACGAGCCTGGTAGACCTCGCCCATCGAGCCCGCACCGAGGAGCTCGCCGAGCTCGTAGCGTGCCTCTAGGACATCGACCGCGGTGTGCTTCGGCGCGCTGGCGGTCGTCGTCATCATACGGACCATGCTGCAGCAGGCGTGCCGCAAGCGAATGCAGGGAACCGTCATGGTCCTGACGCGGGTCGCCATGGTCTTGCCGATCGCGTCGACTAGGATGGCCAGTACCTCGATGCCGACCGTCATATCCACCGATGGCACGCCGATTGGCTACACGCGCACCGGTCAGGGACCGCCGCTCGTGCTCGTCCACGGCATCTCCGCCGACGCCGCGCGATGGGCGCCCGTCATGGCAGCGCTCGAGGAGACTTACACGGTCCACGCCATGGATCGGCGCGGGCGCGGGTCGAGCGGCGATCATGCGGCGTATGCGCTGCCGCGTGAATTCGAGGACGTCGCTGCGCTCGTC
>JAYSXP010000218.1:0-15394 GCA_043717125.1 Polyangiaceae bacterium | reverse complement strand
ACGATGCGGCTCGTCAGCTCGCGCTGCACCTCGACCGGATGCACGATGAAGTAGTCGGTGCAGCCGTACGTTCGACCGCTGCGCGCGAGATCGTGGACGTCGATGTTGGTGAGCGCCGTCGTGACGACCAGGCCCTCCTTGTCGAGCACCGGCCTGTGAACGAGCGCGATCGCGAGGCGGCGGTTCATGTTTTTGGCCCTCTGGCGGCCGCGAGGTCCGGCCTGCGCGCGATCGTCCGCTCGAGCGACTGCGCCTTCCGCCACTCCGCGATGTGCGCGTGGTTGCCCGACGCGAGGACCTCGGGCACGGCCTCACCGCGGAACTCCGCGGGACGCGTGAACTGCGGATACTCGAGCATGCCGCCTTCGCCGTGCGACTCCTCGCGTGTCGAGTCCTCGTTGCCGAGCACCCCGGGGATGAGCCTCACGGAGGCCTCGATGACGGCCATCGCGGCGACCTCGCCTCCCGTCATCACGAAGTCGCCGAGCGAGACCTCCTCGTCCACGAAGCCACGGATGCGCTCGTCGAAGCCCTCGTAGCGGCCGCAGATGAGCATCACCGCTGGCGTCGTCGAGAGGCGCGCCGCGATCGTCTGCACGAAGGGAGTTCCCTGCGGCGTGAGCAAGACGCGACGCGCGCGCAGAAGTCCTGCGGCCTCCGCCTCGGCGTCGAGCGACTCCATGCACGCGACCATGACGTCGACGCGCATGACCATGCCGCTGCCGCCGCCGTAAGGTGTGTAGTCGACGCTCTTGTGCTTGCCGAGGCCGAAGTCGCGAGGTGAACGGAGCCGCGTGGAGAGCTGGCCGCCCGTCATCGCGCGGCCAACGAAGCTGGTCTTCAGGAACGTCTCGAACAGCTCCGGGAACAGCGTCACGACGTCGACGCGCACTAGGTAGCGCCCTCGCCACTCGCCTTGGTGGGATCTTCGGTCGGCGGCTTCTCTTTGCGGCGCGGCGTGCGCTCGATGTCGTCGAGCGTCACGAGCTCGACGATCTTGCCGGGGGCGTCGACGCGACCGATGAACATCTCCGTGAGAGGCACCTCCCAATCACCCTTGCCGTCGTCGGCGTGGATGAGGAGGACCTCGATGCTCGGATACGTGATGAGCTCCGCGACGATGCCGACGCGTTCACCCGCAAGCCTCGCCTCGGCACCGACCACGTCGATCGCATAGAACTCGCCCGGCTCGGCCTCGGGAAAGTCGCGACGGCGCACGCAGATGTGCGCGCCGCGAAGGTCGTCGGCGCGGTTGCGATCGTCGACCGAGAACAGCTTCATCAGGATCGCATCGTCGGCGCGGCGCGCACGCTCGACGGACACCTCGTACTCCTCGCCGCCGTCGGGCAGGCGCACGAGCACCTCCTCTTGGCCAAGGAGGACGTCGCTCGTGGCGTTGAACAGCCGGAGTCGAAGCTCGCCTTTCACGCCGTGCGGGCGGGCGACCTCGGCGAGCGGTACCCAGTCATCCGGGTGCATGGCGCGGGGGCAGGCCGAGCTACGCCGTCAGTCGACGATGTCGAGGTGAGCGCGCTTGCCGAGCTTCGTCGAGACTGCGGAGAGGATGGTGCGCATCGACTGGGCGGTGCGGCCTTCTTTGCCGATGACCTTGCCGATGTCTTCCTTCGCGACGCGCAGCTCGATCAAGCAGTTGTGCTCGCTCGCGATCTCCGTGACCACCACCTGGTCGGGATGATCCACCAGCTCGATGGCGATGGCTTTGATGAGCTCCTTCATTGGTGCTTACTTCGCGGGAGCGCGGTCAGGGTTGGAGACTTCGTGCTTGCCGAGCTCCTTCAGGAGCTTCACGAGCGTCGGAGAGGGCGTCGCGCCGGTGCCACGCCAGTACGCGAGGCGCTCCTGGTCGATCTTCAGCGACGAGTCCTTGATCTCCTTGGCCGGATCGAACGTCCCGAGGTTCTCGAGGAACTTTCCGCCGCGCGGGCTGCGCGAGTCGGTGACGACGACGCGGTAGAAGGGCCTCTTCTTGGTGCCCTGGCGGGAGAGTCGGATCGAAACGGCCATGATCTAAAACCTTGTAGAAGCGTTCGCCCCGAGAGGGGTAGGGTCTCGGAGAGAGCAGGACATTCTCGGCGGTATTCCACCACCTGAGGGGCGCGGAACCTACGAGCGCTGCGGAGGGCTGTCAAGCGCCGCTATCCGTTGACGCTCATCACCCGGGTCAAGCGCGAAAGGACGCCTAGGTTTCCAATCATTCCATGCACCTTTAGCTCCCCGGTTCGCGTGGCCTTCACCATGGTCACGAGCACGTCGAGCGCGGTGCGGTCGGTCGGGATGGGAAGCGCCAGCGGGCGGGTGAGCGGGATGTTCGACATGGCCATGATGGAGTCGGCCGAGCCGCGCACCGCGACGTCGGGGAGGCCCTTGATGCCGTCGTGGAGGACGAGCTTGCCGTCGCGGAACTCGAGGGTGAGCGCCACCTCGGCGTCGTCCGCGACGAGCGCGATCGTCGCGCCGCGACCCCGCGCGAGCGCGTGGAAGTCCTTGGCCTTGTGCGGCTTGCTCTCCAGGTTCTGCTTCACGAGATCACAGAGCATGGTCGCGAACGCGTTGTTCTCGGCCCCGGGAGCGAGCGTGATCGACGGCGCACCCATCAATCGCCCTCGGGAGTGCTCGCGACGAGCGTGGTGATTCCGATCTTCTCGAGCTGCGGCTGAATCTTCGCGCGCGGACCGACGATCACGACGATCGCGCCGCGCGGATCGACGTGGCTCGCGGCCAGCTTGCGGAGGTCGTCCTTCGTCGCGCGGTCAAGCACGGCGCTCGCCTTTGCCTCGTGATCGGCCGGGAGGCCGACGCCCGCATTGCGCGCGAGCCTGCGTGCCGCGGCCTCGACGCTCTCGAAGGCGTCGACGAGCTCGCCGCGTGCGATGAGGCGCGTCTTCTCGACCTCCTCGTCGTTCAGACCTTCTCGGGCCACGGCTTCGATGTCGGCGATCATCGCCTTGAGAGCCTCACCGGTGTGCTCGGTGTGCACGGCCGCCTGCGCCGAGAAGAGACCACGCGCCTTCGTGAAGGAAAACCGGGACCGCGCGCCGTAGCTCCAGCCGTGCTCCTCGCGGAGGTCCTGGTTCAGGCGCGACGTGAAGCTTCCGCCGAGCGCCGTGTTCACGCGAACGAGCGGCGGCGCCTCCGGATCGCCCGCAGCGACACCGGAGCGAATCAGCGCGAGCACGGATTGCGGCGCGTCGGGGCGGTCGACGACCACGACGCGACGCGCGCCGCCCTCGGCCTTCGGAGCGGCAGCGGGCGCCACGGCTGCCGCCTGCTTCGCGGCGGCGGGCTTCCATGCGGCGAACATCTGGTCGAGCAAGGGATCGAGCTCGGCACGCGTCACGTCACCCGCGACCACGCACGTCGCGCGGTCCGGACGCCATGACGCGGCATAGAACTGCTTGGCGTCCTCGAGGGTCACCTTCGCCGCCGACTTCAGCGTGCCGTTGGTCGGATGACCGTAGGGACCTTCGCCGAAGAGCTGGCGAAGCGACACGACGTTCGCGACCGCGTCCGGCTCGCTCGCCCTCGCCTTGAGCTCGTTCATCCAGAGATCGTGGACGCGCTTCCACTCCACGGGCGAGAACGTCGGCTTCACGACGACGTCGCCGAGGATCGCGCTCGCCGGAGCGAGGTTCTTCTTCAGTGTCGTGAGCGCGGCGAATGCGTAGTCCGCGTAGGCGCCGGTCGAGAGCGTCGCGCCGAGGCGGTCGACGTCGCGCGAGAGGTCGAGCGCTCCACGCGCGCCGGCGCCCTCGTCGAGCATGTTCGCAGCCGCCAGCGCGAGGCCGCCCTTGTCGGCCGGATCGCTCGCCGCGCCCGCGGGCACGACGACCTGGATCGACACGATCGGCAGCGCATGCCGCTCGAGGAGCCACACGGTCATCCCGTTCGGCCGCGTGTACGCGACCGGGATCGGCGGAACGAACGGTGGCGGAGGGGAAAGCCCCGGACGCGCGCCGAGCGGGTCGGCGGAAGGCGTGACCGGCAGAGGCGTGACGGGCGGAGGCGTGACGGGCGGCGGACGAACCTCGCCTCCACCGCAAGCGCCGAGCGCGATCGCACAGAAGAGACCGGTCAAGAGACGCGTCTTCACTTCTTGTCTCCCTTCTTCGTGGCCTTGTCGGCGGGTTCGGGCTTCTTCGGTTTGGGCACGACGCGGAGCACGACGCGCGCGTTCGGCGCTACGTACGTCTCTGCGACAGCACGGATCTGCTCCTTCGTCGCGCGGCGGTAGCGCTCGAGGTCCTTCGTGGCGAACCCCGGGTCCCTCACCTCGGCCTGGTACATGTTGAGGAGCGAGGCGCGCTCGCGCACGCCCTCGAGGCGCACGACGAAGGACGTTTCGATGAGGTTCTTCGCGCGATCGAGCTCCTCGTCCGCGAGCGGCGACTTGCGCACCTTCTCGAGCTCCTTGTCGATCGCGGCCTCGAGCTTGTCGAGCGACACGCCTGGCCGCGCGATGACGTCGACGGTGAAGCGCGAGCCCAGGAACGACGACTCCTGAGTTGCGCCGACGGACTGCGCAAGCTTCTGCTCGTACACGAGCGCCTTGTAGAGGCGGCTGGCCTTGCCGGTCGCGAGCGCAGTCGCCAGGATGTCGAGCTCGGCGTCGCCGGGGCCGAAGTGCTTCGGGCTCTGCCACGCCATCACGACCTTCGGCAGCTCGACGTCGTCCTCGATCGTCTCGCGGACGACCGAGGTGAGCGTGGTCTTCGTGTCGGCGAAGCCGGGCGCGCCGGGGTCGGCAGCGGGGCCGCGCGACGGGATGCTCCCGAACCAGCGCTCCACGAGCTCCTTCGCATGCTTCGGCTCGAAGTCGCCCGCGACGACGATCGAGGCGTTCGCGGGATCGTAGTGCTTTGCGAAGAACTCCTTCACGTCGTCGACCGTCGCCGCCTCGAGGTCGGCGTGCGATCCGATCACGGGGTGATGGTACGGGTGGTCGTTGCCGTACATCAGCTCGGGGAGCCGCAGCTCGACCTTGCCATAAGGCGTGTTCTCGCTGGTCTGACGTCGCTCGTTCTTGACGACCTCACGCTGCGCATCGAGCTTCTCGAGCGTCATGAGCGGGCCGAGATCGCGAAGGCGGTCGGCCTCGAGCCAGACAAGGAGGTCGAGCGAGGTCGGCGGGCCGACGTCGTAATAATCCGTGCGGTCCTGGCTGGTCCACGCGTTGTTCCAGCCGCCGGCCGCCTCCATCCAGGCGTCGAACGCCTTCGTGGGCGCGCGCCGTGTCCCCATGAACATGAGGTGCTCGAAGAGGTGCGCGAAGCCCGTGCGGCGCGTGTTCTCGAAGCGCGACCCTACGTTGTAGGACACGTTCACGACGACGGTGGGGACGGCGTGGTCCTCGTGGAGGATCACGACCATGCCGTTCGGCAGCGACGTGCGGGTGAAGGGGATCGCGACGTCTGCGCGGGCCGAGGTGGGGGCCAGGGAGGCGGCGGCAGTGAGCGCGAGCGCGGCGATCGCGGCGGCGCCGATTCTTCGGCTCTTCATGGACGCCCTCTAACACGGTCCCGCCACGACGTCCGCGCCCTGGGGCCCGTCATGTAAGGCCAGGACGGGCCGTGCGTTCTCCACCCGTGACCTGCGCCGGCCCCCTGCTCCTCACCCCTCGCCTCCCGAAGGCGCCGTGGGAAAAGCTGGGCCGGCCGCCCCTGGCCCGCCGTATGCTGCGCCCCGTGCCGGAGACCGCGGACGACGTTGCGAAGGCTCCTCGCACTGCGAGGGACCCTCGCGATACGCGCAGGGAGCTCGACCCCGAGCTCCAGAAGCGTCGCGCCGAGTCCGACGCGGCCGACCACACGCTGGTCGATCGCGCCCAGGGCGGCGACCGCGTCGCCCTCGGCGAGCTCCTGCGCAAGTACGGCCCCGGCCTCTACCGAAGCGTCCTCCTTCCACGCCTCGGCACCGAGACGGCCGCGAAGGAGGCGCTCGCGGAGACGTACGCGAAGGTGGTCGCGAACATCTCGAAGTTCACGTGGCAGAACGTCGGCTTTTATCCGTGGCTGAGGACCGTCGCGCTCCGCATTGCGCTCGATCAGCTCCGCGCCAAGAAGCGGCTCGTGCTCTTCGAGGAGGACGACCTCGCGCGCGAGATCGACGCCGCGCAAACGACGACGCCCGTCGAGCAACAGATCAGCGACCAGCGCGACCGCGAGGCCGCGCGCCTGAAGGTCGACGCCGCGCTCGGGCGCATCCATCCGCGCTACGCCCGCGCGATCCGCCTGCGCGTGCTCGAGGAGCGCCCACGCGAGGAGGTCGCGACCGAGCTCGGCGTGACGCCGGCGACGTTCGACGTGCTCCTTCATCGCGCGATTGCGTCACTCAAGAAGACACTGGAAGCCGGCAGCGCGACGGGGGCATCGCGTACACGTGAGGAAGCCAAAGGAAACGGCGATGTCTGACCGCGACGACGACCGGCACGAGCCGGACGACCTCGACCCCGACGCTCCCCCCAGCGAGGAGGAGGTCGCGGCTTCGAAGCGTCTTCGCGACGCGCTCGAGAGCGCGGGCACGGGTATTTCCTCCGCGGACACGTCCCCCGAGGTCGAGCTCGCACTCTCGCTCCGCGCCGCCTGGGACCCCGCGGCGCTCTCGGTCGACGAGAGTCGTGCCGTCCTCGACGCGACCCCCTCGGCCGACGAGCAAGCGCTCGCAGTCGCGCTACGCGATTCGCTCGCCGGCAAGCAGGAGCCGCGCACCGGCGACCCGGACGCGGCGCACCTCGCGCGCGCCCTCCGCGCGGCCTTCTCCCCATCGGAGCTCGACCTCGCCACCCACCAGGCCATCATCGACGTCGCGCTTGCGAAGATGCCCGCACGCGTGGTCTCCATGGGTACGGCGAGGGGTCGCGTGATTCGCGTCGTTTTCGGCGTCGTGACCGGCGGCCTCGCGCTCGCGGCGAGCATCGTCTTCGTGGTCACGTCCGCACCGCCCCACGGTAGCGAGGCTCCCCTCGCCCGGGCACGCACGACGCAGCCCCTCTTCTCCGAGCCGTTCAGGCCCGGGGAGACCAGCGCACGCATCGACCGGATCGCATCGGCACGCGCCTCCGACTTCCGCGACAACCGCTTCACCAAGTGGGGCGTCCGATGACGCGCCGCTCCGTCATGATGGCTGTACTCTGCACGCTCCTGCTCGCGCTCTTGGCAGGCTTCGGGCTCGCGCCTTCTTGCTCGCGGCAAGTGGGGAGCGATGACGGCACGCCCGTCGACACCGAGATCATGGCATTCCTCTCGGAGGCGCGCGCTCTCCACCACGAGGCGAACATGAAGGAGGACGGCGGCGATCTTGCCGGCGCCGTCTCCGCGATGGAGCGCCTCGTCGCCGCGCGGCGGCCACACCCCGAACGCAAGGGGCCGGAGGTCGAGGAGGTCCTCGCCGACGCCTACGCGCGCCTCGCGGAGCTGCGCCTCAAGAAGGGCGACCTCGACCCCGCGGCCGCCGCCGTGGAGAGCGGCCTCGAGCACGTCGCCGAGGCGACGTATTTCCGCGGCCATCTCGTCGAGGTGCAAGGTCTCGTCGAGGAGGCACGCGCCGCGCAGCTCGCCGACGCCGGCAATGCCGCGGAGGCCGCGCGAACACGCGAGCACGCGATCCAGTTGCTCGAAGAGGTCGTGAAGATCCAGGAACAGGTCATTCAGCGCTCGCTGGGCAAGGACGGCGGCTGACCATGAATGCGAGTTCGAGGTCTTCCTCCTGCGTCTGCATCGTCCTTGTGGCCGGCGCGTTCGCCTTCGCGTCCGGCTGCGCCGCCGCCAAACAAGCCCCTTCCGCTGAGCCGTCCGCTCCGCAAGGCTTCGGCTACGGTCAGGCCTCCCCTCCGCCTGGAGTTTCACCGCAGCCGGAGTACGCGTCGCCGCCACCGAGCCCCGAGGCCGTGCCGGCGACGCCTGCAACCTCCGCGAAGCCGGCGCAGCCGAGCGGCGGCGGTACTACGGCCACCGACCGATCGCTGGCGCTCCGTACGGCGTCGAGCGAGGTCGAGTCCTCGCAACGTGAGCTCGAAATCGCCGGCAGCGACTGTCGCAACGCGTGCCGTGCGCTCGGATCCATGGACCGCGCGGCCGGTCGCCTCTGCGAGCTGTCGCAAGGCGCAGACGAAACCCACCGCTGCGGCGAGGCCAGGCAACGCGTGTATTCTGCACGCGACAGGGTCCGAACGAGCTGCGGCAGCTGTCCGAACGGCCCGAGCGTCGACCGCGCGGCGCCGATTCCCTCGTTGCGCTGAGTCCTCTACAGTGCCCGCCGTGAACGAGGCGGGCAGCATCGACGTACGGGAGGGCGGGCGGTGGACGCTCGCGCAGCGCGCGAAGAACGACGTGCTCTGGCTACTGGTCTCGGCGGCGATCGCAGGGACGTCCCGCCTGTCGCCAAGCACCTTGCGCGCGATCGGCATGGCGCTGGGCCGGCTGGCGCATCGGTTGATCCCGTCGGCACGCCGCCTCGCCGCGGCGAACGTGGCGGTCGCCTTTCCGGAGCTCGACCTCCGTGCCAGGCGCGCCCTCGTCGCCCGTTCGTACCGCACGCTGGGCGGCTACCTCGGCGAGGCCATCGCGATGCTCGACCCGTCGCGGCCCGTCGCTTTGCTTCCCTTCGCGACCGGCGCACGCGAGGCGCTCGACAGCGCGATTGCCGAACAGCGCGGCGTCGTCTTCGCGTCGGCGCACCTCGGCCCGTGGGAGCGCGTCGCGGCGACTCTGATCGACTGCGACCTGCCGTTCACCGCCGTCGCGCGCGAGGCGTACGACCCACGCCTCACACGCCTCTATGATCGGTTGCGCGGAGGGCGCGGCCTGCCGACGATCTATCGAGGCGCAGCCGGCGCCGGCGCGGCATTGCTCCGAACCCTCCGGCGCGGTCACGTCCTCGGCATTCCGATGGATCTTGCGTCACGCGTCCCGAGCATCGACGTCCCGTTCCTCGGTCGCGTCGCGCCAACACCTGTGGGCCCCGCGCGGCTAGCCCTTCGGACCCGCGCGGTCGTGGTCGTCGGCGTTCCGGCGCCAATCGATCGGTCGGACCACACCTCGCCGGAGAACCTCGCGCTCACCGTCACGCGTATCGATACGCGTGACCTCGAGGCCACGCCCGAAGGCGAACGAGTGCTGACGGAGCGGATCAACGACGTGCTTTCCGCGAGCATCCGCGCGCTTCCGGAGGCGTGGGTGTGGATGCATCCGCGATGGGCCAACGGGGTCTTCGAGCATCCGACGCCGAAGCCGCCGACCACAGTGTAGGCCTGACCAGGGCCAACCTTCGGAGGTCATGGAAGAAGCAGTCTGACGACAGCTCCTGGTATGCTCGGCCTCCGATGGCGGAGAAGGTCCCGCGGCTCGTCGCGACTGTCGATGTCCGCAAGTTCAAGCTCGACGCGATGGACGGCTTTCTGCTGACTCGCATCGATGGGCGCCTCACGAGGCGGCAGCTCGCGCAGGACACGGGGCTTCCCGAGTTCCAGGTCGACAGGACCGTCGAGAAGCTCGAGAAGCTCGGCGTCGTCGAGTTCATCGATCCCAACGCGAACGCGCTGCCGCCGCCGCCCGCGCGTGATCGGATGCAGCTTCCGGAGTTCACGTCGATCGAAGGCAGCGCGCCGAAGTACGACCCGAAGGAGCTCGAGGAGGAGGTCGACCTCTCGGCGGTTCAGAGGAAGCGCATCCTCGACATGTACTACCGGCTCGACGATCTCGACCACTACACCCTGCTCGGCGTCGGCAAGGAGGCCGACAAGAAGACAGTCAAGCGGTCGTACTTCGAGCTCGCGTCGTTGCTGCACCCGGACCGGTACTTCAACAAGAAGCTTGGTTCGTTCAAGTCGAGGATGGAGGCGCTGTTCGGGCGCGTCACCGAGGCCCACGACACGCTCGTCGATGCGGCACAGCGGCTCGACTACGACGCCTACCTCGACGAGGTAGCGACCACCAAAGGCATGGAGGCGATGTTCGAGCGAGCGCTCGACGAAACCCGTAAGGCGGCCGAGACCGCAGCCGTCAGCGGAGCCTCGCGGGACTCCGTGCCGGTGCGCGCGACGTCGAGCGCCGGCCCGGTCATGCCCCAGGGCCCGTCGGCGCAGGAGCTACAGGCCCGGCGCGAGGCGCTCGCGAAGCGCCTCCTCGGCGGCCAGTCGGTCCGTCCCTCCGCGCCGACAAGCCCGCCGGTCGAGGTTACGAACCCGCTGAAGTACGCGAGCACCGGCGACGCCGTCGATGCCTTGAAGCGTCGGTACGAGGAACGGGTCGAGAACGCCACGCTTGCGCAGTCGCGGAAGTACGTTCAGGCCGCCGAGACGGCCCTGTCGAAGAACGACCTCGTCGCTGCCGCAAGCTCCCTCCACATCGCCACGAGGTTCGCGCCCGACGATACCGCGCTCGCCATGCGGTACCAGGAGGTGAAGAACGACGCCGACAAGATCCTCTGCGACAGCTACATCAAGCAGGCGACGTACGAGCAGCGATCGCAGCACTGGCCCGAGGCCGCCCGGACCTGGCAAAAAGTAGCCAAAATCCGCGTCGGCGACGTACACGCCAATGCCCAGGCGGCCAAGTGCCTCCTGAGGATGGAGAACGGCGACCTGCACCAGGCCGCCGAGCACGCCAAGTTGGCGGTCTCCGCCGAGCCCGCCATGGTGGAGCATCACGCGACCCTGGCGGAGATCTACGCAAAGGCTGGACTGACGGCGTCGGCGCGACGGGCTGCGGAGACCGGCCTCGCGATGGATCCGAAGAATGCGGTCCTTGTGGCGGTCATGAAGCGGGTGGCAAAGGCGTGAGGCGCTGTCGGTCGATCTCCTTTGTGGAGACACGATCGACACATTGTAAGGTAGCCGTTGTAGGCTTCCGGTCTCGGTAAGGAGAAGCGCGCGAATGGAGAAGGTCATCGGCATCGACCTCGGGACGACGAATTCGTGTGTGGCGATCGTCGAGAACGGCACGCCGGTCGTGATCCCGAATCGTGGTGGGTACAAGACCACGCCCTCGATGGTGGCGGTGACGGAGGCCGGCAAGCGCCTCGTCGGTCACATCGCCAAGCGCCAGGCAATCACGAACGCGGAGAACACCGTCTACGCGGCCAAGCGTCTCATCGGGCGCAAGTGGAACTCGCCGCAGGTGAAGAACGCCGTGGCGACCTCGAGCTACCGCATCGTCGAGGGCCCGCACAACGACGTGCGCATCGTCCTCCGTGACAAAGAGTTCTCGGTCCCCGAGATCAGCGCGATGGTCCTCCAGGAGATGAAGGTCATCGCCGAGGACTACCTCGGTGAGACGGTCTCGAAGGCCGTCGTCACCGTCCCCGCGTACTTCAACGACAACCAGCGTCAGGCGACGAAGGACGCGGGCGAGATCGCCGGCCTCGACGTCATCCGCATCATCAACGAGCCGACTGCCGCCGCGCTCTCGTACGGCTTCGGCCGCAACATCGAGAAGACCGTCGCCGTCTACGATTTCGGCGGAGGCACGTTCGACATCTCGATCCTGGAGATCGGCGCGCACGGCGTCTTCAAGGTCATCGCGACCGCGGGTGACACGTTCCTCGGCGGTGAGGACGTCGACGCCCGCATCATCGACTGGCTCGTCTCGGGCTTCAAAGAGGAGCACGGCATCGACCTTCGCCAGGACCGCATGGCCCTCCAGCGCCTCAAGGACGCGGCGGAGAAGGCGAAGTGCGAGCTTTCTTCGGTCCGCGAGACCGAGGTGAACCTCCCCTTCATCATCTCGAGCGGCCGCAACGAGGCCCTCCACCTCCAGCGCACCCTGACGCGCCAAACCCTCGAGGAGCTCTCCGACGACCTCATCGAGCGCACGGTCGACATCTGCAAGCAGACGCTCGAGGACGCGAAGCTCGGCAAGGACGAGGTCGAGGAGGTCGTTCTGGTCGGCGGCATGACGCGCATGCCGAAGATTCAGCAGTCGGTCCAAAGCTTCTTCGAGAAGGAGCCGAACAAGGGCGTCCACCCGGACGAGGTCGTCGCCCTCGGCGCCGCCATTCAGGGCGCCGCGCTCGTCGACGACAAGCAGGAAATGGTCCTCCTCGACGTCACGCCGCACGCGCTCGGCATTATGACCTTCGGCAGCTATTTCGAGGAGCTGATCCCGCAGAACACGACCGTCCCGACGCACCGCACGAAGATCTTCACCACCAGCCGCGACAACCAGACGGCCGTGAAGATCCTCGTCATGCAGGGCGAATCTCAGCGCGCTGAGGAAAACGAGCTGCTCGGCGAGTTCATCCTCACCGGCCTCCGTCGCGCCCCCAAGGGCCAGATCGAGATCGAGGTGACGTTCGAGATCAACGCGGACGGTATCGTCTCCGTCCGCGCGAAGGATCTCGAGACCGGCCTCGAGCAGTCGATCCAGGTCACCGCGACGAGCGGCCTGACCAAGGACGAGATCAAGTCGATGATGGATAACGCGAAGGACGACCTCGTCGACCGTCGCACCTCCGAGGAATTCGAGGCCGCCAAGCAGGAGGCCGAGAAGCTCATCGCCGAGATCGAAAAGCTCTTCCCGCAGGTCCAGCAGATCGTCGCCTCGAGCGATTTTGGCCGCGACGCCATCGAGAAGGCCAAGGCGATCGTCGACAAGGCGCGTGCCGCGATCGAGAAGCGCGACGCAACTGCCGTGAAGGAGCAGATCGAAGGCCTCACGCGTACCCACCGGATGTTCAAGGGGGTCGTTGCGAAGACGTGACGCGGGCGCCCGCTCGATAGCCGTTTGAACGCGGCCTCTTCCGAGATCGTCGCGCTTCCGAGACGTCGCAAGCAACGAGACTTTCGTGCCGAACGAGCCCGACGACAAACCTGGTGGAGAGAGCCAGGGAGAAGAGGAGTCGGCGGAGGACCGTCCTACGGTCGCACCGCCGTTCGATCCCGTAGAGTTCGCGAAGGGCGTTCTCGGGGGTAAGCCTTCGCCCGCTCGCGGCGTCAACGCCGCGAGCAAGACTTCGTCCGGCGGGCTCGCGGCGGCCCTCTCCAAAGGCACGCCGTCGGGCCGCAAGACCCCGCTCGGGGTCGGACGACCGATGTTGCCGACGCTGAGCGACCCCGCCGAGCTCGAAGAGGCCCGGCAAATGTCGATCGGGTCTCACCCGCCCGCAAGGAAGACCCCACAGGGCCTGCTCTCGCTCGCCAACGCGCGCATCCCTTCGAACATCCCGCCGCGCAAGGTCAGCTACGACTCCCTCGGGGCCGTCGACCGCGAATGGGAGGAGCTCGCGACGCGCCCGCCCCCGCCGCAGGAGCAGGCAATGATCGACCCGTTCTCGCGCGAGGTGTCGGTGGACAGCGCTCCGTCGACGAAGAGCGCCGCGGAGCTCGTGGCAGCCGTAGCGGCCTCGGCGGAGGCGACGCGTTCGGTCCCGGCGCCCGCACAGGGGAACCAGACCCCGACCTCCCCTCCTCCGACTCCTCCTCCAGCTCCTCCTCCTCCCAGCGCGCAGGAGATGAACGACCGGATCGCCCTCGGCGACTACTCGGGAGCCCTCGAGATCGCGGAGAAGTTGCTGGAGAAGGACCCGGGTAACGAGCCCGTCCGGGTCTGCGCCGAGAGCTGCCGCGGCATCCTCAAGCAAATGTACACTACACGGATCGGCCCGCTCGACCGCGTACCGCTCGTCATGGTGGCGCGCGACCAAATGCGCTGGCTCTCGATCGACCACCGGGCCGGCTTCGTGCTCTCGCTGGTCGACGGCGTGTCCAGCCTGGAGATGATCCTCGACGTGAGCGGAATGCCCGTCCTCGATGCATTGCGGATCCTCTCGGAGCTCGCGCAACAGCGCATCATCTCCTTCCGGTGAGCGCGCGTTGAACGCGCGGCGGGGACGGAGCACGCGATCTTCGTCGTCGGCGATTGAATACAGTTCGAGCTCCGCCAGTCTCACCCCCGCGCACAGACGGGCGGCGTCTTGTCGCCGCATCCACGTGCGGCAAAATTCGTCACTTTTTTGGACGGGCCGCGCAACGCTGCATCTATCGAGCGGGGCATCCAGGCTTACGGGAGCCCACGTCAGAGAGCGACAGCTGATGTATTTCGCTGTCGTTCCGGAGGCGTGGGTAGCTGCTTCAAACTCCGGAGGTTTCCTTTCATGCGCCAGTCTTTTCGTGTCTCTGCCGCCGTTCTGACCCTCGCCAGCGTCGTGTGCTTTGCGAACATCGCAAGCGCCCAAGGGGCGGCGCCCGCGGCTGCTCCCGCCGCTCCGGCGGCCGCAGCACCTGCTTCACCTGCCGGGCCTGCCGCTGGCGCTCCGGCCGACGCGGACAAGCCCGAAGAGGGCCGCCTTCGCATCGGCTTCAACTTCCTCAACGCAGGCGTCGGCTCCGCGGGACCCCTCTCCGGCCCGTTCATCGGCGCGACGTTCAAGATTGGCTGGCAGTTCGATCGCCTCATGGGCCTGTACGGCAACATCTCGCCGTTCGTCTGGTTCGGCACCTCCAGCTCCAGCGCCGCGGGCGCCGGGAGCGCCAGCATCGGCGCGATCACGGGCACGCAGCTCACGCCGCTCTTCTCGCTCACGCCGGCGGACATCTTCGAGATCGCAGCGGGCCCCTCGCTCGACTACCTCTCGGGCGGCAGCGCCGAGGTGAATACGGCGGCCGGTACCGCGAGCGCAGGCGGCTTCTCGAGCGTCTACTTCGGCTTGCACGGCAAGGTCGCGCTTCACCTCGGCGGTCGAAACGAGGAGACAGGCCGTCGTCGTGGCTTCACGATCGAAGGCAACGTTCACCCGTCGTTCACGCCGGGCGATGCCGCGCTCTTCATCACCGGCGGCCTCGGCTACGACTGGTTCTGAGCGACACTGATTCGCTGCGGAACCAACGCTGATTTCGCACGCGCAACCCAAATCGTCGGAGAGCCAACGATTCGTTGCGCGTGCGATGACCGCTCGCTACACCCTAGTCTCCAGCCATGGAAACGGGGGGCGAGAGTCATCACATCGGCGCGCTGCGCCAGGAGATCGAGCGCGCCCTCCGGCGTGCGTTCGACCCTGCGGACGTCCTCCCGCGGCTTGCGCGGCTTGCGCGGCTCGCTCCTGCCGCGAGCGATGACGGCGTCTTCGCCCATCGTCAGCTTGCCGAGCTTCTCGTCGAGCGGCATCCGTGGCGTGCAGCCATCTACGCCCGTCGTGCGCTCGCGCACCGCAAGGACGACCACCGCGCATGGGCAGTCCTCGCATTCTGCCAGACGCTCCTGGGTCATTTCCGTTGCGCAGCGACGGCCTACGAGCAAGCCATCGCGTCCGCTCCCGGCAACCCCTCGTACGCGCACAACCTCGGTCATCTCCTCGACGTCGCTCTAGGTGTCCCCCGACGCGCGCTGCCGTGGCTGCGCTCCGCGTACGACCCAAAGGGAGACAACTCCGAGATCGTCGCGTC
>JAYSXP010000217.1:0-5369 GCA_043717125.1 Polyangiaceae bacterium | reverse complement strand
ATGGTCGCGGCGACGTTCTCGAGCTTCTTCTCGTCGGGGAAGCGTGAGACGTCGTTCTCGTTCGCGGCCGCAGCTACGGCTGCGACGGGCGCTGCCGCCTCGGCAACCTCCGCGACCGCGGCCTCGGCCTCGGCGTCCGCACCGTCGCCGCCTTTCTTTGGGCAGCCGCTCAGCAGCGGAACGAGCGCCGCAAGGACGACGGAAGAACAAACGAGCCTGATTCCCCGGGTAAAAGTCGTCATGACCGCCGGAGGCTAACAGGAAGCCTGGAGCCGTCGACAGTTAATGGCAACCCGTTCGACAACCGCTTATCGAACGACGCTCTCGACCCTGCAGAGCCACGTCGAGAGGATTTTGTACCCCTGGAAGAGCAGTGAAAGATCCGTCGACTCGTTCTTCTGGTGAGCCTGCTTGTTCTCGCCCGGCCCGAAGTTCACGGCCGCGATGCCGAGCGCGGAGAAGCGCGCCACGTCGGTCCAGGCCTGCTTCGGCTCGACGCCGCGGACGCCCACTTCGATGAGCCTCTGCACGAGGGGATGCGAGGCGCTCGGCATCGCCGCCGGCGAGAGGTCGGTGAAGTCGACGCGCGGCCCTTGCGGACCTGCATCGACGAGCGCGCGAACGTCGGCCTGCGCCTGCTCGAGCGACGTGTCCGGTGCGAAGCGATGATTGAGGTTCAGCGTGAAGACATCAGGCACGATGTTGCGACCGCGTCCGCCGTTCGCGAGCGTCACCGTCGTCGTGGTTCGGTAGACGAGGCCGTCGATCGCGTGCTCGATCGGCGCGAGCTTCGCGAGGCGGTCGAGGAGCCCGGCCGCTTTCGTGATCGCGTTCTCCCCTTCCCACGGACGCGCGCTATGTCCCGTCCTTCCCTCGAACGTGACCGTCGCGTGGATCGCGCCGCAACAGCCGAGGTGGAGCAGGTTGTCCGACGGCTCGAGGCACACTGCGAGGTCGACGCCGCGAAGATCCTCGTCACCGGCGAGAACGGGCCCGAGCTCGTTCTCGGCATACGGCCCCTCCTCGCGCGCATAGAAGACGAGCGTGACGTCACAGCTCGCGAGCTGCGACATCGTCTCGGCGATGACGATCATGACGGCGAGTCCCGCCTTCATGTCCGCCGCGCCGGCGCCGAAGCAGCGACCGTTCTCGATCCGTGCGGGGCCGTTCTCGGTCCGCACCGTATCGAGGTGACCCGCGAGCGCGATGTGCGGCCGGCCGGGCTCTCGACGCCGCACCAGTGGCACGACGATCGAGTCGCCGTAGCGACGGATGGGAGAAGGGAGAGGCAGCCGCGAGAGCCGATCCGCCACGGCGTCGCAGAGCTCCTTCTCTTCGCCGATGGGGGACGCCACCGAGCAGAGCCAGAGCAACGTCTCCTCGAGCGATGCAGCTGTCGGTGCGAGGGTGCTGAGCGTCTCCAGTTTCTTCGACATGGCGCGCGGCGCTCAGACGGGAACCGCGAAGTCGCGCAGCGCGGCGTTGAGGCTCACCTTGCGGTCGGTGCTCGCGGAGCGTTGACCGATGATGAGCGCGCACGGCACGCCGAACTCGCCGGCGGGAAACTTCTTCATCCGCGTCCCGGGAATGACGACCGAGCGCGCAGGTACGCGCCCGCGATGCTCGACGACGTCCGAGCCGCTGACATCGAGGATCGCAGTGGACGACGTGAGGACGACGCCGGTGCCGATGACCGCCTCCCGACCGACGTGGACGCCCTCGACGATCACCACGCGTGAGCCGATGAACGCGCCGTCCTCGACGATGACGGGCCGCGCTCCGGGCGGCTCGAGAACGCCGCCGATGCCGACGCCGCCCGAGAGGTGGCAGTCCTTGCCGATCTGCGCGCACGAGCCGACCGTCGCCCACGTGTCGACCATCGATCCTGCGCCGACGCGCGCGCCGATGTTCACGTAGCCGGGCATCACGATGACGCCCGGCTCGCAGAACGCGCCGTAGCGAATGACGCCCGGAGGGACGAGCCGGACGTTCTGCGCGGCGAGCCCCTTCTTCAGCGGGATCTTGTCGTAAAACTCGAAGGGACCGACCTCCAGTGTCTCCATTCCGCGCACGGCGAAGTAGAGGAGGATGGCCTGCTTGATCCACGCGTGCGTGGTCCAGTCGCCGTTCTCCTCCGCGGGCGGGGACGCGACGCGAAGCTCTCCCCGATCGAGCTTCGCGATCGTCCGCTCGACCGCCGACGCGCACGCGGCGTCCTTCAGGCGCGCGCGATCCGCGAACGCGGCTTCGACGAGCGCCTGATCCTCGGAGGCGGTGGGGTCGGTCATCGCGCTCTCAGCCGGCGACGGGCGCGACCTTGCTGGCCGCGAAGAAGTAGCCGATCTCGATCTTGGCGTTGTCGAGCGAGTCGGAGCCGTGGACGGCGTTCTCGCCGACACTGCCGCCGTGCGCCTTGCGAATGGTGCCGGCGTCGGCCTTGGCCGGGTCGGTCGCGCCCATGACCTGGCGGTACTTCGCGACCGCGTCCTCACGCTCGAGGACGACGACGAACACGGGCGAACGCGTCATGAACTCGACGAGCTCTCCGAAGAACGGACGCGCCTTGTGGACGGCGTAGAAGCCCTCCGCGACGGGACGCGAGAGCGCCATGCGCTTGCACGCCACGATCGTGAAGCCTGCCTCTTCGAGCATGGCGAGGATCGCGCCTGCGCGCTTCTTCTCGACGGCGTCGGGCTTGATGATGCAGAGCGTACGTTCGATGGCCATGTGCGGAATCTCCGGGGTGCGAGCTGCGGGTTTCTTAGGGGACCTCGCCCGAAAACTCAAGGATTCCCGGTGAGCTTTCGACCCCAGGGGTATCTGCACGCTCGCGTTTTCATGGTAGCTACGAGGACTCGATGGACGGGCTCGACGTCATCCTTGTCGGCGCAGGCGCCAACGGGCTCGTTTGCGCCATCGTTCTCGCGCGAGCAGGTCTGCGCGTGCACGTGCTCGAGGATCGCCCCGCGGTCGGCGGCGGCTGCCGCGCGGAGTTCCCCTTCCCGGCGGCCCCGCGCCTCTCGGCGTCGACCGGCACGCACCGCCTGGGCTTTGTCTCGCCGCAGCTGCTGCGTGAGCTCGGGCTCACGTTGCCGCTCAAGCCGCGCGACCCTTGCACGTTCGTGCCCGGCTCGAAGCCAGGCGAGTACCTCCTCGCCGGCCCGGGGCACGCCGCGTTTCGAGACGGCGTCGCCCGGTGCGCGCAGGCCGGCCTGGCCGATGCCAAAGCGCTGGCGGCAATGCACGCCGAGCTCGACGAGATCGTCGCCGATCTGAAGCCCGCCTGGACGGCCGGCCCGCTCGATGTCGAGGCGACGAGCGAGCGTTTCGTGCGCGCCTCGCGGCGTGATGCGTTCGTCGCGCTCTGCCGCGGCAGCATCGGCGCGTACGTCGACCGCTTTGGCGTGGAGAGCGACCTCGTGAAGGCCGCGATCGCCTCGGATGCGCTCGCGAGCACGTTCGGCGCGTGGAGCTCGCCGGGGACCGGCGCCGCGCTGCTCGTTCGCCACGCCGCGCAGAGCCTCGAGGGTGGTGGCGACGCGATCCCCGAGGGTGGGATGGGCGCGATCGTCCGCTTGCTGGCCGACACCGCGGTCTTCGTCGGGGCGACGATCGCGACCGGCAAGAGCGCCACGAACATCGTGATCGAAGGAAACGCCGCCGTGGGCGTCGTGCTCGCGGACGGTGAGGTCCTTCGCGCCACGACCATCATCTCGAGCGCGGACCCGGCGCGCCTCCGCGCGATGATAGGAGATGCGCGGCTGCCGCCGGAGTACCAGCGGCGCGTCGACGGCTTCGCGCGGCCTGGCTCGGTCGCGAAGGTGAACCTCGCGCTCTCGGCGCTGCCTCGCTTCACCGCGTTGCCCGGTGACGAGGGGCAGCACCGCGCGACGATTCACCTCGTGCCCGGGGCGGGCCACGACGCGATCGCGCGGATCGAGGCGACCTTCGCCGAGGCGGCGGCAGGCCAGCTCCCGCTCTCGCCGCCTCTCGAGCTGGTGCTTCCGACGGCGACGGAGACTTCACTCCGCGACGCAGAAGGCCGCCACCACGCCTCCATCCTCGTCCCGTGGGCGCCCTACGATCTCGTGGGGACGACGTGGGCAGCAGAGGAAGAGCGCTGGCTGAAGGGCGTGCTCGCGGTCGTCGATTCGTTCGCGCCCGGCACGAGCGCTCTCGTCGTCGACGCGTTCACGCTGTCTCCGAAGAAGCTCGAGTCGCATTTCGGTGTCACGCGCGGTCATGTCCACCACGTCGACGACTCGCTGATCTTCGGCGATCGAATGGCCTACACGACGCCGATCGGCGGCTTGTACGCGTGCGGCGCCGGATGCTCGCCGGCGGGCGGCGTGTTCGCACTGGCGGGGTACAACGCGGCAGAACGCGTGCTCGCGGACATGGAGCTCGGTCTCGAGCGCACGGAAGTGGGCTTCAAGATTTGAGCAAGGCGAAGCGCCAGGTCGCGCCTACGCGACCTGGCTGTCGTGGAGCGCTACTCCTTGGCGACGTCGGCCTCGAGCGCCGATAGGTCGGCCTTGTAGGTCTTCGCGGTGATCGCCTTCTCGGCGGACTCTTCGAAATCGGCAGGTGTCGACAGATCGCCGTCGGCGATCGTCACGGGCGTCGCGGCGGGCGTCGCGACAGCGGCGCTCGCGTTGGTGGTGGTGGGGGTGTTCTTGTCCTCGGGCTTCTTTTCCTCCGCGGGCTTGTCGCACGCGGCGAGCGCAAGGAGACAGAGGGCGGTGACGATGAGCTTCTTCACTTCACATCTCCCTTCGCGGGGATAACAGGGGCCGTGACGTGCTTGACCATCCAATTGTCGTGACGCGCGTTCTCCTTGCCGATCAGCTTGCCGGCGCGGTCCACGGCGTCATTATCCTTCGCCTCGGTGGCGACGACCTTGATGCGCTCGATGCGAGCGACGCGTTCGGCATGCCGTCGCAGTTCCTCCTTCACGGAGGCGTCCATCGGGCCCTTGAGCATTCCCTGCAGCTTGGCCTTCTGGTCTTCGTGCTGCTTTGCGACACGAGCGGCGTGGTCCGAGCCCGACTTTCCCTTGTCGTCGCCCTTCTTGTCGTCGCCCTTCTTGTCGTCGCCCTTGGCCTTCTCGTCGGGCTTCATGCCGTTGGGGCCGCCGCCCTTCTTGCCCTCCTCCGCCCCGTGGCTCTTGCCCTGCGGGCTCGCGTTCGGCGACTGCGCAGAGACACTCGACGCCAGCAGCATCGCTGCAGAGACCAGCAGCGCTCGATTCAGGTATGCACGCATATTCGTTTCTCCTCTGCTGCCATGGTGGCGAGCGGCTGCCGGTCAAGCAACCGCTGCGGCAAACGTTGGACAACGAATTACAACTGCGTGACGACCGCGACCGG
>JAYSXP010000216.1:0-5376 GCA_043717125.1 Polyangiaceae bacterium | reverse complement strand
CGTGCTGGCCCTGCATGAGGCCGCGGCAGAGACCGTCGGCCTCCCACACGGCCGACGAGATCGAGAGGTAGACGACGGGCTCCTCGGACGCGCGCCGCCGGAGCAGCGAGCGACCGTGCACGCGGTTCGCGAACGGGAGCGTGCCTCGCGCGTCCCAGAGCCCGAGCAGGTCGACGACGGTGGCAGAGACGTCGACCAGGTACGTGCGCTCGCCGTCGAAGGTGCGGAGCGCCGTGCGCTGAGCGTCGTCGAGCGCGCGCGGTCCCGCGACGACAAACCCGGGGACGCGGATCTCCTCTTCGTAGATCGTGTGCAGGTGATAGAGCCCACCGTGCTCCCCGAACTGCTCGCCGTGATCGGAGACGAAGATGACGACCGTATCGTCCCACGCGGGGAGCTTTCGAAGCTCGCCCAGGAACGACGCGATCGTGCGCTCCTGGAGGAGCACGGCGTTCTTGTAGCGGTTGTGCAAGGCCACCGTGCCGGCGAGCGGCACCCTCGACTCCGGTAGGTTGGGCTCGAGCTCGCGCACGGTTCGGTACGGAGAGTGCGTGTTGGACAGGTGCGTGATCGCGAACCACGGTGCCGCCTGGGCCACGTCGCGGACGAACTCCAGCGTGCGCGCCGTCGCGCGCTCGTCGGGCGCGCCGACGATGTCCGACGCGATGCCGCCGAGATCGCTGCCGCTCACGCGAACGTCGATGCCTGCGCGCGCGAGGAACACGCCAAAGTCGGAGTTCTTCACGTTCTGCGCGCTGACGTACGCCGTGCGGTAACCCACGTCGTGGGCGAGCTCCCAGAGGGTCGGTGCCGCGTGGACCGAGGTGTAGTCCGCGTCGGGGCCGAGCCCCGTCCACATCGAGACGCACGAGCTGATCGTGCCGGGTGAGAGCGCGGTGAGCTTTCCGAGCGCGACGCGATCGGAGGCGACGGCATCGAGGAAACGCGACGTGCAGTCCGGTCGCGGCTCGGAGCAGAGCGCGTCGGCACGAACGCTCTCGGTGATGACGAGAAGCACGTTGGGCCGGTGCTCCGCTCGCGGCAGCGCGGGGAGTCGAGCCGGCGTACGCATCGAGATCACGCGCTTCTGACCCTGCTTGCCGCGAAGGGCTTCCCGGGCGGCGTTGACGGCGCCGTGCGCGAAACAGACGTCCGGGAGAGCACTCTGGAGGCCGCGTGTCTCGATCGCGTCGTTCCACAGGAGTGCGAGGGTGAGCGCGAACGCGAGCGCGGGGACGACGGTTCTTCGGCTCGACACCGCGGAACGACCACGCTTCGCGAGCACGACGAAACCAACGGCGAGCGCGGCGCCGATCGCTCCGAGCACGACGAAGCTCCAGGCGCCGCCGATCTCCTCGAACCAGGCGCCGACGATCGCGCGCTGAGCGATCCCGAAGCGCACCGTGTCTCGCGCCATGTAGGCGTGAAACACCCGGTGATAGAGCGCCTGACCCGCGAACGCGAAGATGCAGAGCGGCATGAGCCACGCGAAGAAGAGGAGAGACAGCCCTCCTCGCGAAGCTGCGCCGCGAAGGCCCGGCCGAGCACGAACGCGCAACAGCCACGCGGCGAGCCAGAGCGGAAGGACCCACAGCCCGGCGCTCAGCAGCACCGACGCCGCGTAGGTCGGCGACCCGATGACCTCGACGAGCGAGCGGCCGCGCGTCAAGACATCGATGACGAAGGACAGCGCCGTAGGAGCCAGGAACACGCCGAGGGCGCGCGGTCGGCGCGCGCGTGACTCGGCGATCCGTCGCATCGCGAGAGCCTGCGGCTACGTCACTTCGGAGCGGTCTTGACGGCCTCTTCCGTCGCAGGCTTCTGCTTTGGAATGACCTCGGTGTAGGTCACGAAGGCGACCAACGTGAGGAACATGAGGAGCCCGATGGCGTGCACCTTCGCCTCGATCTTCGCGTCGGCCTTCCGGCGCGATGCCGCCTCGAAGCCGAGGAAAAGCAGGCGCCCGCCGTCGAGCGCAGGGAACGGCAGCAGGTTGAAGCCGCCGAGGTATGCGCTGAGTAGGCCCAGCAGCATGAGGTACGTGTGCGGGCCGTCCTTGGCCGCGTTGCCGACCTCGCGAACAATGCCGACCGGGCCGCTGAGCTCGGGCTTCTCCTTGCCCGCGATCATGCGCGCGAGACCCTTGACGAGCTCGTAGACGACCTTCGGGGGCTTCTGCAGGCTGAGCACCGCGGCCTTGCCGACGCCGACGGGCTCGATGCGCGTCTCGGGGCCGACGAGGATCTTTCCCTTCAAGTCGCCCTCGGTCGTGGGCGGGATCGGAAATACGTGGACCTTCTCCGTCGTGGGCGGAGTTGCGCCCTTCACGGCACGCTCGACCTCGATGTCGATCTTCTCGCCGGGGTGGGCGCTGATCTGCCTCTTCAGCGTGGGCCAGTCGTTCGACGTTTCGCCGTTGACGGTGAGGATCTTGTCGCCGTCGGTGACGCCGGCAACCGCCGCGGGACCGCCAGGCTGCACGCGCACGCGCATGCTCGCCTCGTCGACGACGGGGTTACCGCCGAGCAGAAACGCGAAGAAGATGAGGACCGAGGCGAAGAAGTAGTTCGCGAGCGGGCCCGCGGCGATGGTGACGATGCGCGCCCAGAGCGACGCGTTCGCGTAGCTCTCGGGATCCTTCGGGTCGTTGTCCTCGTACGGATTCATGCCCGCGATCTGCACGTAGGCAAGGAACGGGATGATCGCGACCTGGAAGGTCGTCGGGCTGTTCTTCGGGCGGTGCTTCCACAGGGTCGGACCGAAACCGATCGAGAACTTCGTGACGCGCATGCCGAAGCGACGCGCCGCCAGGTAGTGCCCGCCTTCGTGGACGACCATCAGGACGGCAAGCCCGAGGATGGCGATCAGGGCGTACGCAAACGACATGGCAGGTAGCTTAGCGGGAAAGAAAGCCTCCGCCCATGGCTGAGGGGCCCGCGCCAAACGCCCGGGCGAAAGAGGAGCGCCGCGCACACCGTCCGCGCACGAACCCATGCTAAAGCCGCTGCCGAATGCGACGGCGTACCAGCGCAATGGCGGGCGGGCTCGCACTCATGGCGCTCCTGTCCAGCTCGATCCGCGCCCGCGCGGACGAGCTAGCCGCGACCGATCCGGAAGAGGTCGTCGTGCACGGTCGCAACGCCGGCGGGTTCGTTTCTCGGGCGACGATCGAGGACGCACCGCGCGAGATCACCGACGCCGCGAGCCTGCTCGAGCCGCTGCCCGGCGTTCACGTGAGACGGCTCGGGGCGGACGACTCGTTCGCGACGCTCTCGATCCGCGGAACGGGGTCGACGCAGGTGGCCGTCTTCCTCGCGGGCGTGCCGCTGACCGGCGGCGCGGATCCGACGCTCGATCTCTCCACGCTGCCGCTGTGGCCCGGTGCGCGCGCGCGCGTCTTCCGGTCGTTCGCGCCGGCCGCGATGGGTCGCGGATCGCTCGGCGGCACGCTCGTCCTGGACACACCTTCGCCTCGGACTCCGCAGCGCACGGAGGTGTGGGTCGCGGCCGGGTCGTTCGGGTCGCGGCGGATCCGCGTGGGCGACGTGCACGGCGATCCCGACGGGGTGCGCATCGCCACCGGGTTCAGTGCGTCGCGCTCCGACGACGACTTCACGTATCTCGATCCGCTCGCGACCGCAGACAGTGGGCACGACGTCTATGCGACGCGTGAGAACTCCAGGCACGCGGCGGCGAACGGCCTCGCCTCGATCGCCCTGCCGGTTCCTACTGCGGGCGGCGCCGGCGCGCTGACGGTGACGACGCTCGCACAGATCCGCAAACAAGAGCTCCCCGGCACGGCCCGACAGCCCACGCCGTACCAGCGGCTCGACTCGAATCGCCTCGTCGCCGCCCTCGAGCTCACGCTGCCGGCCGCGAGCGGTGCGTTCGGGGCACGCGGGTGGGGACGACGCGAGGGCCTCATGATCAGCGATGCGACGATCAGCGGGCAGACGACGCTCGGTCCGACCGCGACGTCGGATGCGATCCTCGCCACGGGCGGCAGCCTGGGTTGGCGCGGTCGACCGACCGACGCGACCACGCTCGACGCACGCGTCGACGGCAGCGCGGAGCGATTCGCGCCCGGCACGTGGGTGGGGGCGCGCCAGCCGCCGGGCGCGAGGCGCACCAACGCCGGCGCGGGCGTCGATGCCACCGTGCGCGCGGCGCCGCCGCTCACGCTTGCCGCGAGCGCGCGCGCGGATGCGTGGTTCGACACGTCGGACGAGGTCGGCACCGGATCGCTGCGTGAGCTCCGACCCACGGGAAATCTCGGCGTCGAGATCGAGGTCGGACCGGTCACGTTCGCGACGCACGGGGGCGTGCTCGCGCGACCGGCATCGTTCGTCGAGCGCTTCGGCAACCGCGGCACGTTCCTCGGCGAGCCGCTCCTGCGCCCCGAGTCGGCGACCACGCTCGACGTGGGCGCGACGTTCACGAAGAAGCTCGGGCGCCTGCGCCTGCACGCGGAGGCCGCCGGGTTCGCGACGTTCGCGGAGGACCTCATCGTGTTCGTGCCGAGCGGCGCCTATGGAAAAGCCAAGGCGACGAACATCGGCCACGGTCGGCTGGTCGGCACCGAAGCGGAGGCCCGCGCCTCGGCGTACGGAATCGAGCTCAGGCTCTCGCACACCGCGCTCTCCACCGCGAACGAGAGCAACTGTCGGTATGTCGGCGGAGCTTGCGAGCGTCCCCCGCTCCCGGGTCGCCCCGAGCACGACTTCGTCGGCGATCTCTCCTACGAGCTCGGACCGGTGCGCGTTCGCTACGGCATCGACGTGGTCGCGGGCATCACCGCCGACGAGACGGGCACGGCGGTCGTGCCCGACCGGGTGCTCCACAGCGCGGGCATTCGCCTCGACGTGCCCGGGCTGCCCGGGCTCTCGCTCACACTCGATGTGCGCAATCTCCTGGACTTGCGGGTGGCCGAGTACGCTGGAGCCCTCGGCCCGGTCCGCGCCCCCATCGGAGATGCGCTCGACTTCCCCATCCCCGGACGGCGCATCCTGCTCGCTGCCCGCTGGGTCTTTCCCGAGCCGAAAGCCGGTGCTAGCGTCCGCACCCCAAGATGAGCCAGACCACTTCCGCGCCCCCGCGTCCCGGCATGCCCGGCCAGCCCGGACCTTCCCCCTCCACCCCGCAAGCCTCCGGAGCCGGAGGAGAAGGCGGCATCGCCATTCAGGGCGGCGCCGCGATCCTCGCGCCGATCCAGTCGTTCCCCAACGGCGTTCCCGCGAACGCGATGGTCTTGATCCCGCTCGGCCCGAACGGCGCGCCGGTCGAGAAGGACGTCGTCGATGGTCCCGTCGCGCTCACGATGGAGCAGGTGTGGAAGCTCCTCGGCTTCAACGGCCCGGCCGTGCAGGTTCAGGACGA
>JAYSXP010000215.1:0-5378 GCA_043717125.1 Polyangiaceae bacterium | reverse complement strand
CGCGCGGTCGCGCGCATGGTCGAGGAGACGCCGTGGCCCGTCACGCTCGCCGGCCCCAAGAAGCCAAAGCTCGAGCTGGTCCTCGACACGACGATCCGGTGACCTCACCGCGGATCACTTGCACGAGAGGCTCGTCTCCGGGTGGGCGAAGAGGACCTTCTTGACGCAGGCGCCGAACGCGGCATCGCAGCTGCCCGCAGCACCACCGTCGAGCGCGGCGCCCGTGCATTTCGTGGCGATCTCGGAGGTCACCGCATCGCCAAAGCTCCACGCTGCACTGAAGATGGCCGTGATCGCGAGCGCGCCCGCGTCGCCGTCATAGGTCACCGCCGTGGTCGTACACGATGCATCGCCCGCGGCGCACGTCGCACAGTACTGCGTCACGAGCGCCTGCTGCGCCGACGTCTGCGCGTGGTCCGCGAACTTCCGATAACCGCAGTCGCGGCGCTTGACCGTGTCGCAGTTGGCGGCACTGAAGCAATCGATCTCGGCGGCACGGCGAGCCTCGCTGTTGATGCTCGTGTCGAACGCGTTGCACTTCGGTACGAACGAGCAACCGCCGTCGCAGGTGGATTTCTGGTAGCCGCACACGCTCGCGTAGTCGATGTACGCCTTGCAGTACGGAGTGGAGGCGGCGCAAACGGGCGACGCGTCGGCGGTGGCATCGACCGTGGACGCTGCGTCGGTGCCCGGAGGGCGCGCGTCGCCAGCCGCGGCTGCGTCGTTCGTCGGAATGGCGGGGGCGACGTCCGAGGACGCGTCATCCGTGGAACAAGCAAGCAGTGCCAGGCCTGCGGACGTTGCGAGTGAACAGAGGAAGAGGACGGAACCGTTTCGCATGGTCTTACGCGCTGCAAGGCATGTGCACACGCCTTGCGAAGCGTATTCCGTGCGTTCGCGAGGGCGAACGTGAACGGCGCGGTCGTGCCCTGGGTCTTCGACGTCATGGATCGGCCTCGGCCCATCACCGCGCACCGGGGGTTCAACGATCCACTCGCGACGGGCACAAAACGAAGCCGGCGCTTCCCGAGGGAGGCGCCGGCTTCGAGGTTCAAGCCTGAGGCTCGCGACCGATCAGTAGCGGTAGTGTTCGGGCTTGAACGGGCCTTCCGTCGACACGCCGAGGTACGCGGCCTGATCCTTCGTGAGCTTGGTGAGCTTCACACCGAGCTTGCCGAGGTGGAGCGCGGCAACCTTCTCGTCGAGCTTCTTCGGGAGGACGTAGACCTTCTTCTCGCCATACTGCGCGATGTTGGTCCAGAGCTCGATCTGCGCCATGACCTGGTTCGTGAACGACGACGACATGACGAAGGACGGGTGACCGTCCGCGCAGCCGAGGTTCACGAGGCGGCCGCGGGCGAGCAGCGTGAGGCGCTTGCCGTCGGGGAAGATGAACTGGTCAACCTGAGGCTTGACGTTCTCTTCCTTGATCTCGGGGTTCTTCTCGAGCCAGGAGACGTCGATCTCGCAGTCGAAGTGACCGATGTTGCAGAGGATGGCCTGGTCCTTCATCGCCTTCATGTGCTCCGGGCGAACGATGCCCGAGCAGCCAGTGGCAGTGACGATGATGTCGGCCTGCGGAGCGGCCTCTTCCATCGTGGTGACCTGGTAGCCCTCCATCGCGGCCTGGAGCGCGCAGATGGGGTCGACCTCGGTGATGATGACGCGAGCGCCGAGGCCGCGGAGAGCCTGCGCGCAGCCCTTGCCGACATCGCCGAAGCCGGCGACGATGCCGACCTTACCGGCGAACATCACGCCCGTGGCGCGCTTCAAGCCATCACCGAGCGACTCGCGGCAACCGTAGAGGTTGTCGAACTTCGACTTGGTGACCGAGTCGTTGACGTTGATGGCGGGGACCTTGAGCTCGCCCTTCCTCGCCATCTCGTAGAGGCGGTGAACGCCCGTGGTCGTCTCCTCGGAGAGGCCGCGGATCGGATCGTTACCCGAGAAGAGCTCCGGGTGCTGCTTGTGCGCGATGACGGTGAGGTCGCCGCCGTCGTCGAGGATCATGTTCGGACCCTTGCCGCCCGAGAACGCCTTGAGCTGCATCTCGATGCACTGCTCGTACTCGGCCTCGGTCATGCCCTTCCAGGCGAACACGGGGACGCCGGTCTTGGCGATCGCCGCCGCGGCCTGGTCTTGCGTCGAGAAGATGTTGCAGCTCGTCCAGGTGACCTCAGCGCCGATCGCCGTGAGGGTCTCGATGAGGACGGCGGTCTGAATCGTCATGTGGAGGCAGCCGGCGATGCGCGCGCCCTTGAGCGGCTTCGAGGCGCCGAACTCCTTGCGGAGCGCCATGAGTCCGGGCATCTCGCTCTCGGCGATCGCGATTTCCTTGCGGCCCCAGCTCGCGAGCTCGATGTCCTTGACCTTGAAGTTGTCAGCCATGTTCCTAGATCTCCTCTTTCTTCCTGCGTGAAACCATCACCTGCCAGGGCAGGTGTGCGTCTTTGCCCTTGCCGCACCATGCGGAGGGAAGCTTGATTACCTCGGCGTGCGCGTCGTCGAAGAGACCGGCCTCGCGGGCGAAGCGCAAGAGCTCCGCGGCGTCGAAGCCGAGCCAGAGGTCGGCCTCGTCGCGCATCGACTCGTCGTCGTGGCGGCCATAGTCGACGATGACGACCGCGCCGCCGGGACGCGCGAGCTGCGCGAGCTGGCGCACGAGGTCGACGGGGCGCGGGGCGTGATGGAGAAGGCGCGACGCGAAGACGACATCGGCGCCGTCGCCGACGTGCTCGCGCAGCTCGGGCGCCCCGAGCTCCGCCTTGAGGAGGCTCACGTTCGTGTAGCCGCGACGGGCCACGCGCGCGCGAGCGCGATCGAGCTGGGCGCCGGACCGATCGACCGCGACGACGCGTTCGAACGAAGGAGCGAGCACGTCGAGCAGCACGCCATCGCCGGTGCCTGCGTCGACCGCGAGGGCGCGGTTCGGGAGAAGACGCGCGAGCGCCGCGACGTACGCCGCCGAGGCGTCCACCGCGTCGGGCATCTCGCGCTTGGCGTTGGCTCGCCCGTCGTCCCGGCTCTCGAAGAACTCCTTGGCGACCTGGTCGCGGTCACGCAAGACCTGCGCGATGCGGATCAGGCTGCCGTCGCTCTCGCAGAGGGCGCGGCCGCTCGCAAGCGCGTCGGCGACGACCGGGTCGGCCGCGGCCGCCTCGGCGATCCGGACGAGCCCACGCGTTCCCTCGCGGCGGACGAGCACGAGACCCGCCTGCTTCAGGGGCGTCAGGTGCCGGGAGACGTTCGGCTGGCTCTCGCCCAGGAGCCCCGCGAGCTCCCCGATCGCCAGTTCCTCCTCGGCGGCCAGGGCAAGGAGACGAAGGCGCACGGGCTCGGCGAGCACGCGGTAGAGCTCCCAGCGGCTCTGAGTGGTGACGGCTCCGTCCAGCACCACTTCTATATATACAGCCATGCGCATGTTCGCAAGTAAACCTTAGAGGCCTCATATTTGCGAGAAATCCTGTATCTTGCGCCCCAGCCCCGTGCCCCCCAACGCCGCAGCACCGCCCCGAGAGAGCACTCCCGAAGCTGGTGGGCCGGTCGGGTCTCGCCTCTCGCCGAGGGCTGCGGCGCGGCTCCGCCGCATCGCCGGTCGGGCGCTCCTCTTCGCACCGACGCTCGGGATCATCGGCGTCGATCTCTCGAAGCGACACCCGCGGCTGCTCGGCCTCGCGGGGCCCGACCTCCTCTTCTATCTCGGCAGCCTGCTCGTCGGGCTCGTGCTCTGGTCATCGCTGCTCGCGGTCGCCACGCGCGCGCGCGGCATGGCTCGGTGGCCGGTGCGCATCCTGCTCGTGCTCGGCGCGCTGCTCCTCGTCGGCAGCCAGATCTATACGTTCCAGCGCTACCAGGCGTACGTGAACCATCGCGCCGTCCTCGTCGGCACCTCCTTCTTGCCGAGCATCGGCCAGCAGCTCTGGTTCGATCGCTGGACGTTCCTGCGTGCGCTCCTCCCCTGCCTCGCGTTCGCGATCGTCGTGCCGTTCGCCGCGGTGAAGCTCGCGCCGATGCGAAAGCGCTCGCGCGGATGGCTCTGCCTCGATCTCGCGCTGGTCGCCGTGCTCCTCGGCGCGTTCATCTCGCCCGAGAGCGGCGCCGAGCAGGGGCAGCCGCCAGACATCATGTACGTCGCCGCGATGGGTCAGCTGGCGCGCGCGCGGTGGGACCACAACGAGACGATCGAGCGCGTCCACCCGGGGCCGCGCTCACCCGAAGTGGTGCCCGCGCTCGTCGCGAAGCAATCGCGCCCGCGCAACGTCGTGATGATCATCACCGAGTCGGTGCGCACGCAGAGCGTCTGCGTCGACTATGACGAGAAGTGCAAGTACACGCCCTTCTCGAACAAGGCCGTACCCGATCGCATCCCGCTCACGCAGATGCGCGCGCTCGACTCCACGACCGCCATCTCCCTCGCGATCATGTGGAGCGGCCTCCTCCCGATCGAGAAGCGCCACGAGCAGCACAGCGCGCCGCTCCTCTGGGAGTACGCGCACGCGGCAAAGCTCGAGAGCGCCTACTACACCTCGCAGAACCTCCTCTTCGGCAACTCCGGCACGTGGCTCGAGGGCATGCCGTGGACGCGGCACGTCAGCGCGACGATGATCGAGCCGGAGGCGACGTACGAGACGGGCGCCGACGACGGCAAGCTCGTCGACTTTGCCCTCAAGGACATCGGCAATTTGAAGGAGCCGTACCTCGCGGTCGTGCACCTCTCGAACACGCACTTCCCGTACAAGATCGACCCGGCCGACATGCCCTTCACGCCTCAGGAAGAGGCGACGGGCCCCGGCTACGAGAACGAGATCCTGAACCGTTATCAGGACTCGATCTACATGCAGGACAAGGCCGTCGGTCGCTTCCTCGAAGAGATGAAGAAGCGCACCGACGCGGACCGCACAGTCATCGTCTACGTCTCCGATCACGGCGAGCAGATGCGCGAGAAGGGCGCAGTCGGTCACACCGGAACGCTCTTCGACCCCGAGATCCGGATCCCCTTCTGGGTGTCCGCCCCCAAGGGCACGCTCACCGACGACGAGGAAGCGAAGCTCCGTGCCCTTCACAGCGCCCCCGTCACGTCGCTTGATGTCTTTCCGACGATGATGGACCTCATCGGCCTCTGGGACGCGGCGGAGCTCGCCCCTTTCAAGACGAAGATCCCCGGGCACAGTCTTCTTCGCGGCGGGTCGTCGCCGACCGAGTCCGTCGTCCTCACGAACTGCACCGAGCTCTGGGCCTGCGCGTTCAAGAACTGGGGCGCGATGAAGGGCACGAAGAAGCTCATCGCCCACCAGGGCGACCGCGCATGGAATTGCTTCGACGTCGCGACAGATCCCGACGAAATCAAGCCTCTGGACGTGGGACAATGCGGGGACCTC
>JAYSXP010000214.1:0-15434 GCA_043717125.1 Polyangiaceae bacterium | reverse complement strand
CGAAAAAAGACACCGGTGTACTTCGCGGCGCCAAGCTCGTGAAGAAGGCGACGACGGCGGCGAACACGAGCGGCATCCTCGCCGCCCCCGAGCCGCTTTCCACCTCCCTGGCGAAGAAGATGGTGCTCCCGAACGGCGAGTCGATCTCCGCCGGCATGAAGGAGCTCCTCACGACCGACACCGATTGGATCGGTATCGACTACGACGACGAGGAGGCCGAGATCGAGGGCATGTCCCTCGAGGAAGTCGTCGAGGAGGCCTTTGGCGAGGAGGCGGTCGCAGCGTTCGCCGAAGCGTACGAGATGCTCACCGAGGATGTCGTCTACTTCAACGGCGAGGTCTCTCGGCCCGCGTGCCTCTATTGCGGCACCCCGGACGACGCCGGCGAGTACCCCGTCCTCCAGCTCTCGTGGGACGGCGGCGTGGCGCGTATCGGCGGCTTCGTGCCGTTCGACGTGTGGGTCGCGCAGGAGCTCGGCGCGCTTGAGCGTGGCAAGGACATCGGCGACGTGCCGACCGAGTACGCGGCGCTACCAAAGGCGCTCTCGGACTCGAACGGCGACGGTCGCATCGTGTTCACACCGAAGGCGGGCGAGGCCACCGAACGGTCGGCCGACGACGAGGCCGACGACGAAGACGAGGGAGACGACAAGGCGAGCTGAGCGTCGCTCGACCGGGCGACCTTTGGGGGCGACCTACCGAGCCGCCAGATATTTGAGGACGAGCGTACGGAGCGCATCCGGCGCGTCGACATGGACCCAGTGATCGGCCTCCTCGATCACGTCCAGCGTCGTGTGCGGGCATCGCTTCGCGCGTTCGCGGTCGGGCGCATCCACGATGTCCGAGCGACCGCCGACGATGAGGTGTGAGCGCATCCCCGTCCATGCCGGTCGTTCCAGCACGTCCCACAGGTCGACCTGAAAGTAGTCGTGCAGCATCGCGCGGATCCCCGCCACATCGACGCGGAATACGAAGCGTGTCGTGTGGGGGAGCGGCCGCACGTTCATCGCGAGCCACATGGCCGTCGGGCGTGACACACCACGCTCCTCGATCCACGCCGTGAAGGCCTTGCGATCCGGGAACTCGGTCGGGAGGTCCGCGAGCAGCTCGACGATGTGCTGCGTCGACTCAGAGCCCCGCCCGCTCGGCCGCGCGCTCGGAGTCGAGTCGATGACGAAGAGCTGGTCGAGGTCGCCCTCGCGCTGGCGCGCGAGCTCGAGCGCGATCTTCCCGCCGAAGCTGTGGCCGAGGACGCCGCGCACACGCGAGGCCGAGCTCGCCTCGAGCAGGGCGACGAGCTCCTGTACGTCGCCCGCCACCGCGACGATCGTATGCGGCGGCGCGAAGCCCTCCTGAGAGTCTCCGTGGAGGCGCAGATCGACGAGCACGGCCCCCCACTCGGGCTGCGCGGTGACCAGCTGCTTCGCGAACGTGCGCCAGTTCGGCCCCGACCCCAGGATCCCGTGCAAGAAGAGCATGAGGCGCGGCGGTGACTCCCCCTCGGGGAGCGACGGCGCCGTCACGAGGGCATGCGCGAGGGGCATCTCCATCAGATTACCCGTTGCTCTAGCTCGTTCCGGTTAACATCGACACGTGGGTCAACGGAGCAGCACGGTCACCGTCGTTCAACTCGTCCAGGCGTTTCTCGAGCAGCGCACCTGGACCCAGAAGGCGCTCGCCGATCGTCTGGAGATGACGACCCCGGCCATCCGAGAGAAGCTGAAGGAACTCCAGGGCATCTTCCGGCTCGAGCGTGAGGAGGACCACCCGCACGTGTACTGGAGCGTCCCGAGGGACTGGTTCCCCGGCGGCGTCGTGTTCACGCGCGAGCAGCTGCCGGAGCTCTTGCGGCACCTCCTGCGCTTGCCCGCGAGCAAGGCGAGGAACGGCCTGCTCGAGACGATCCTCCGTAACCTCCCGCAGGGCGGCGGCGGCGTCGCCGCGCTCCCCGTCGCCGTCGTTCCGCCGTCGACCACGAAGGTCGAGGAGGAATACCTCTCGGTGGTCGAGGACGCGGCCTCGCAGAAGCGAGCGCTCTACTTCCGCTACTTCACGACGAGCCGCGGGCAGATGGCGACGCGGCACGCCTCCGTCCACCGGGTGGTGCACGGCCGGGCCGCGCGCTTCATCGCCACGTGTCACCGCGACGACAAGCTGAAGTGGTTTCGCGTCGAGAACATCCTCTCGGCACACCTCGACCCGAACGAGGTGTACCGACCGGCCGAGAACAAGGCCGTCGAGGCATTCCTCCGCGCGAGCATCGACGGCTTCAACGCCGGCGGTGCGGTCGCCGAGCTCTCGTTCCTCGTCCGCGAGCCGGAGGCGCGCTGGGTCCCCAACAACCTCTTGCCCACGATGAAGGTCACCGAGCTTCCGAACGGACGCATTCGCGTGACGGTCGAGACGAACGCAATCCTCCAGGTGGCTCGTTATGTCGTCGGCCTCGGCGCCGCCGCATCTGCGGAGACCCCCGCGCTCGCCGAGGCGATCGAGGTGCTCGCGCGCGGCGCGCTCGGCGACGTCGGCGAGATCGCGCCCGCGCGCGATTGAGAATTCACGGCGCTCAGCCAAAAATGACCATTCGCTCGCCCGCCGCCTCCGCGACGGAGAGGAGCTCGGCGGTGCGCGCGCGGAGTGACGGGTGCGCGTTGCGCGCGTCGGCCCAGAGACGACGACGGCAGCGAGGGGCGAGCTCACGCGCGGAGATGGCCCCGAACTCGGGACGCCCGAGTCCCAGCCAATCGAGCAGGTCGAGGCCCTCGCTCCGCGGCAGGTCGAGCGGGCGCGTCGGCGGCACCGTCGCAACGGTCGGCCTCCGGCGCGAGCGCGATGCCGGCGAGGTCGGCGAGATCGGCGAGATCGCGAAGCGGAGGCTCGGAAACGAGGGGCGCGGGTCGGTCATCGTCGCAGTCTGAGGCCCGGCGCGCGGCCAACGACTCGAGCGAATAGGCACGCGTCCCGCCGTCATGCGGCACGGCGCTTGCCGCGCCGTCACCCTTCCTCTTGCGTTCTCATTCGCGCCAGAGCCAGAAAGAGGAGCAGCGCTCCCGCGAGGATGCACGCGAGAGCCGCAGTCTCGACCGCGCGCTCGGCAAGCTCGCCGACGGACGCTGCGGTGGCCGCTCCGAGCGCGAATACCGCCGCTCCCCGGATCGCCCGTGCCACGCTCGCGCGCCCGGGGAGCGTGACCGCGCTGCGGCGCCCCTCCACGCGCGTGGAGGTCCGAGCCGGCGCGCGCGCCCTAGCGGATCCGGCGCTCACGACGAACGCTCCCTTCGCATCGGGAAAAGCCGACCGCACGCGCGCAAAAGGCGGTGGCTCCGACACCGTGGTCTGCGTGCCGAGCGAAACGGGGATCGAGCTCTCGCTCCCGGGCAGACGCGCCTCCGCTGGAGATCCGCGGAGATACGTCGAGCCGATGGCACCCACCCCCTCCCTGAGCATGATCGCGTCGCTATGGCAGTCGAGCGTCCCCTCCGACCTCGTCTCGATCCGCGGTGTCGAGGCTCTCATCCACCTACCATCGGCCGCTCGCGCGCCGCGTTGCTTGCATCGAACGCGACGCGGCAAGCTACGCTTCTTTCCGGAGGTCGAACGCGATGCGCTCTTCAATCGGAACGGTACTCACCGTCCTCACCGTCCTCGGCGCGGCCGTGGCCTGCGGCAGCTCGAGCGACGGCTCGAGCGGAGGCACCAGTGGATCGAACGGGACCAGCGGAACCTCCGGCACGAGCGGGACCAGTGGCACGAGCGGGACCAGTGGCAGCGTCTCGGGTCCGGGCGGCATGCATGCCGGTTGCCGGATCTTTCCTACCGACAACGCATGGAACCGCGCGGTCGACACGGAGCCTCTCGACCCCGAGCTCATGGCGAGCGTGATGCCCGGCATGGCGCTCGGCGCCGGCATGCATCCCGACTGGGGAACGATGACGGACAACTACGGCATCCCGATCACGGTCGGCAAAGCAGCCCCGCCGGCGCTCATCACGTGGAACACGAGCTACGGCCCCGACGAGAGCGACCCGCTCGCCTGCGCGCGCGGTCCATTCTGTTACCCGATCCCGCTCGATGCAAAGATCGAAGGCGGCACTAGCTCGACGCCGGCAAGCGATCGCCATGTCCTCTTCCTGGCAACGGACGGCGCCCCCGACCACTGCGTTCTCTACGAATTGTATAATACACAGAATCCAAGCGGCGGCGGTTTCGCAGCCGCCAGTGGCGCGATCTGGAAGCTCGACTCCAACGCGCTCCGCACCGAGGGCTGGACGTCCGCCGACGCCGCAGGCCTCGCGGTCCTCCCCGGGCTCGTGCGGCTCGAGGAGATCAAGCGCGGCGAGATCCCGCACGCGCTTCGCTTCACGATGCACAGCTCGCGGCAGGCGTATATCCATCCTGCCACGCACGCCGCCGGCGACGACAATGGCGCGCTGCCGCCCATGGGTATGCGCGTGCGCCTCAAGGCGAGCTTCAACGACTCCGCCTTCATGGGCGCCTCGAAGGTCCTCACCACCGCGATGAAGAAGTACGGGCTCATCCTCGCGGACAACGGCTCCAACTGGTACGTCAGCGGCGAGAGCGACAACGCGTGGGAGCCCGAGATGGACGCGCTCCTCTCGAACCTCGGTAAGGTGAAAGGCTCCGACTTCGAGATCGTGAAGAGCGGATCGATCGTCGTCCCACCCAAGTAGCTCGTCAGGGAGTTGACCTCCGACCCTGCGGACGGAGAAAGGTGGCCCTTGGATCGTGGCTCGCTTCAGGGAGAGGGGATCGTCGTCGTCGGGGCAACGTCGCACTCGCTCCGCGAGTTCGCGTCGGAAACGACCGCGCGAGTCTGATCTTCGAGGCGACGATCTGCGTGATCATGACCCGTACCGTGATCACGAAGGAGGGCGTCACCTTCCATCGGATGGTCGACTTGCCGCTATTCGCCTTGACCGCGTCCAGCGGCGGAGAGCTGGGCGCCGCGTAGACCTTGTCGAGGATTCCCGGGTCGGAGTGCTCCGTCTCCGCAGTGAATGCTCGACCGGGTCAAAACCTTCCGCGCCCCGGTGTGCCAGGTCGATCGAGAGCGCCCACCCACTCGCCCCTACGTCACGGTTTGACGAATCGGAGCACGAACCTATCGCTCGTCCCGCGCCTCTCGGCAGCGGCGAAGGGCGCGGTATTCCAGTCACGCTTGTCGTCGGGCGCGCGGAGGAACTCGGCGTCGGCCGCGAGCCTGAAGCCCGCCAGCGGGACCTCCTTGCGGACGACCGACTCCTCGATGCGGTGGATGGTCTGCACCTCGGTGGTCCCCGTGCCGGACCGGCCGCTGTGGTCGACGATGACGTAGAGGCCCCCCGGCTTGAGCGCGCGGAAGATGGCGGCGTTCATCTTGGTCTGATTGGTCTTCATCCAGAACGTGTCGTGGTAGAAGAGGACCATCACGACGGCGTCGAGATCCTTCGCCTCGGGCGGGAGCGGGTCGTCGAACTCGCGCGTCACCTTGACGACGTTCTTGTTCACGGGCTTCGCGAGGCGCGCAGACCACGGCTTCTCCGCGAACTTCTCGACGATGAACGGCGAGTTCTGGCCGTAAACAACGCCCGTCGGGCCCACAGCGCGCGCGAGCAGCTCGGTCGTGTAACCGCCACCGGCGGCGAGATCGGCGACCTTCATGCCGGGCTTGAGGCCAGCAAACGCGAGCAGCTCGGCGGGCTTGCGGCCGCCATCGAGCTTCTTGTCATCGGCGTCGCGATCGGGCGCGTCGACGATCGCGCGGATCGCCGCGGAAACGTCGACGGTCTTCACGTGCTGCTCGGTCGACGCCACCGGGGCCGCCGGCGTGGAGGTCGGGACGGCGGACCTTGGGGTGGCGGGCGCGGGGGCCGCGCCTCCGCATGCGCCGAGCGCGAGAACGAGAACGAGACCGAGACCGAGACCGAGACCGGAGAGTGCAGACACCGAAAAAAGCTTCATGACGTTCCTTGTCACCACGGCTGGATACGAGGGTGAACGGTACGGATAGGCCCAGTCGGGTGCGGATGCACGTCGTAGAGCGCGAGGACCGCAGCGCGCGCTGCCTCCGCATCGAAGACGAACGCGCGACGTCGGCTCGCTTGGTCGCGACCTGACTCCTCGAGCCCGCCAGGAATCTCGATCCGTGCTCACCCGCCGCCATTGTAGACCAACGCGACGCGTGAAGCCTTCCCAGCGAGCTCGGCGCGGAGGTGAAGGGGCGCGACCACCTCGAGAGCGTCACCGAAGCCGAAGAGCCAGCGCCTGAGCGCGCACGCGTCTGGCACGCGGGCGGACACTTCGACGAGCTCGCCAATGGAATCGCCATCGCCGATTTGCACGAGGCGGGCTTGCCCCTCGGGCCCACGCAGGCCCTCGCTGATTGCGCGGACGGCCGCACGCCGGACGTGGAGGACGAGCTCGATCTCGGCAACACCATGTTGCGCGCCCGCGAGCGCCGGGATGGCGCAGAGGAGCTCGGCGTCGTCGGCCCAGCGCCAGCCGTAGGGCTTGCTCCGGGCGTCGGAGACGATCGGAAAGACGGTCGCGAGCTCGAGGAGGTCGCGCTGGATGGTCCTGCGATGCACGTCGACACCGCGCTCGCGCAGGCGGGCCTCGAGCGTGGCGGCATCGATACGGCGGGGTCCCTTGGGGAGCAGCATGAGGAGGTGCCACTGACGGACGATGGTGGATGACACGTCCAGGTTATGCGCCGGTCGATGTGCCCATTCGCCCCTAGCGGTTGGACGCGACTGACCGAGTGTTCACCCGTCGCCAAGCCGCGCAGGCTGTCCGGGCCACCCGTGCCCCTGTCCCGGCCACCCCGGCGCGACTGCAAGCGCTTGAAATCGTTCGGCCGCGCCGCTGGCACGCGCATCGCTGAGCCATGCCGCATGATGACCTCTGTGGCTACGCCGCCCGCCCATGCTCCCTCTGCCGCAGCTGCCGCGACGCCCACCGCGCGCCCCGTGTCACTCGCCGATCGCGTGGCGCAGGGGTTCGTGCCGCTCGCGTGCGTGCGCGGCTTTCGCTATTTCACGCGGCGCCGCGTGAGTCTGTCGAGCGTCTCCGAGTCGGGGCTCGACGCGGAGGTCAAGGGCAAGAAGACGCTCCTCGTGCGCTTGCGCGTCGAAGGAGGCCAGCTCGCCGCCGCGTGCACCTGCTCGGCGAAGCTGCTCGGCCCTGCGCGCTGCCGACACGTCTGGGCGACGCTGCTCGAAGCGGACCGACAGGCGCTCCTCCCGTCGCTCCGGACGACGCCGAAAGGGCTCGCGCTCGTGGTTCTCGATCTCGCTCCTCCGCAAGCGCGTTCCGCCGCTGCGCGCCCAGGCCCAAAGCGTCGCCGGGCGAAGGCGGCGTGACGCTCCAGCGCCGCGCCGCTTGCGCATGCACGAATCCACGCCCGGCACCTCGACCTCGAGGGTGAGCAGGCGGCGCGCTTCTGGTAGGCTCATCTCCGTGCAAGAGACACCTCCGCTCGGCGCCGGCCGATACGGCGACTATGGCGGTCGTTACGTTTCCGAGACCTTGATTCACGCGCTCGACGAGCTCACCGACGCCGTCACGCAGATCGTCTCGACCTCCGCGTTCGAAGATGAGCTCGGGGGCCTGCTCGCCAACTACGTCGGCCGGCCCACGCCGTTGACCGAGGCCGTCCGCCTCGCCCGCGCGATCGATCCTGGGGGCACCGTGCTCGGCCGCTTGTTTCTCAAGCGCGAGGACCTCTGCCACACGGGCGCGCACAAGATCAACAACGCGCTCGGCCAGATCCTGCTGGCGACGAAGATGGGCAAGACCCGGATCATCGCGGAGACGGGCGCCGGCCAGCACGGGGTCGCGACCGCCACCGCATGCGCGCTCTTCGGCCTCCCATGCGAGGTCTACATGGGCGAGGAGGACGTGAAGCGCCAGGCGCCCAACGTCGGTCGCATGAAGCTCCTCGGCGCGAAGGTCATCCCCGTGCAATCGGGCTCGCGCACGCTCAAGGACGCGATGAACGAGGCGCTTCGCGACTGGGTCACCAACGTCGGCACCACGCACTATTGCATCGGCAGCGCAGCCGGGCCGCATCCATACCCGGAGCTCGTGGCGCGGTTCCAGAGCGTGATCGGCAAGGAGGCGCGGGCGCAGCTCCTCGCGCGGACGGGAAAGCTCCCGGACGCTGCCGTCGCCTGCGTCGGCGGTGGCCCCAATGCCATCGGGCTCTTCCGCGGCTTTCTCGGCGACGCGAGCGTCAGGCTCTTCGGCGTGGAGGCGGCGGGACACGGCGTGCCGAGCGGCAAGCACGCTGCGACGCTCACCGCCGGTCGCGTCGGCGTCCTTCATGGGTCGAAGAGCTACGTGCTCTGCGACGAGCACGGTCAGATCCAGGAGGCCCACTCCATCAGCGCCGGGCTCGACTATCCGGGCGTGGGGCCCGAGCATTCGTTCCTGAAGGATTCGGGACGCGCCTTCTACGTCTCGGCAACCGACGACGAAGCGCTCGCCGCCGTGGCACTCGTCGCCCGTACCGAGGGCATCCTCCCTGCGCTCGAGACGTCGCACGCATTCGCGAAGGTCGGCGTGATCGCGGCCGAGATGTCGACGAAGCTCGAGCGGCCGGCCACCCTCGTGGTGTGCCTCTCGGGTCGCGGCGACAAGGATCTCGAGACACTCCTCGAAAGGCTCCTCTGACATGGGACGCATCGACGACGTCCTCGCACGCCGCGCCCGCGGAGAGGCGGGTGGCAGTGGTCATACCAAGGCGCTCATTGCCTATCTCTGCTGCGGTGATCCCGACGAGGCAGGCTCGGTCGATCTGGCGGTCGCGTGCGCCGAAGCAGGCGCTGACATCCTCGAGCTCGGCATGCCCTTCAGCGATCCGACCGCCGACGGTCCTGCGATCGCACGGGCGAGCCAGCGTGCACTGATGAACGGCGGCGGCCTCGATGCGACGTTGCGGGTTGCGCGCGCGGTTCGTGCCCGCTGCGCCGCGCCGATCGTTCTCTTCGGCTACTACAACCCGCTCTTCGTGCGCGGCGAGGAGACGGTCGTCGCGCTTGCCGCCGATGCCGGGGTCGACGCACTTCTCGTGGTCGACCTCCCGCTCGACGAGTCGAGCTCGCTCCGCACGCTCGCTGCCGCGCGCGGGCTGGGGGTCATCCCGCTGGTCGCGCCGACGAGCCGGCCGGAGCGCGTCGCAAGGATCGCGGAGGCCGCGCAGCGCTTTCCCATCCCGTTCATCTACTACGTGTCGATGATGGGCGTGACGGGCGGTGCCGGCGCGACCGAGGTTCTCGCAGAGGCGAGCCGGCAGGCTGCGCACGTCGCCGAGATCACGGCCCGGCCGACCGTCGTGGGCTTCGGGATCGACTCCGCCCCCGCGGCGAAGGTCGCCGCGGCCGAGGCCGCCGGGGTCGTCGTCGGCTCGGCCATCGTCCGCAGGATCGAGGAGGGCGTGTCCGCGGAGGCGCGCATCGCAGCCGTACGCGCGCTGGTGAAAGAGCTGCGCGCGGCGCTTTGAGGCGGCTGAGCTCGGCAAGCGTGGCCTCCTGCCATCGCGCTCGCGTTTGGACGCACCGCTGCTAGGATGCGGCCGATTCGATGCTTCTCCTCTGCGTCTCCGACATCCACGGCAACCTCGACGCGCTCCGCGCTGTGCTGGCGACGGCGGAGAAACGCGCGTTCCACAAGCTCCTGATCGCAGGTGACATCGTCTTTCCCGGGCCCGCGCCGCTCGAGACCTGGCGTCGCCTGACCGCGGCCGGTGCGCTCATGGTGCAGGGCGTCTCCGACAAGGCCCTCGCGACGCTCGACCCTGCCAACCTCCATCCGCGCAGTGATCACGAGCGCGCGATGATCGAGCGAATGAAGACCGTCCGCACCGAGCTCGGTGACCTCGTCCTCGAGCGCATCAAGCGGCTGCCCACGCACGTCCGCGTTCCTCTCGAGAACGGCGGAGAACTGCTCCTCGTCCACGGCTCGCCGGTCGACCCCGCCGAATCGCTCACCTTCGACATGTCCGATGACGAGGTCGACGCGCTGATCGGTGACGATCCCGCGGACGTCATCGTCTGCGGAATGAGCCACACGCCGTTCCATCGCATGCTCGGCGAGATTCACATCGTGAATGTCGGCAGCGTGGGCGAGGCGCCCGATGGGCTGCCCGATTCCCCCTCGCTTTCCGGTGGCCGCCCGCTCGTCGCCCACGCGACGTGGATCGAGTCGACGCCGCAAGGGATCAACGTCGAGTCGATCTCGGTGCCTCTCGATGCGCCGTCCGAGCGCCTCCTCGCCGCGCCCGCACGCTAGCGCGCACACGCCAGACACCCGCGCCGAGAAGTTGCGCGCACACGCCCCGACAAGTCACGATCCGATTCGTGATTGCGCGTCGCGGGCCGAGTATCAGGAAGGCCCGCATGCCTGACCTCGTCGAGCGCTCGGGTCCGTTCGTGCGGACGACCGAAGGACGCTGGCGTGACCTCTTCGCCATCGCCGACGCCGTCAGCGAGGGCGGCATCAAGGACGAGAGGAACGGGCGCGTCTGGTACGGGACGACGAGCCTCATCCTGGGACTACCTGTGGAGACGCCTGTGGAGGAACGCGCGTTCCTTCGCGCTCTCGCCGAGAAAGACGTGCATGTCCATGTGCACGCGCTCCGCTGCGCGACGCGCGAAGCGCAAAGTCGAGCACCGGGCATGCTCGGCCGAACAGTATGCGAGATGCGGTTCTCTGAAGATCCACGCGGGTTGAGGATTGACGTCGACGTGCAGGCGCCTTTGATAGAGAGGAGGAGGGTCAGCCGGACTCTGCCATGACGACTCTCGAAACGAATCTGCCTCCCAGCATGCCCAACTCGTCCAAAACTCCGCCCTCGACCGGAGCTCGCCGGCCCAAGAGCGCGCGGAAGAAGAAGCGCGGCGGCGAAGTCATCCACGTCGCGTTCGGCCCCGGCGGCGGACGCATCCAGCACGCCGATGCACCGAAGGCGAACGGCGCACGCGTTCCGGGGTCCAGCCCCGCGCCGCCGCCCGAGAGCCAGCGCACGAGCGAACCCGTCACCGACGTGTTCTCGCCGCGCGAGGTCGCCAAGCTGCTCGGGCTCTCGCCCGCGAAGCTCCGTAGCCTGGAGAAGGCGGAGATCGTCGCGCCGAGCGCGACTCGCAACGGTCGCAAGGCGTACACGTTCCAGGATCTCATCGCGCTCCGCGCCACGCACGATCTGCTCGCGAGCCACGTGCGCGTGAAGGACGTCGCGACGGCGATCGGTGCGCTACGTCGCGCCCTGCCCCGCGTCACGCGCCCGCTCCAGGAGCTCCGCATCGTGAGCGACGGGCGCCGCGTCGTCGTCCAGGCCGAGGACGGCACCTTCGAGCCCATCAGCGGGCAGATGGTGATGGATTTCCGCGTCGAGGGTCTGCGCAGCGACGTCGTGCGCCTCCTCCGCCCCGATACCCCCGGCGCACGCGCGCGCTCGGCGTACGACCTCTACATGCGCGCGAGCACGCTCGATGAGGATCCGGCGACCTTCGACGAGGCCGAAGGCCTCTACAAGAAGGCCATCGACCTCGATCCGCAGCTCGCCATCGCCTACACGAACCTCGGCAACATCCGCTTCCGACGCGGTGATGAGCCGGGCGCCGAGGTGCTCTACCGCAGGGCCCTGGAGCTCGACGAGCGACAACCCGAGGCGCACTACAACCTCGGCTACGTGATGCTGGAGCGAGGCTTCGCGTCGAAGGCCGTCACGTACTTCGAGGCGGCGATCAAGAGCGACCCCCGCTTCGCGGACGCGCACTTCAACCTCGCGATGGCCTACGAGGCGCTTTCCGACAAGGCACGCGCGCGCGGCCACTGGAAGCGCTACCTCGAGCTCGAGCCGACAGGCACCTGGGCGGACATCGCCCGGGATCATCTGTAGAGCGACCTTCCGGTCTGCCGTGCCCGCTCTCGTCTCGCGTGGCCGACCTGTCGGCCCCTACGAGATCCTCCGGTGTGTGAGGCACGGGAGGGACTTGCGCACGCGATCCTGCGCCGCGAAGTCGAGCTTCGCCATCGAGAAGCCCTCTCCTTCGCTGCACTGCGCGAGAACGTCGCCCCATGGGTCGGCGATGAGGCTCTTTCCGTACGTCTGACGCCCGCGCGGGTGCTTGCCGTGCTGCGCGGGGGCGAGCACGAAGACCTGGTTCTCGATGGCGCGCGCGCGCAGGAGGACGTGCCAGTGATCCTTCCCGGTGGTGAGCGTGAAGGCCGCCGGAACCGTGACGATGCGCACGCCACGTTCGCCCAGCCGACGATAGAGCTCGGGAAAGCGAAGGTCGTAACAGATGGTCATGCCGAGCCCGACCGTCCCGCCCGCGCGGCTCGTGATCTCCTTCGCGACCGGCTCGTCGCCCGCCATCGTCGCTGCGCTCTCGAGGAGCTTCGTTCCGTCCGCGAGGTCGACGTCGAAGAGATGCACCTTCCGGTAACGCGAGACCAGGCGTCCTTCGGCATCGAACAGGAGGGACGTGTTGTAAGGGCGATCGGGGTCGGGGCTCTTTTCGGGCATCCCGCCCGCCACGAGCCACACGCCCGCCTCGCGGGCCGCGAGCTGCAGCGTGCTCACGATGGGCCCCGCGGTGTGCTCCTCGACGCGCTCGGCGATCTCGCGCTTCTTCGACTCTTCGCCCATGAACGCGAAGTTCTCCGGGAGCGCCACGAGCTCGGCGCCCGCGCGACCGGCCTCGAGGACGAGCTCGCGAACGCGCCCGAGATTGGCGTTCACGTCGTCCTGACTGGACAGTTGGATGACGGCGGCTTGCACGACGGTCATACTAGCGCGACGCGATGTGGCCTGCTGCTCCTCCCCCGGTGATCCACGCCGATCCCATCGTGATCGCAGCGCCGACCATGTTCTCACCGAACATTCCGGCGGGCACGTGGCCCGCGGCGGCGCTTCCGGTGCCCTTCGTCCTCGCCCTTCCGCGCAGCCGCGACGTTGGCGCCGAGGCAGCGGGCGAGCTCGACGTCGCGCTCCGCACGTGGCCGCGCGCCTCGTGCACGGGCTGGCGCGCCCGCTACGACGGCGAGCGCGTCGTGGTCGCCGCCGACGACGGCGTGAACATCATCCTGTTCCATGACGACGCGTGGCCCGTAGAGCTCGTCCCGGGTGCCGTCGCGCAGACCGTGATCTACACCGACGCGACCGGGCACTATCGCGATGCCGACATCCACGTGAACGGGAAGGACTTCCGCTTCTCGCTGGACCCGTCGCGCACGCCCGGGACGCTCGACCTGCGGAGCATCCTCGTCCACGAGATCGGCCATGCGCTCGGGCTCGGCCACTCCGCCGATGGGCGCGCGACGATGTTCGCCACAGGATCGGGGCTCCGCTGGCGCTCGCTCGAGAAGGACGACGTGGACGGCGTGTGCGCGCTGTATCCGGGCAGCGGTACCGTCGGCTGTGACGTACTGCCCTGCCCTGCGCCATTCCAGTGCGTCGCTAACGCATGCCAGCGCCCGCGCGACGCCGCCGACGTCTGCTCGCCCTGCGCGCGAGTCGCCGATGCGTGCGAGGCAGCCGGCGACGACGCGCGCTGCATCGACGTCGGCGACGGCGCAAACGCGGGCCGCGTGTGCGGTCGACCCTGCGCGACGGACCTCGACTGCGGCGCAGGCTTTCATTGCAAACCGACGACGACCTCAGGCGACCTGCAGTGTGTATCGGACACGGCCTGCCGCAACGGTGCGAGCCCCTGCACCGAGGATGCAGAATGCACGCATTCGAGGTGTTTCAGTGGTGCATGCCTCGGCCCGACCGGCGAAGCAGACGCGGGAACGAGCGATGCCGGCTCCGACGCAAGCGACGCAGGTGCGGAGGCGGGCACTGCGCTGGCGTCCGGAGGTGGCGGCTGCAGCTGCCGTGTCGGCGTCTCGCCCTCACCGGCAGGCGCGGCCCTCGCGCTCACGTCCCTGTGCGGAGCCGCGGCCCTCGCGCATCGGAGACGCCGACGGCGCTCCAAACCGCCGTAGCCGCGACGAACGCGCACGCGATCGAGGCCCGCACGCGCGACACGTTGGGGCCCCATGGCCGACGCGAGCGGGGTTCCTCGACGCCGTGCCACGTCGCGCACCCATCCCCATTGGGGCCGACGGTGGGTGGACGAACGGGTGGCACGATGCCAATATTTCGTTATAACGAACGAGCGTCTTGTTTCAAAGACGGTCAAGCCTTCGCCATGAAATCTCGCCTACCCTGACTCTCGTGACGCTCGCCCTTCCCCCCGGAGTCGACCTCGAAGCGATCCGCGCCGCGCAGGCGCGCATCCATCCTCACGTGATCCCGACGCCGCTCGTGCGGCTGCGCAAGGGCGTGGTGCCGAGGGGCAAGGGCGACGTCGCGCGTGGCCTCGTGGACGTCCCGGTCACGGACGAGCGACTCCCGCACGACGTGCTCCTGAAGCTCGAGTCGCTCCAGGTGAGCGGCTCCTTCAAGGCCCGAGGCGCCCTCAACAAGGTGCTCTCGCTTGCGCCGGACGTCGCTGCTCGCGGCCTCGTCACCGCGTCGGGCGGCAACCATGGCCTCGCCGTCGCCTACGCGGGACGCGTCGTCGACGTCCCGACCACGGTGTACCTGCCGAATCGCACCGCACCTGCCAAGGCGGCGCGCATCGAGGGCTGGGGCGCGCGCGTCGTCCGCGCCGGCGACGTATGGGACGACGCCCACGCGGCGGCCCTCGAGCACGCGAAGCGCGACGGCCTCACGTACATCCACCCGTTCGCCGACGCCGCCGTGATCTGCGGAGCCGCCACCATCGCCCTGGAGGTCCTCGAGCAAGCCCCGGAGACCGATCTTTTCATCGTCGCCATCGGAGGCGGAGGCCTCGCTTCGGGCGTCGCCTCTGCCGCGAAGCTCCTTCGCCCCTCGATCCGCATCATCGGCGTCGAGCCCGAGGGCGCCCCTACCCTCACCGAGAGCCTCCGCGCGAACGAGGTCATCACCCTCTCGGAAATCCGCACGGCTGCCGGCACGCTGGCCCCGCGGCGCTCCGACGCCCTGAACATCTCCATCCTCCGCTCCACGCTCGACTCCATCGTCCTCGTCACGGACGACGACATGCGCTCCGCGGCCCGCTTCCTCCTCACCGAGGTGGGCATCGGCGCCGAGCTCTCGGGCGCCGCCTCCCTGGCCGCCTTCCTCACCGCAAGAATCCCGACCGCCTCCCATCCCTGCGCCCTCGTCTGTGGTGCCGGCTCCGACGCCCTTCCCTAGAAAGAACCCCGAAGCGCAAAGCCGAACGGCATTGGCCCTAGTTCCGTCGGTCTGAAGTCCGGCCATCGGTCGCGATCGTGGTCGTGGTCGTGGTCGTGGTCGCGATCGTGGTCGTGCGCGTGCGCGTGCGCGTGCGCGATTGAAGGCAACCGCCAGGGCGAGGCGGCCGATGTCCGGCCATGAGCGATCACGAGCCGCCGCCGCG
>JAYSXP010000213.1:0-5391 GCA_043717125.1 Polyangiaceae bacterium | reverse complement strand
GCGAGCGGCGCGAAAAGCATCACGAGCGGCGGCAGCGCGTCGCGAGGCTACGGCGCAGCGGGCGACACGACCGACGGCTACGGGGGTTACGGCTACGGAAATGGCACCGGCACCGGCACCGGCTACGTCGCCCCGGAGCCACCCCCCGATCCGGTACCGGAGGTGGAGCCGCTCCCGCCCGCGCCCCCGCTGCCGAAGGTCGCGCAGCCTGCGCCAGGACCCCCGAAGGTCGACCTCGTCGCACCGAAGCCCGAGGCGAAGTTCGAGTCCGATACACCGCCCGCGGTCACGCCCTCGCACGCGCCCTCTCCGAAACCGACCGTCGTGCTCCTCACGACGCCGCCCGCGGCACCGCCGGCGCATGGCGGTGTGCCGTGGCGTTCGGGGCTCGCGCTCTGCATGGGCGGCGTGGCACTCCACCTCGCGATGCGCGCGCTGCGTCGTCAGCTCACGCTTCGTCACCTCGCCCGTCCCTTCTGGCGCGAGACGCTCGATCAGCGTGTCTCGAACCACTGGCAACGGATGCTCATCGGCCTTCGCGACGCGGGCATCCATCCCAAGGCCGACGAACAACCGCAAGCCCTCGCCAAGCGCGTCGGTATCGAAGGCATGGCGACGTGCGCGACGATCCTCGAGCGCGTCCGTCACGGCGTCCGTGTCGACGCCGACGATCTGACCGCGATGGACGCGGCCTCCGCAGCCGTCTACCACGCGGCCCGCCACAAGGCGGGCGCGACGGCTCGCGCCGCAGCGCTCGTGCGCGCTCCGCTCTAGGTAAAACGCGCTCGCGCGGACTCTTCCGTGGGCGAAGATCGTCTGGGGAGGTGCAGCGGCTCGCGCGGCGTGAGAGGCTGCGGTCCATGGAGTACCGAAACCTAGGAACCAGCGGTCTCAAGGTCCCCGTCCTCTGCCTCGGCGCGATGACGTTCGGCGACGCGGACGACAAGTCGTTCATGCACAAGGTCGGTTGCGACGAGAAGACGTCCTTCGCGATCATGAGCCGCTGCCTCGAGCGCGGCGCCGGCTTCATCGATACCGCCGACGTCTACGGACAAGACGGCCTCTCCGAGCGCATCGTCGGCAAGTGGATGGACGAGACGAAGAACCGCGACCGCGTGGTGCTCGCCACGAAGTTCCGCTTTCGGATGGGCGAAGGCCCGAACTCCACCGGCGCCTCGCGCTACCGCATCGTCCGCACCGTGGAGGACAGCCTGCGACGTCTCAAGACGGACCGCATCGATCTTTACCAGATCCACATGCAGGACATCGACACACCGGAGGACGAGACCCTCCGCGCGCTCGACGATCTCGTGCACGCGGGCAAGGTGCTCTACCTCGGCGCGAGCAACTACGCCGCGTACCGCCTCACCGACAGCGCATGGATCTCGAAGAGCGAGCATCTGCATCGGTTCGTAGCCCTGCAGATGCAGTACAGCCTGATGGTGCGCGACCTCGAGCGCGAGCACGTGCCCGTGTGCAAGAAGTTCGGGCTCGGCATCCTCCCCTGGTCGCCGCTCGCCGCAGGCTTTCTGTCCGGCAAGTACGCGAAGGACCAGCCGCCTCCCGCGGGCGTCCGCCTCGAGAAGTGGAAGGAGCGCTTCGCCGACTTCGACAGCGAGCGTGGCTGGCGGACGATCGACACGGTGAAGGTGATCGCGAAGGAGAAGGAGACAACCCCCTCGGCGGTCGCCCTCGCCTGGCTCCTCGCGAAGACCGCCGTCACCTCGGTCATCTTCGGCGCGCGCTCGCTACAGCAGCTCGACGACAACCTCGCCGCCGCCGACGTGAAGCTCACCGACGAGCAAGTGAAGCGGCTCGACGACGCGAGCGCGTTCAAGCTCGGCTACCCGTACGATTTCCTCGCCAACATCCAGAAGCGCTGGTAGCTCGTCTCACGCGCGAGGGTGGCGCTGCGGCAGATGCTCGAGGACGGCGAGCTCGACGCGTGCCTCCGTCGCGAAAGCGACCATGGGGCGCGCTCCCTCGTCCATCCTCGCGGTGAGGTGTGAGCGCGGGGTGGTAGGCGAGGAGCATCCGCGGCGGTAGGGTTCGGCCCGTGAGCGGACGTGGAGAGTACCACTGCTACACCGACGGGTCGTGCAAGGCCGGTGGAAGCGCGCCCGGCGGATGGGGCTTCGTCGTCAAGCCGCCTGACGGCGTGCCGCTCGAGGGTTACGGCAAGGCGACGAGCACGCTCGCCAAGGTGATGGAGTACCAGGCCGTGGCCGAGGCGCTCGCGGTGCTCCCGGAGGGCGCCAGCGCATTGGTATTCTCCGACAACCAGTCTCTCGTCGAGAACCTGGCCAAACACCTCTCCACGTGGCGCGCACGAGCGTTCGCGAAGGTCGACCCGCTCGTCGTGGAGAGCGCTCGGCACATCGATTCGAGCATCGCCTCGAAGAGACTCGTTGTTCGCTTCCAGTGGGTGCGCTCTCACAACGGCAATGCAGGGAACGAGCGGGCCGACGCCCTCGCCGCGCAAGGGGCTCGTGAGGCGAAGGCCGATCGGAAGCGCTGAGCCGCGATCACTTGAAGCGCATGCATCGGCCACCCGTATAGAAGCCCTTCGCCTCGGGCCGCTGGACGCGCGGGACGGTCTCGCCCTTCATGACCGTCATGTTGAGATCCGAGCGCGCGCTGCCGTAGCCGATCCCGCGGTACTTGAGCGCGAAGCTTCCGGTGAACGTGGCGCCCGACATGTCGAGCGCCGCCTCGCTCAGATTTCCATGGAGGTCCATCCACGGCTCGTCCGCGGCATTGATGCGGATCTTGTCGGCCTGGTCGCCGTTCGCACCGGCGGCGAGGCTCGCGCGGCCGGGAGCCGAGACCTCCCAGGCCTTGTCGGAGTCCTGCACGCCGGTATCCGGGTAGTGATAGTTGTGCACGTTGAGCGAGCTGCCTGGGACGGGCAGGTTGTCCCCTGCGTCGAACGTGGCGTTGATCAGAGCGACGGTCGGACAGCGTCCGCCGGACTGAACCGTGTTCGTGAAGACGTTGCCGAGCAGCTCTCCGTGGTTGTCGTACTGCGTGCCGCAGCCCGAGACGTTGCCGAGCGACGCCGGAGTCGTGGTGACGAAGTCGAGGACGTCGTCGGTCGCCAGCTGCGCACCGTCCCACGCGCAGAACGCCGCGAGCATGGCGTTGGTGACACAGTTCATCGACTTGACGTCGAGGAGGTCCTTTGCCGCCACCGGAGTACCGCTCGACGTCACGCCCGACGCGCGGGCGACCTGGCTGTCGCGAGCCAGGATGTCTGGCGGATAATAGTACGTAGGCGCGCCGTAGGAGCCCGCGTAGGTCGCGCAGTTGTTGCCGTGGAGATCGACGTAGATCTCGGAGCCGAACTGGTAGTTGGTCCCCATGCGGCGCGGCTGGTCGGTGACCGGCGGCAGGACCACGCCGGGACCCGGCGTGCCCGTCTCGCCCGCGTCCTCGGGACGAGGATCGCCCAGCAGGCGCCGCGCGATGACCACGATCCCGCCCTCGGTGTCGGCTGGCAGGAACTGGTCCCACGCGGGATTCCAGATCTGCGGTCGGTGTGCACTGATCCAGCCCTTCACGTCGGGCTTGCCAGCGTTCATGCTCGCCATCTTCTCGATGAACGCGCGCATGCGACCGGCCGTGATCTCGTACTTGTCGAGGTAGACCGTCTTGCCGGGACGCGATGCGTCCGTGTACCCGGGAACCGGGAGCGTCCGGCAGCAGCTCTCGTGCTGCGCGCCGGCCTCGCCGACTTCTCCCTTGCCGCAGGTGTCACCGCCGAGATGCGGCGTGCAGCTCGGAGCGGAGACGCACTTCTTCGCGTAGCTGCACGCGACCGCGCAGTCGTCGTCGACGAGACAGCTCTTTCCCTCTGCGCACTTGGGCGCGCTGGCTCCGCCGCAGTCCACGTCCGTCTCGCTGCCGTCGCGAACGCCGTTGATGCCGCTGCCGGGACCCGTCTGGGGCTGCCCGCCGCCGTCTTCGCCGCCACCGTCGGGGCCTCCGCCTGCGGGCTTCACGTTGCCCCCGCAACGGGCCACGCAGATTCCGCCGCAGTCCACGCCCGTCTCGTCGCCGTCGCGAGTGCCGTTGAGGCACGACGGAAGGGTCTCCGTGACGTTCGTCGCCGGCGAGGTGCTGTCGGACGTGCATGCGGACGTCCCGGCGAGGGCGCCGAACAGAACAAGCATCCCAGAAACAAGAGCGTCAGTACGTGCCACGGAGTCCTCCTCGGTCGGTGTAAGCACCCTCCTCGCAAGTTTGATGCACGGTCCGGCTCATGGCCAGAACAGCCGAATTTTCCGGAAGAAGGACCGCCACGCCCCGATCGCCCGCGAAAGCGCCGTGGCGATAGGAGACAAGGGCGCAGGAGTGCGCGGTCCGGCGCCGGGCGATCAACCTCGGGCGACGGGACTCGCAGCATGAGATCGAGCGCTTTTCTCGTCGTCGTGAGGCGCATCGCCGCGGGGCGATCCGCTTCCCACGAAAAACGCGAGGCCCACCTCTCGGCAGGACCTCGCGTCTTTTCCTTTTGGGGCGCCGCCCCTCACTTCGTGAGCCTCCCCGAGGCGCGACCGGCCTGGCGGGATTCGCCTGCGGCAAACGGCGCCGCAGCGACGCCGATTTCACGCCTGACTTGGCTTTTTGCTCGGAGAGAAGTGTGGGCTACTTGGCCTTCGCCTCGGCGGCGAGCTTCTCGCGGTAGACCTTCTTCATCTCTTCCTGCTCCTGCTTCGGCACGATGGCGTAGCGGGCGAACTCCATCGTGAACGTGCCCTTGCCCTGCGTCGCGGAGCGGAGGTCGGTCGAGTAACCGAACATGGAGTTCAGCGGCACCTCGCAGGTGATGCTGGTCGTGTCGCCGCCCTGGGTCTCCAGGATGACGCCGCGGCGCTGGTTGACCTGACCGACGACCGAGCCCTGATACTCGGTGGGGACGTCGATCTCGACCTTCATGATCGGCTCGAGGATGGTCGGGTTCGCGTTGGCGTACGCCTCGCGGAAGCCCATCATCGCCGCGGTCTTGAACGCCATTTCAGAGGAGTCGACCGCGTGCGAAGCGCCGTCGTTGACCGCGCAGCGGATGCCGACGATCGGAAAACCGATCATCGTGCCCTTGCGCACGGCGTCCTTGAAGCCCTTGTCACACGACGAGATGAACTCGCGCGGGATGGAGCCGCCGGCGACGTCGTCGAGGAACTCGTAGGCCTCGACCGCGTCCGACGGGAGCGGCTCGATGAATCCCATGATCTTGGCGTACTGACCGGAACCGCCGGTCTGCTTCTTGTGCGTGTAGTTGATCTCCGCGCGGCGCGTGATCGACTCGCGGTACGCGACCTGCGGCTTGCCCGCGATGACGTCGCAGTTGTACTCGCGACGCATGCGCTCCATGTAGATGTCGAGGTGGAG
>JAYSXP010000212.1:0-5393 GCA_043717125.1 Polyangiaceae bacterium | reverse complement strand
GCCCGGTCGACAAGGACTGCCGCTCGATCATGAACGTGGTGTGGCGCCTGCCGACCCCGGAGCTCGAGGAGGCGTTCGTCAAGGAGGCCGAGGGCAAGCGGATGGTCGGCCTCAAGGGACACCGCTCGGTGGGCGGAATCCGGGCGTCGATCTACAACGCGGTCGAGCTCGGTTGGGTCGAGGCTCTCGCGTCCTTCATGAAGGACTTCGCGAAGGCGAAGGGCTGAAAGCTCCTCCGCCTCTCGCGAGGCGGGCGATCAGCCCGACTTCTTCGCGGCCTTCGCCGCGTACGCCTTCACCTGAGCCTCGAGGGCGCTGGCGATCTGCGGGGTGACCGCTTCGCCGCGGGCCCACTGGGAGGCCTTGACCAGCGTGGTCTGGGCCGCCTCGGCGAGGTGCGCGCGGCGGTGACGCGACAGCGTGGTGAACTGCTGCTGCGTATCGGTGGGGTTGTTACGGAGTGAGGGCTGGAGGAATCCGCGCATGGCAGAGCGGGTCTTACCGTCAACCCGGGCGTTTGTCGACCCTCGTGAGGCTCAGAGCCCGAAGATCGACAGCCCGCACGCCTCGCGGGTCGTGGCCGTCATCGTGCTCGAATCCGGGCTCTTCGTGTCGAGCTTCACCAGGCCCGAGGCCCGGGCGCTGCCCGTCACCCGAGCCGCGCCGGTCGTGTGCGCGATGTCCTGGATGGCCGCCGCGATCGGGCCGAGCGACGTGGCCTCCGCCCGCGCGAGCTTCTCGCAGGGAATGGGGAGGGTCTGCCAGGCGGCGTCGAGGCGAAAGCCGAGATCCGTCGGGGTGAGCGTCCCCGTCACCTTCGCGAGGAACGGACCGAGTGTCGCCGTCGTCTTCTCGAGCTCGAGTGGTCGACCCGGGATCCCGGAGGCCGTCCCTTCGAGCTTCACGTCGACCAGCCCCTTCACCCCGTTCAGCCGCAGGCCGAACAGGTCGGCGCGACCGGTGCCCTCGATACGCCCCGACGGGCTCTGGCCGCCTTCGAGCTTCACCTCGAGCTCGGTGATGGTGTCGGCGCGCAGGCCGAGCTCCTCGGGGCGAAGGCCCAGCCGCCCGATCGGTGAGCGAGGCACCCGCACGGTGACGTGCGTAGGATTCGCTTTCCCCCATACGAAGAGCGCGTTTGGGCCGTCGAGGACGGGCGGATCGAGCAGCACGCGCAGCCGCGACGTCGAGACGTTGCGCTCGAACGAGCTCGCCCACGGTCCGAACGTGGTGCGGGCGGTCTTGATCTCGAACCGCCCGACGTTCGCGCGGATCTCCTCGCTGCCGACGGACCGCGAGTCCACGTCCGCACCGATCTCACCGGCGTCGAGGCGGGTTCCCTCGCCGAGCACGCCGGCCCACATCACGTGGGCGGCGACGATCGACACGCGCCTCGGGTCGGACGGTGTGCCGGCCAGGCGCTTGCGGTTCTCGTCGTAGAATGCGAGCAGCGCCGGGCCGACCACGCTTGCGTGCCCGTCGAGCTTCGCCTCGAGACCGCGGACGCGGATGTCCTTGCCCGAAAGTCCGGCGGAGAAGATCTCGTCGGCGCGAAAATCCGCGTTCGGGATGCTCGCGACCTTCGCGGTGACCCCGCGGACGGACACGCCGCTGAACCCGACGCCGACGCGCTCGATCGTCAGCTCGATGCCTGCCTCGCGCGCCGAGCCCATGATGCGGTCGCGGGCGATCCGCGGGAGCAGCAGGAGCACCACCACGAGCACCACGACGATGCCGATGACGAGGAACGCGAGGCGCATCCACGCTGCGCCGCGCATGCCGGCGGTCACCTCGCGCGTGGTCGCAGGACCGATGTAGGGTCGAGCCTCCGCGGGCGCGCCGTCCTGCGTGGCTGCGCCTCGCCCGGACGACGGACCGACGTCGTTCGTCGGGGTGTGCGCGGGGAGCTGCGGCGCGGAGCCCGCGCGAGCCACGAGCGCGCGCACGTCGAGCATGCCGGGTCCGCCGGTGCCGCGGCTCTTCTCCGGGCTCTGCGGCTCCTCGAAGCCGAGCGGAGCGTGCGCGCGTGCGGGCGCGGCGTGCGCGAGGGCAGGGGCCGGCAAGGCGCTTGCAGGCGCAGGAGCGGGGGCGCGCGGGCGGCTCTCGGCCGGCGCGGGCGCGACCGCGCGTGCGCAATCTGGAAGCGGGGCGAGGTCAGCGACGAAGGACGGCTGCTCGACAGGACCCTCCGACGGCATGGGGGCAATGTTCGGCGTGCGCGTGGCGAGCTGGTCGCGACGTTCGTGCGCGGCATCGGAGAGGTTCGTCGTCACCCACGTGGCGACGTCGGTGACGTACCCTTCTTCCATGATCGCGCCTTCGATCGCGGTCTGCATCTCGAGCGCACTCTGGAAGCGAGCGCCCGGGTCGCGATCGAGCGCGCGCTCGACGATGGCGGCGACGAGCGGCGGTATCCCGTCTGGGAGCGGGTCGGCCGGCGCGCTGCCGATGAGGCGGTGGAGCGTCGCGGCGTCGTTGCCGGCGTCGAACGGCGGACGGCCAGAGAGCATCCGATAGAGCGTCGCCCCGAGACCGAACACATCGGTGGACGGCCCGAGCCGCTCGCGCAACGCCTGCTCGGGCGCCATGTAGTGCAGCTTGCCCTTCAGCGAGCCGGCCGCGGTGTCGCCGCCGATGCGGTCCTTTGCCACCGCGATGCCGAAGTCGATCAACTTCACGTCGCCGCGGACGCTGACGAGGATGTTGTGCGGGGAGATGTCACGATGGACGACGCCGCGCGTCTGCCCCTGCGCATCCTTCAGCCCGTGCGCGGCATGGAGACCTTCGCACGCGTCGGCGATGATGCGGAGCGCCGTTCCGGTGGGCACCACGACGGTCTCGTTCGCGCGCCGTGACGCCGCCGTCATGAGAGCGCCGAGGGACTCGCCGTCGACGTACTCCATGACGAGATAGAGCATCGAGTCGGACTCGCCGAGGTCGAACACCTGCGCGACGTTCGGATGCTCGATGGCGGCGGCGATCCGAGCCTCGTCGAGGAACATGCTGCGGAAGACCGGGTTGTCCGCGAACCTCGGATGAATGCACTTGAAGGCGAACAGCTTCTCGAAGCCGTGCTTGCCCCTCTGGCGCGCCACCCAGACGTGCGCCATGCCGCCTTCCCCGACAGGGGCCACGAGCTCGTAGCGGTCGACCAGAGTCCCAGCGGCGAGCACGGCACGAGTATAGACGACGACGCGTCCCACACCTACTTCGGCCAGACCGTCAACTGCGCGTCACGCGGTCGAGAAGATCTCCGCGAGGGTGAAGGGACCCTTCGCCTCGTACGTACCGCCCTCGTGCCCGTCGCCGACGGCGCGACGTCGGGTCAGAGGAACGTCGCGTAGCCCGCCGTCAGCGTGATGCCGAACGTGAAGCCGAGCTGGTTCGGGAACGACGGCTGCACCGCGCTCGGGTTCGCCGCGCCGAGGTAAAAGCGGAGCTCGGGCGACACCGCGTAGAGCGGGTGGGAGCCGTATCCGTCCGAGAGCGCGATCGCGAGTGCCTCGAGCTCGAGGCCGAGCAACGAGAGCGAGCCGTCGCGAAGCACCTCGTGCGCTCGCACGCCGTTGAACACGAGCGTGCGACCCGCCTGGTGCATCCGCGCGAGATCCAGCGGAAGCGTGTACGTCGTGAGCGCCTCCCACACGACCGGCCACCGGAGCTCTTGATCGAGCATCGTCACGTAGCCACGCCCGCCGGTCTTACCCTTGCTATCGACGTGGAGCGACTGCGAGAGGCCGACGTTCAATTCGGCGATGGATCGCGCGCGCCGCCCGGGCAGGAGGCTTCCCCATCGGTAGGAGAGGCCCGCGGAGGCGCCGACGCCCGGTGCGATGAAGTCGAGCGGCGAGGCCGGAGGCACGATCATCGTCGCGCCGCTGGCGACGAAGACCTGGACGGCCCACCCGTGATCGAGGTGCCCTTGAGGGTGCTGCGTCGCGGTGTCGGACTGCGCGGTCGGGAGCTGCACGAGCGTCGGCTTCACGAGCGCGTTGCCGGGGTTCGCGTCGGTGTCCTGCGCGTCGTCGCCCTCCGAGTCGATGTGCGTCGGGCCGCGGAGGCTCGCAACGATGCGCGGGTCGACGGCGCCGGCGATGCGCGCGACGTCGACGCCCGCGGAGGGCGGAACGGCGAAGTCGCGTAGCTTCGCGACGGCGGCGACCGCCGTGCGCACGAGGCGCCTTGCGTAGCGCGGTCCCGCGGGAAGCGTGCGCCGCATGTTGAGGTCCGCTGTCCACCACGGCGCCGGGTCGAGCTTCGCGCCGAGACTCACGACCTCGCGCTCGCCGAGCCCGGACGCGTAGGCCTCGAAGCGCTCGGGGTCGAGGGCGACCGCGAACGCGAGCTCGGCACGCGACAGAGCTGCGGCCGCGTGCAGACGATCGGTCGCATCGGGCGTGAGACCGAGGTAGCCGTCGCCGGAGGTCGTCCAGCACGGCGGCAGGCCCGCGAGCTCGAGGCTGTCGCTCGCGAGCGTGGAGCAGGGCTCGTGGCTCATCTCTCGCGTCACCTCGAGGCCCTCGGCGTTGAATGCGTCGTGGCGGAGGCGCACGGCGTCGCGGCCCTCCGACCACGACGCGTCGCTCATGACGAGATGGCCCGCCGCGAACGCGTCCTCGAGGAAGTGGATCGCGAAGGCATGCTCGAGCAGCGCGTCGCTGCGCTTGCCGTTCGCCGCGAGGATGAGCGAGCGCACGTGATGGAACACGAAGCGACCGAGAAGGTCGTCGATGCGGCCTTCCTTGGCGAGGTCCTCGAGGACGCGGTCGAAGCTGCGCCCCACGTCGCGGAAGTGAACGCGCGTTGCCCGTGCGCGCGTCACGTAGCCGGAGTCGGTGAAGTAGAGCGCAACGTCGAGATCGTGCACGTACGACATGCGATCGAGCGACGTCTGCCCGCGGAGCACGTTCGCGCGGAAGCGGTGCCACTCGTAGGCGACCACGGAGATGAGGTCGATGCCCTTGCTACCCGTGAGCACGGTGCGTAGCTCGTCGACGTCGGAGGCGTGGTCCCCAGCGAGCCCCGGAAGCGCCGCGTACGGGATGCACGGCGCGCTTGCCGGTGTGCGCACCATCGCGGTGACGAGCGGGTTCGTCAGGAGGACGTCGTCGAGCGTTCGCTCGGTGCCCTCGCAGAGCTTCCAGCCCTCGGCGCGGGCGGCGGCGACGGCGTCCCGGATGATCGCGCGGACCTCGGGCGCAAGCGTCGCATGGCCGTCGCCCATGAGCACGACGTGCTCCGGGAAATACCAGGCGCTCGCCCGCGAAGGCGTCAGCCAACCAACCGCGAGAGTGGCGACTCCGAGAGCGAAGCCGAGCAGACGCCCACGCATCGCGCGGACGTTAGCACGCGGGCGCGCTCGTAGCCGTCGGGCGTTGGGTGGATGCAGGTGA
>JAYSXP010000211.1:0-5405 GCA_043717125.1 Polyangiaceae bacterium | reverse complement strand
AGATCTCTAGCCCGCTGTAGCGAATTCATCCAGTTCAAAAGAGGTATAAAAATCTTATCGGCAGCATAATTTTCCCTAGTAAACCGGCGGAGGGTTTTTCCGGTTTGGGGTAAGGTTGCCCGGTTCTCAATGGCTCGTAGTAATGTGTCAGCCAGGTCCTTACCGTTACCGTGTTCAAAGGAGAAAATTACCCCAGCAGTATTTAATTCCTGGAGAAGTTGAGAGGTAATGGTACTGATAACTGGCATTCCATAATTAGCCCATTCCAGTATTCGCGAGCGGCTGCCCAGAAGACCCTCATAGCTCCATTTGTCCAGGATAATGCCCAGGTCACTTTCGTAATAGTAGGCAGGTAAATCAGCATTCTCGACCCAACCGGCAAAATGGTAACCGTCTTTGAAAAGTGACGTTTCCACCATTGACCGGAAGCGCGGAAAAGTTATTTCATCATGTCCGTCAATTTGACCGCCGGTAATTACCATATGTAATTCGGGCCGGGCTTCCATGGCGCGGTTTACTCCCTGAAAAAGCGTATCAATATCGGTCCAGGTATTAAAGCCGCCGCTCCAGAGCAGACAAAAAGCATTCTCCGGGTAGAAATTGCCACGCAATATTTGATTGGCGGGTTGTTTAACCAGGGAAGGATCGCTCGAAATTGGTATAGTAAAAGCTAATTCCTGACCGTAATTGTATTTATTCAGGCGATAGTTCTGGCCTAACTCTCCAATCACAGCATATTTTTGGGCATCAGATACGGTGGAGAAGAAGTCGAAATGATTTAAAATGACCTTCTCCATTTGCAAGAAATACTTCAGATAGGTGTCATCGTTGTAGGTAACGGCTTTGGCCTGGGCCTCGGCCATATAGTTTCCGCAAAGGTCTGCCCACATCGGTACAGGCAGTTTAATACTGGTAGCCAGAAAGGCGGCGTAGTTGCCAATAGCAACAATGCAATCGGGGTTTCGATTCAGGACGATCTGGTGTAAAAGATTTTGCTCCTGGACCTTCTGGTTCGAAATACTGTAATAGGTCATTTTTTGAAGAGGCGTGTCCTGAAACCAGGTATATAATTCGGGATTATTTTGTTGACCAATATTTTTAGCTCAAGAATAATAAATCCGAGCCAATAATTCCTGGAAGATGTGAGAAAAACAATGCCTATCCTTATAACCGGAATGCACCGGTCCGGCACCTCTATGGTTGCACGCCTGTTGAATCTATGCGGTCTATACCTGGGTTCGGAGGAAATTCTAATTAAGCCGGCTAAGGATAACCCCGATGGTTACTGGGAGTCGGGTGAAATAGTAAAAATCAATGATGAATTATTACATTTTTGGGGGCGCGACTGGCGTGGTCCGGCTCCAACCTACTCCCCCGGTTTTTCAAAACGGCCTGAAATAGCCCCCTTTCGCTACAGGGCTCAAAAAGCCCTGGAACCTTTACGCTCTCAAAGTCAAAAGTGGGGTTGGAAAGATCCCCGGACCTGCCTGACACTTTCCTTCTGGCGGGAGTTAGTCTCAGACAGTGATTTGAAGCTTATTGTTTGTGTCCGCAATCCTCTGGATGTAATTGCTTCCATGGAGGCAAGAGGCCAGTTTGAGGAGGGCATCGCCTGGTTTCGCATCTGGCAGTCCTATTATAGCTCTTTGCAAAAACAGGCCGAGGATCTGCCGGTCCTATTTACCCACTACGACACGTTTTTCTTTGACGGAGCGGCTGAACTTGACCGGCTTTCAAAGTGGGCCGGATTGCACGTTTCGCGGAGAACCTTGAAAGAAGCCTGTACTTTTATTAAACCCGTGGCCCGTCACCACCTGGCTACATGGTCCGATATGGTGCTTTCCGAAATGCCGCTTGATGTAGCTGAATACTATTTAGAGTTATCCGGTATGTGCGGTGGGATTTACAGCGGTTATCTGCGGGCATCCCGCTCGAAACCGGGTGGATATCCAGTACCTTGTGACATTCCCCAGACGTTAGACAGGCCGCGCATTATTGACCTGCTTTCCACCCGGCTTTACCAATCCCAGGAGCGCTTAAAGCAACTAACCAGAGAACGGGACGATTATTACGGCCAGCTTCAGGAAGCTATTCAGAAAATGGAGGTTCCTCTGCCTGTTGAGAGCAATATTCCCGTTCAAAATGTGGCTAAGGCTACTACTTTAACCAGGCTAGAATTCGTAATACCGGCCTCTCTGCCTGTAGAACAACCTGGGGGGGAAGGCCCGACCGTTGCAGGGGATGAAGATGCGGAACAGAAAGTGGGTGGTTATTGGGATAAATATTATAACCAGTGGGGGACGGCGAATGACCTGAACCGGGCAGAGTGCTCACATCCACTTGTTCAGGAACATCATCAAAAGCTGGTTAGAAACGGTCTTAGCCTGGTGGAATGGGTGATTCAAAAATACCTTGGAGACCGGGAACCCATTAAATATGCGCTGGGAGTGGGGGTGGGAGGAGCTAGTTTCGAGCTGGAACTTCTTCATACAAACCAGGTTACCTATTTTGATTTATATGATACCAGCCAGGTATCGGGCCAGGCGGTCCTTAAGCAAGCAGCGGCTTTAGGTTTAGCGGGAAGAGTAAAGTTTCACCTGGCCGACATCAATGAAGTTGAGCTGCCCGCCAATCACTATAGCCTGGTTACTTTTATCAGCTCGCTCCATCACGTAGAAAAGCTGGAGCCGGTATTACAGTCGGTCAGGGATTCGCTGTGTCCGGGCGGGATTTTATTCGCAAATGAGTATGTTGGCCCCGACCGGTTTGACTTTCCCGCCGAAGATACCGACCTGGCCCACCGTCTCTATCGTTCGCTTGATAAAGCTTTTAAGTGTCCCTGGCCTGAATTACCCCAACCTGACCCGGTTGCAGTAGCCTTAGCCGACCCAACCGAGGCTGTCCATTCCGGTCAAATCCTGGAAGTTTTGTCCAGGCAATTCTCCAGGGTAGATTTTACTCCGTTACCGAACTGCCTGGTGCCGGTAATCTGGTACGGGTTGAACCATGACGCCCTTTTTGAAACTATTGAGGGGCTGGAACTGGTTAAAACCCTTCTGGAAACTGACCTGGCTCTGGTGAGTTCACGGCGGCTGCCGCCTTATTTCGGCTACATTGGAGCTTTTAAATAGTATTAAATTAGCATTAAGCTTCATCCTCCGGTTGTAAGAAGCTTAAACTCCTGAAGGCCCAGGGCTACACACCGTGAGTCAGTACTGGCTTTATCAACTTCACGCGGTACAGTGCAACCTTCCTGAACATGAAACTCCATTAGGTTATCGCCTTTATTTAAATTAAGCGGGCCAACCCGCACAGTCTGGGTTTGCCAGGATTGCGGCAGCGTAACCACTTTTACCAGTTGGCCGTTTATCCGTATTTCCAGGCTCAGCGGTTTGAAAAAAGGTGTCGCCTTAAATTGCAGGTAGGGTTGGACACCTGTTCCAACTATCAGATTCAGCCGGGCATCCTGGACCACCCGGCGTTCAGGGAGTTCATCTCGAATGCTAAGGCCACTGATCCAGCCGGTGGTTAGTTTAAACTGGTAGGTCGGGACCGCCGCCCGGATAACAGTTTCTACCTGCCAGGCGGCTACCCGGTCAGTGGGGTTGGTTAAATCTCTTGCATCGAGACTGTCAAAAATCGGCGGGCCTAGCCGGTCTATCAGGTACTGCCGTATCCATTTGGCCTGGACCGCACCAAGCAGACTGCCGTCCAGTAGCACATACCGGATATTATTTTCCTGGAGACCCGTCTTTAAGTCTGTTGTGCCGGGGAAAATATCGCTCCCGTTTGCCAGAGGAGTGTTTATGAGCGCAGGGTCGAGCAGAGGCCCACTACCGGGTAAATTCCAGACCGAATTATACATGCTGTTGCTGATGCGGGGCGGATTACCTGTCACTACCGGACGACCGTGGGCCAGTTGATAACGCATAACGCGGCTGGTAGGAGGAAAAGCCGGCAGGTTTAAAACCAGGCCCGGTTCGGGATCAGCCAACATCTGGCTTACTATTGGCGGTAAGGGTGAGACCGGCACAGTTTTAAGAGGGAATTCCCATAGAATATTTTGATACAGGGAAAAACCAAGCAAGAGAAGCAGCAAAGCGAAAGGCAAGCTCCTTGCGGTCTGTCTCCCCAGGTTGTTGAACGGTGAGGGTAGCCGTGACAAAGCCAGGTTAAAAATAGAATTGAGGCTGAATCCGGCTAACACCGCACAGCTTAGCATTGGCAGCACGGCCAACCGGGCTGGTGCTCTGAAGTAGCCTAAGGGCGACCAGCCGTAAAGTAAATTATAAAAGGGGACTTCTCCAATAACCTGTCCGGCAATATAAAGCTTTGGGCCAAAAGAAAGTAATAGTCCGGTCAGGGCCAGTACAATCCAGAATCCACAAATGCGGTTGCGATTTTCCGGGAAGAACCAGGCAGCCACGGCCAGGCTGAATAAGACGAGGCCCAGATAGGTAATCTTTTCTACATCGAAAGGTTGTTTATAATAAACAGGTTGGGATGCACCCAGTGTGTTCGGTGAGCTGAATGGCAAAAAGTAACCTAATAAATCAGCCGATAAATCTTCCGTGGAGTTGGCAGCGGTGGCCTGGTTGGTGGTTTGCAAATCCGGGTCACCTGGTAAGAAGGCCAGCCCAACCGGTAAAAGTAATAATAGAGCTACTACCAGGCTCAGTAGGGACAGGCGTAGGTGTCGGCCTCGCCTGAACCAGTTGAAATTTACAAGTAGTTGGCCGGTTAAAAAAACCAATACGAAAGGTAGCACAAAATAGACCCCATAGTATGCATCACTCCACGCGACAAGTGCCATACCGGCTCCGGCCCATATAGCATTTAATCGACTCGGTCTTTGAAAGAAAACAAATAGACGACAGGCGCAAAAAGGTAACCATTGCAAGGTCGCCAATCCCAGATGACCGGAAGCTCGGAAGAAATGATAGGACGAAAAAGAAAAGAAAAAACCAGCCGCGAAAGCTGCCAACCGGCTGGGTACAAACTCACTGGCTAGCAGGTAAGTGGTAAAACCGCTCAGGACAAAGCCCAACAAAATCAGTAGATTATACGTCCCCAGTGGACTGGTTATCGTTTGCAGGAAAAATCCGGCCAGGGCATTAAAATAGCTCATTACATAGACCTGCACCCCTGGCAGTAATCCGTAAAGAAAATCACTGTAGGCCGGATTCTGGCCGTGTAGCAGGGCCTGGCGGAACCACCACAAGTTCCATATATTCTGATAGTGGTCGCCTTCCGCAAAAGGACCGGGCAAGCGGTTTTCGAGATTAAAGATAAGCGGGTATGTAATAACGAGCGTTAGCACCAGATATACCCCAAAAGCAGCTAGACGATGATGGCGGCTCAACCATGTCTGGATATACCTGGCCCTGGACCATGTAGACCTGACG
>JAYSXP010000022.1:0-2480 GCA_043717125.1 Polyangiaceae bacterium | reverse complement strand
CTGACTCTGAAATGTTAAACGAACTTGACCAGTTAATTGGAATGGCATCCCAGCGTAACTTACGAATACTGCTGACTCTTTTTGACTTCTATGGCGATTTTCCCCAGGCTGGTACAACCGAGGAAGCTGCCAACTGGCAGTATCTGGACACAATAGTAAACCGCTACCAGGCCGACCCAAGAATAATAGGGTGGGACATTCACAATGAACCGGATAATTACTCACTCTGGCAGGAGGGACAGCAAAGCCAGGTGCTTGATTGGCTGGCGAGGACCGTTAAACGTGTAAAATCCGAGGATGCCAATCATTTTGTAACGATTGGTTTTGGAAACTGGAAAAATCTTTTGTTAAGCGGTTCCGGCACTACCAATATTACGGCCCTGAGTCTGGTTGACGCGGTGGCTTTGCATGTTTATGACCCTGGCAACCTGGCCGAACAGGTGGCGGAAACAAAACAGGCCGGGAGCGGCAACCGGCCTATATTCCTGGAAGAATTTGGATGGCCGAGCGCGCCAACCGAACTTGCCAGCGGTTACAATGAAACCGTCCAGGCTTCTCATTACCAGCAAATTCTGGCAAAAGTTAGGGAACTGGGCCTGGACGGGGCGATGGCCTGGACCGTTAACGATATTACATTCGAAAGTATCATTCATACAACTCCGCAAATGGTCCAAAATTTCGGCCTCGTCAGGCTGGATGGCACACTCAAACCGGCCGGGGAAATCTTTAAAGATGCTCTGGCGGCATCTCCTTTAAATATTTCAATAGCAGAGACAAGTTTAGTAGTACCGCCGGCCCTGACAATTAGAACGGTAGACCCTAACCAGTATGCCCTGTATTTCCCACAAACGGGTTACGGCGTGCCTACCCCATTCAAAGAATACTGGAACCGGATGGGCGGCCTGACCAGTTTTGGTTATCCAATTAGCGGAGTAGTGGTAGAAAACGGCCTTCTGGTGCAGTACTTTGAAAGGGCCAGGTTTGAATTTCACCCTGAGATGCAAAATGCACCTGACTATGCGGGCCTGGGCCGGTCGGAACAACTCAAACGGATTGTGTTACTTGGATTATTGGGAGACGAATGGTTAAATCGGGAAAACCGCCAATTTACGCCCGGAAGTGTGGCATCCGGTCAGGAGTTTTTCAACCTGACGGGTCATAACCTGGGTGGAGTATTCCATAAATATTGGGAGACAAACGGGGGATTGGCCCGGTTCGGGTATCCCCTTAGCGAAGAAGTGCAGGAAATATACAAAACGGACGGACACCTCTATATGGTCCAGTATTTCGAAAGAGCCAGATTCGAATATCACCCAGAATTTCAAGGAACCTCTTATGAGGTCGAACTGGGTCAGCTAGGCCGCGAACTGCTTCCGCCCTCAAATTCCCGCTAATTGGTTTAAGAGAAAGGCCAGCGATTCTATTCCACCAAGGGGGTCCCATTTAAACGTTTCTTCGATAAGTGGCAAAGTACCGTTTTCATAGGTTACGGCCCGTGGGGTGGCTGCGGCACATTTCAGACAACGCCCACATATAATGTAGAAAGTTGACCCAAACCAGATAAGATCAAATTAGCTTTGTAAATAACCTTCCAATTGGAGACCATTCTTTTCCGGGGGCCAATAAAATCTATAACTACGTGTATAACTCATACTGAGGGATTTGCGAATACTCTTTGAGCACTGATAATCGTAAATGAAACTGGATAAAGCCAAAATGCATTAATTTTAAAATCTAAGCTTTGTTCTCCATCAAAGCTGGCCCCCGGAAAAGAATGGTTTTCATATCAATCAGCAGGTTGTCAGGAGTTCAACCAGACAAAATTAAGCCAATCCCTAAACAAACATAGGCCCCTCTTTGGGTCTTAACACCTATTTGTGCCAGGGAAGTACTTGGATAGAATGAAATCAGACAGGAAAAAGATTACAAAGGGTTTAGGGTTTCATTAGCTACCAGGTTATCTTAGTGTTTTTCCAAAACCATCCTCTTTTAATGCTTACATTTATTGGTAGGGTAGCCGTCCATCTTTGTAAACGTTATTAATTTTTGCCTGTGGTAGGTTTAATGACTGAATAAAGGAGTAGCTGGAAATGGAAAAACAGACCGATATTCCCGCTAACCCGGACTCTGATGATGATGCCGAGGCTAGTTCAGCTTCAGGTTCCAGTGAACCAACCATTCCTATTCAAGGAACGGTTACCGGCACCGGTTCTTTAGAAGCGGCTATAGGAGAAGAAAAGAATCCCCTCAAGCGGTTTCTAAAGGTATTAGGACCCGGTCTTATAACTGGAGCTTCTGATGACGACCCCTCCGGTATCGGCACTTACTCCACCGCTGGGGCTTCGTTTGGTTTCGCTACTCTCTGGACGGCTCTTATCACTTTTCCTTTAATGGCGGCGGTCCAGTTTATCTGTGCCAAAATCGGAATGGTCAGCGGAAAAGGCCTGGCTGCGGTTCTTCGGGATCATTACTCCCCCTGG
>JAYSXP010000210.1:0-15507 GCA_043717125.1 Polyangiaceae bacterium | reverse complement strand
CACAGGTCTACGTTGACCTTGCCGGCCACGATCATCTTCATGACCTCGAGCGTCTCCTCGTCGGTGACGCGACGGCCGCCGACGATCTTCGGCGTCTGTCCGAGGCGCTTCTGCAGCGCGGTCGCCTGCGGGCCGCCGCCGTGCACCACGACGACCGGCACACCGGCCGCGCACATCTCCGCGACGTCGGCCGCGATGGCCGCCATGTAAGGCCCCTGGACGACCTCGCCGCCGAGCTTGATGACGACGGGCCCGTTAGGAGTGCCGCTCACGGCCAGCCTCCGGGATCCTCGAGCGACGTTCGCTCGTCGACGCCGAGCATGATGTTCATCGACTGGATGGCCTGTCCAGCGCCGCCCTTGATCAGGTTGTCGGTCGCTGCGAAGCACGCGACGACCCGCTTGCCGGGCTCGGCGCCGTCGGAGCCGACCTGGATGCCGATCTCGGCGAAGTTCGTCCCGCTGACCGCGGCGACCTCGGGCAGGCGCTTCTCGGGAACGCGCACGAAAGGTTCGCGCTTGTACATATCCGTGTAGAGCGCACGCACGGCGTCGGCGGTGGTGCTCTCCGGAATGTGCGCGAAGCAGGTCGCGAAGATGCCGCGCGAGAGGGGCGCGCTGACCGGCACGAAGCGGATGACGACGTCCTTTGCGCCGGCGTCGGCGAGCGTCTGCGTGATCTCGGGGATGTGCTGGTGGTCGAGCGGCTTGTACGTGCGGAGGTTCACGGCGCGCACAGGATGGTGCGTGCCGGCGCTCGGGACGACGCCACTGCCGGACGAGCCCGTGATGCCGACCACCTCGACGGCGCCCGTGAGGAGGCCCGCGCGCGCGAGCGGCATGAGCGCGAGCTCGATGGTCGTCGCGAAGCAGCCGGGCGACGCGACGTACTTCGCCTGCTTGATGGCGTCGCGGTTCAGCTCCGGGAGACCGTAGACGAACGACTTGTCCGTGAGGTGCTCGGGGCAGGGGTGATCTGCGTGGTAGTACTTCTTGTAGAGCGCGGCGTCGCGCAGGCGGAAGTCGCCCGAGAGGTCGACGACGCGGGCGCCCGACGCCATGAGCTCCGGCATCTTCGTGGCGCTCACCTTGTGGGGAAGCCCAAGGAGGACGATGTCCATCCCGGCCGCCGCCTCGGCCGGCGTGATGCCCTCGAACTTGAGGTCGGTCAGTCCCTCGAGGTTCGGATGGGCCGCGGAGAGCGGCTCACCGATGAAGTCGACGGACGCGACCCTCGTGAGCTCGACATGAGGATGGAGGAGGAGCCGCCGAATGAGCTCTCCGCCCCCGTAGCCGCTGCCGCCGATCACCGCTGCTTTGAAGCGCTTCGACATGGCCGGGCAGGGTAGCCCCGCGCCCGCCAACGCGAAAGGGCCTCGCTCGAGGGGCGAGCTGCTGTGAGCTCTACGAGAGAACGCGAAGGCGCGGGGACGCGGAGTTTCTTTGGCTCGAGACACGCGCCTTGGATCGCATGTCTCGAGCAAAATCATCCCGCGTGTCTCCGCGCCCCCGCGCCTCCGCGTTCTCTCGGGTCCCGCTACTTGGTCTTCGGCGCTGTCGTCCGCATCACCCAGTCGAAGAGCGGCAGGGTGACGTTGAAGTTCCACTTCTGCATGAGGCGCGGGTCGTGGTGCTTCGCGTGATGCGCGCGCATCACCTTGATGAACGCGAGCCGCCCGATGAAGCTGTCGCTCGGCGCGTGGTAACAGAGGTGGAGCACCTCGTACGTCGCCATGTAGAGGCTCGCCGTCGCGAGGAAGAGCCACCCGGCGGGACCGGACCAGAGGCGCCCTAGCGCCGTCGCCACGGGGGCAGCGGCGAGGACGATCCCGAGCACTCCGGCGGCCGGAATGAGGACGAGGCGGAACTCCTTGGTGGAGCGGAGCGCCATGTCCTCCTCGATGTAGATCATGTGATGCATCGGGGTGTGCCTGTCGTAGATGATCTCGAGCGGCCACCTCCGGCGATGGAGCACGTGCTTGTGCACCTGCCACTCGAAGAAGTTCGCGAGGAGGAACACCGCGGGGACGACGAGCCAGTCGGTCCAGTGCGTCGTGCCGAGGCGAACCAGCTGCACGGCGCTCAGAGCGAGGACCACGACGCCGATGCCCGTGGTCGCCGCGAGGTGACCCCACGGGCTGTACCACCAAGGGATCTCCGATGTCGCTGCCTGGCGCACGCGCTCGCGACGCTCCTCGGTCAGGCGACCGGCGTTCGCCTCCTTGACGAGTGTGCCGTTGTAGATCGGCGCCTTTTTCGTGGGGTTCTCGACGTTGCGGGCGTCGTTCGGGGACTGCGGTAGCGCGGCCATTGGTTTCGCTCCGTTCTTACAAATACTATACATTCTGTTTTTGCAGAACGCACGTGAAATGTCGCCGGCACGGGTGAAGGGACCCAGGAAAGGCAGCCGCACCCGCCTCTCGCTTGGCCCGCTAAGCTCCCGCCATGCAGAACGGTGCCGACGACGCAGCCCGCTGGCTCGCCGAGCAAGCCAAGACGATGGAGCAGGCGCTCGCCGAGCTCGTGGAGATCAACTCGTTCACCGAGAACGTCGAGGGAGGTCGCAAGGTCGCCGCGATGCTCGAGGAGCTCTATGCCGTCGATGGTCTTGCGTCGCGCCGCGTCCCGAGCACGAAGTTCGCGGACCACCTCGTCGTGAGCTCCACCTCGGAGGCAGCCTCGCCGATCGCGCTCGTCGGCCATCTCGACACGGTGTTCCCGCCGGGCATGTTCGAGGGGTACCGCCGCGACGGCGAGCTCGCGCGTGGCCCTGGTGTCCTCGACATGAAGGGCGGTCTCGTCGTCGTCGCTTGGGCGCTCAAGGCGCTCGCTCAGGCCGGCGCGCTGCCGGCGCTACGCCTCGTCATCGTCGCCGACGAAGAGGTTGGCTCTCCGGAGGGACAGAGTGTCATCAAGGAGGCCATTGTCGGAGCACGCGGAGCGCTCGTGTTCGAAGCCGGCCGAAAGAACGATCTCGTGATCACGCGCCGGAAGGGCACCGGCGCGGTCACGGTCACGGCGCACGGCAAGGGCGCCCACGCGGGCAACGCCCACAAAGAAGGCGCAAACGCGCTGTGGGCGCTCGCGAAGCTCGTCGACCGCGCGCAGTTGCTCACCGACTACGACCGCGGCGTCACCGTCAACGTCGGGAAGGTCACTGGGGGCACGAGCAAGAACACGGTGCCCGATCGGGCCGAGGCGCTCATCGACCTCCGCTTCGAGTCGCGCGCCGACGGTGAGGCGCTCGTGGACGCGCTCCGCAAGGCCGCCGAGGAGTGCGCCGCGTCCGTGCAAGGTACACGTATCGAGGTCGCGGGAGGAATCGCGCGCCTGCCGCTCGAGCGCACCGAGGCTAGCGTGCGGCTGATGGAGAGCTACGGCGCGGCGGCGAAGGCCGCGGGTCTCGGTAGCGGCGAGGCCGGCCTCATCGGCGGCGGCTCCGACGCGAGCACCGCGCACGCGATGGGCATCGCCTCGATCGACGGGCTCGGCCCGCGCGGGATCGGCTTCCACACGAAGGACGAGCAGATCGAGGTCGCTACGCTGGTCCAGAAGGCGCAGGCGCTGGCGCGTTTCCTCGCATCGCTCGGGGCGTGACCGTGCGTCCCAAGCTCGCGGCGTTCCGGCGGTCCAACACCCCTATGGGACGTCGCGCGCTTGCTTGGCTCGGGGTTCTTGCCGCATTCGGACTCGCTGCATGCCCCGAGCCGACGAACGGCGAGCCGCAGATCCCCGTCGCGCCCGGTCTGGACGGGCGCCTCCACTACATGCGCGGTCACGGCCTCCCTGACGCGCCGAAGCCGACCGCGCCCGCGCACGCCCGCGCGCACCCGATGAAGCCGAGCGAGCGGCTCGGTGGCCCCAATGCGACGGGTAAGCCTGGTGACTGGGTCCTGGAGAACGACGAGGTCGTGTTCGTGATCGACGGTCTCGACGGGGGCGGCGGCTTCGCCGAGTCGGGAGGCAATATCGTCGACGCTGCGGACGCGCATCTCCGCAAGGACGAGCTCGGCCAGGTCGTCACGTACTTCGGTACGTTTCCGCGCCAGGGTGTCTACACGTCGCTCGAGGGGACGGATCTCGACGCAGGTGAAGCGAAGGTCGTGGCGAGGGGCCGCGAGCTCTACGACCCGTCGATTGACGTGACGACGGAGTACCGCCTGGGCGGCGCAGACCGCGCGCTGCTCGTCTCGACTACGCTCAGGAACACCGGCAAGGTCGACGTCGTCCTGCCCGCGCTCGGTGATGCCATCCAGTGGGGTGGCGCCGACAAAGTCGCCTCCGGCAAGCCCGTCGGCTTCAAAGGGCCTTTCTCCGGGCCGTTCATCGGCGGCGTCGGCCGCTTCACGAGCTACGCGGTCACGACACCCGAAGGCGAGATCGCGGGCACGAGCGGCGGCGCGTGGACGGACACCGAGCAGAAGAAGAACGTGACCATCGCCCCGGGCGCGAGCGAGACGTACCAGCGCGTGTTCGCGGTCGGAGAGCGCGCCGATGTCGCGAGCATCGTCAGCGAGCTCACGAAGGCCTCCGCCGGCGAGCTCGGCGGTCTCGAGATCTCGCTCGTCGACGCGGCGGGCAAGCCGGTGCCCGCGCCCGCCGGTGCGAAGGTAAACCTCGCCACGCAGGCGGGAGCCGAGGTGATGAACATGGTCGCGGCGACGGATGGCGCGACCTTCGGCGGTGAGGTCCCGCCCGGCCAGTGGATCGTTTCGTTCGCGCCCAGCGCCGGCCGCCGGGGCGTTCCCGGGTCGTCGTTCCTCGCGAGGGTGAGGCCCGGCAAGGTCGTGAAGGCCAATCTCGCCGTCACCGACGTCGCACGCCTCGATGTGTCGTGCACCGAGAAAGACGCGTCCGGTGCCGAGACCGTCGCGATGCTGCCGTGCAAGGTCACCGTCGAGGGGATAGTCGGAACGCCGACGCCCGAGCTTGGTCCGGCGCACGTGTCCGGGCCGGCGAGCAACCAGCTCATCGCGAACATCGGTGAGGTCGCGGTAGCGCCGGGCAGATATCGGTTAACGTTCACGAGGGGACCCGAGTACGGCGCCGAGACGAGCGAGATCACGCTCGCGCCTGGCGCGCTCCGCAGGGTCACCGCAGCTCTCCGCCGCGTCGTCGACACGAGCGGGTACATCGCGACCGATTTTCACCAGCACACCGTCATGAGCTTCGATGCTCCGGTCGCCATGCGCGATCGAATCCTCGGCAACGCGGCCGAGGCCGTGGAGGTCGCCGCCGCGACGGAGCACAACGTCGTCGCCGATCTCGCGCCGCTGGTGCGCGAGCTTGGCATGTCGCGCTTCGTCGTCTCGATCGCCGGCAACGAGCTCACCACCGACGCCAGCAAGAAGCCCTGGGGACACGTGACCGTGTTTCCGCTCGCCCCGGACGCGAGCCAACCGCGTGGCGGCGCGCCGCTGGTCCGCGATCGACTTGCTCACGACGTCCTCGAAGAGGTGAGGGCGGAGACTGGGCCGCGCCGCGTCGTCCAGGTCAATCACCCGCGCTCCGGCGCGAACGGGTATTTCGATCAGCTCGGCTTCGATCCCGCGAAGGGAGTGGGCACGGGCGCGGGGTACGATGCCGGCTTCGATGCGCTCGAGGTATGGAACGGCCGCAACGTCACCGAGCGGACGAAGGTGCTCGACGATTTTTTCGCGCTGCTCCGTACGAGCCATCCTGTGACCGCGATCGCCGATACGGACACACACGGCGTCGTCGGACAGGAGGCCGGGCTCCCCCGCACGTACGTTCGCGTCACGAAGGACGACGCGCTCGACACGTGGGACGACGCGCGGACCGCGGAGGTGGTGCGCACGGTACGTGAGAGCCGTGATGTCATCCTCACCAATGGCCCGTTCATGCGCGTCACCGCGAACGGGGTGGGGATCGGAGCCGTCGCCACCGCTCGGAACGGCCTCGTGGAGGTGAGAGTCCTCGTGACCAGCGCGCCCTTCGTCGCCGTCGACCACGCCGAGCTGCGCCTTGCGGCGGGGAGCAAGGTACTGACGCCTGCTTCGGTCGCGCTCTCCCCGAAGCCCGGCGCGTCGGGTGCCCTCGAGGCGGAGGTTTCCTTCACGGTTCGTGCGACGGCCGACGACGCATTCGTCGTGATCGTCAGCGGCACGCGCCCGATGCGTCCGATGTTCAGCGGCGAGGATCGCGAGATCTCTCCCTGGGCCATGAGCGGCGCGATCTGGATCGATGCGAACGGTGATGGGAAGTCGCTCGCGCGCGAGGTCGCCCGGCGATAGGATGCGCGCGATGTCGCTCTCGCGCCCGGTCAGGTCGGTTCTTTCGTCCTCTGCCGCCTTGCTCTTCGTGTTGACGGCTTGCGGCTCGGGTCCCACGGATGGGCCGAAGACCCCGGACGAGAAGCTCATCGTCGGCGGTGTGCGCGGTGACGCCGGGCTCACGATGGCGCAGACGCAGACGCCGGAGTCGAACGGCCGCTCCCGTCCGCGTCCCGCGATCGCGGAGCCCACGAAGCCGCCCGTCGAGGAAGAGACCTTCTCGGACGTCGATCCGGGCCCCGACCCGATGCGCGGCTCGTTCTTGCTGCCGCAGGCGGTGAGCGGCCTCCCGGCCTCGGGGGCGCTCGTCGCGACGATCAAGACCAGCAAGGGCGAGCTCCGCTGCAAACTCTTCGACGAGAAGGCCCCGATCGCGGTCGCCAACTTCGTCGGCCTCGCGCGCGGCACCCGTGCGTTCCGGGACAAGGGCCACTGGGTCACGCGCCCTGCCTACGACGGCACCACGTTCCACCGGGTGATCAAGGGCTTCATGGTCCAGGGCGGCGATCCGCAGGGCACTGGGCGCGGTGAGCCCGGTTACGTCTTCAAGGACGAACTGTGGACGGGCAATGGCAGCAAGCACGATCGCCCCGGGCTCCTCTGCATGGCGAACCGCGGCCCCGATACGAACGGGATGCAATTCTTCATCACCGACGCGTCGGCTCCTCACCTCGATCGCTCGTATACGATCTTCGGTGAGTGCTCGCCCGTGAGCGTCGTCCACGCCATCGCCAATGCGCCGACCGAGCCAGGCGATCGCCCGACGCAAGCGATCGCGATCGACAAGGTCGAGATCTCGCGCGGCGGCGCCACCGCCCCCGCCCCCACGACGGGCGCCGCACCTGCGAAGGACGCGGGCGCGCCTCCGCCTCCGGTCGGGTCGCCGTCGCCCGTTCCGAACCTCTGAGCTCCCGCCGGTTTGCATCTGGCAAAGGCCCTTGCCCCACAGGCGACGTCGGAGTAGGGTCCGCCTCGTCGCGCACCCCGAAACGGGAGCGTGACAGGCCCGGGGCGTAGCGCAGCCTGGTTAGCGCACTAGACTGGGGGTCTAGGGGTCGGAGGTTCGAATCCTCTCGCCCCGACTGAGGTTCGGAAAGCTAACGCTTCCGAACCTTTTTCGGTTTCTGGGGCAGGTGTGGACCCACGCGGCGGCAGTGAATCTGCCGCCGCATCCGCCGCCGCGAACGCGGCGGCAATGAAGCCGCTCGACCCTGCCTTTGCGGCGCAGGTCGCCAAGCTTGCGCGGAAGGCGCGCCTCCTGGTGCCGTCCACGTCCGGTGACGTCCGCGCGGAAGTCGAGGAGCTGCGCGACGGGCTCGATGTGCTCGAAAAGCTCTGCGGCTCCTCCGCGCACGTCCGCGCCATCGGCAGTGGTAAGAAGGGCGGCGAGCGATGACGAAGCCGCCCACCGACCGCGAAGCGGTGTTGCAGCTCGCACGGGCTGCGCGCAAGCGGCTCCACGCCATCATTGGCGCGGTCGAGGATGACGACGTGGACGCCGCCGAAGTCGAGAAGGTCGTGCGCGGGGTCCACCGCGTCGTGTTCCCGGTGCGGCGCGTCGGCAAGCTGCAACGTTGGCTGCTCTTAGCGCGAGAGGTCGAAGCGGCCGCCGCCGAGACTCCCACGGCATCCGATGCAGACATCGCACGTCGTGCGGTCGCGAAGTACGCCATCACCTTCCCCCACGTCGCGCTCGACGTCGCGCAGGTCGAAGCGTTCGTGCATGCTTGGCGCACCGATCGGAATTACTTCAAGGCCCTTCGCGCTGCGCTCGTGAACCATTGGCCCACCGTCGCCGATGAGCGAACCATGTCGAAGACGTGGGGCAAGCGCCGACCACCCTCGTCGCCGTCGAAGGACCGCCCTCGTCGCCGTCCGAAGAAAAGAAGTCGGTTGCTGAAGTAGACTTCCAGAAAGTCGACTTCGCGCTTGTTGTCGGGACTGCCTAGAACAGAGGCATGTCGCTGACCGCTTCGTCGACGCAACCGCCGCCCCGCACGCTGCTCTCTGACGCGGAGGTCTTCGCTCGACTCCGCGAACTGGTGAACGAGCACGGGCTCGCGGGCGCCGCCAAGCGCCTCGGCATGGGTCGTGAGCCGCTCGCCCGCGTGCTCGGTGGTGTCGAGGTTCGGCCGGGCTCGATGGCGCTACTCCGCGAGCGTCTCTCCACGGAACATGCGGCCTGACGATGGGTGCGTCCTGCACATGCGCGGTCGCGCCTCCGATGATTCTCGCTGGCGTGCTCGTCTGCGGAGTCTGCAAACGCGCGCCCACCGTCGTCGGCGTCCAGCCGGTCGACGCCCTCCACACAACGCATCGTCTGCCGCCTGACGCGAAGGACGCCGACGCATTCAATCGAGCGTGTCGACGCGGTGGCGTTGCCGGTGCGACGAAGAGCGGGCGCGTGTGGACGTGCTCTCAAACGGCGTGGTCGGAGCGCACGCGGGGAACGCGACCGCGCGGGCTTCCTGCGAGGACGCCGAAGGCAAAGAGCATGGGCGCGCCGGACATGTTCGACGTCGGCGCCGACTTGCTCGCAGAGCTGGGCGCGAAGAGGCGCTGCGCATGACGACGATACGGACAACCCACAATGGACGGAGAGACCCATGCAGACGGTGAACGGAACGACGACGAACGGAAGCAGCGCCGAGACACCCGGCGACGCCGGCGAGTTGGTAAGCCACTACAAGGTGCAGCCGGGCGACCGCGAGCGTTGGGCGAGGGAGGAGCAGGCGGTGCCGCCGAGGAAGACTTCCCCCGTCGCGGTGCGCCATCTGCGTGACGCCCTCATGAGCGGCGCCATCGTCGTGCTCGAAGTGCAACAGGCTGACGGACGCTCTTACGTGAAGGGCGCGGTCACGCGCATGTGGCCGGACAAGGTGGAGATCCACACTCCTACGTTCCAGACAGAATCCGTTCCCCTCGCCGGCATCTGGCGCGTCCGGGTCTGCGACGAGCACCGATGATGCCCAAGACCGCGAGCAAGCACCGTTCGTTCGCTCGTACCGATCCCCGATTGCATCGGGGATGAGCACCCGGAGGACAGCGAACATGTGATGGTCGCCTGAAAGACGCGACGCCTCGACGGGCTCATCCGTCGAGGCCGCTCGCGCAGGCGGCCGGCCTAAAAGGGAGACCGACGTGAACGACTCTACCATCATCGAGACTGCGGGCGCCTCGTGCGCGGCCGACGCGCCGGCATCCTCACCTCCGACGCCCGCTCGTTCCTCGCATCAATGCGTCAACGAAGCCGTCACCCCTACGCGCGGGCTCGCGCCGCGTGTCTTGGCGTCCTCACGAAGTGAGGGGCTATCTCCCTCTCGTTCTCATCTCTCAGAGATAGCCCCTCACTTCGTGAGGACGCTTGCGAAGCAAGAGGCTCCGCAAAGCGGAGCCTCTGCCACCGCCGCCCGCGACCTCACCGCTCACGTCCGAAGGGCGCTTCGCGCCGGCACGCACCACGCGGTCACGTTGACCCTCACCACGCCTTCGGGGTCGGAGGCCGATGCTCGCGCCGGCCTCGCGGCCTTCGCCGCCGTGCTCGCGCGCCGCGCTCCCGACGTGACGATCTTTGCGGTGGTCTCCAAGGACGGTGACGCGGCGCGGTGGCATGTCCACGCTCTCGTCCTCGGCTCCCGTGTCCGCGACGCGAAGAAGTTCGTGGTCTGGTGGGCGCGTACTCGGTCGCGACATGACCGCCGACCCGTGCGCGTCGCCCAATGGGCGCGGGTCGTTGGACCGCGCGACGCCTGGCACGTCGTCACCCACCATCTGCATCCTGGCCGCGCCGAAGCTCCCGACCGCATCACCCTCGCCGGGCCGCTCGCCGGCCCGTGGGCGCGCGTTCTCGGTGTCGTTGGGGGCGAGGTGGCCGGCGCCACCATCGCCGGACGCAAGGTCCCTCCTCGCGCAACGAAGGCGTCAACGAAGCCGTCACACGAGGCCGCGCCCGAGTCGCCTCGTGCTCCGGGTACGTGCGCATGGTGCTCGAAGCTGCTTCCGAAAGGCGCTCGCGGCGACTGCCGCCAGCATCACGGGTGCCGTCGCCAGACCTCGCGTTCACTCGTCGCGCTCGCCCACAAGCACGGGCAGGAGGCGCGCGACCTGGCAGAGCGCCTCGTCGCCGAGGGCTGGACGGTCCTCGATGCTCTCCACGCCGTCCGGCACGCCGCCGTGGTCCACGAGTGGGCGGGCCTCAGCGATGCAGAGCGGCTACGGAGGCCAGCGCGTCCACCTCGGTGTAGTTGCGGCTGTCCGCTCGCGCGCCGGGCCGACGCGACGACGTGCAGCCGTTCAAAGTGTCGAATGCGTGCGCTTCGCAGGCGCGTCCGACGCATCGACGGCCCCCGGTGGGTGCGCCTCAGTCCCGCGCAGAAGGCCGCTCACCGCACTCGTCGCTTCTTCTCGGCGCTCCTCGCCGCCCACCGCTGGCACCCGTTTACAACACACGAAGCACACGGCCTCGGCGTGCAGTTTGGCGTGCCGTCCAACGAGGTGGACGAGGTGCTACGCGAGCTGGTCGAGGAGGACGGCTCCGCCTTCGTGCTCGTTGGGACGAGCGGGGTCTACCAGTTCGTGCCGCCGTATGCCCGGAGGGCCGCGTGAACCCACGCCGTGAGCTTCCCGCGCCAGCCTGCTACGTTCACTAATGATGCCGCAACATGCTGCAAGGAAGCGGGGGGCGCCGAAACCTCCGGGGGGTCGCCGCGTGAGCGAGGCCGAGGTGCAGCGCCGCCTTGACCATGCCGACAAGCTGCTCCGCGAGGGGAAGCCGCGCGCCGAGGTCGTGGAGTCGATGACGCGCGCGTTCGGCGTGTCGACGCGCGCCGCCGACTCCTACATCGCGAGGGCACGCGAGCGCTGGGCCAGCGAGTCGAGGGACGTGCGCGAGGTCGAGCGCGGCGTGACGCTGGCTCGTCTCGACCGTCTCTCGGGGAAGGCAGAAGGCCGGGGCGCCTTTGGCGCCGCCGTTAGTGCCGAGAAGCTCAAGGCCCAGGTGAACGGGCTCCTCGCGCCGCAGGCTATCGAAGTGACGGCGACGGTCACCAATGCTGCGCCTGCCGCCGACGAGGACTTGTCCGACCAAGCGATCGCCGAGGAGCTGGTGGCCATCGGGTCGGTCCTGGCGTCGATGTTGCGGAAGGGCGAGGTCCAGGTGACACCGAGCCTCCTGGAATCCGTGCGGGGCCTCATCCAGGACGTGCGTGTGGTCGGCCAGCTCGTCGGGCTGATTCCCGCGCCGGCCCCCGTGCCCACGCTCCCTCGCGGCGTATAGACGAGGACGATTCGTATAGACGCCCGGTCACCGTGCAGGGTCGTCCACACCCACGCGAGCGAGGGGTGGTCGCCCGAGGAGGCGACCTCACGCCCGAGCAGGTTGACGAGGAGCTGGCCGCCATCGCGGAAGTGTTGGCAGCCTCACGCGACGCCTCAGGCCGAACGGTGCCCGCCCCCGCTCGCCCCCCGGCACCCGGCGTGATAGACGCTGCAACTCATGCATCCCGTTGAGAGCGACGCTGAGCGCCTCTGGACAAGCCCCAACCTGGTTCGTGAGCCGGCTGTCGTGACGCGCGTGAGCAGTACCTTCGTGAGCGTGGAATTGCCGCCGCCATACGGTATTCGATCACTCCCGTGGCGCGGTCCTCAGCTCCGCGTTGGCGACCGAGTCTCCGTTGCCGGAGAGCCCATGGGCGCTGGCCGGCTACGTGGCTTTCAGCCGATGGTCGTCCGCGTCACCGCGAGCGAGGAAGGCGCGAGATTGCTTCGCTGGATGCGGGAAAAGCGCTTCACGTTCGTCGCGATTCCGCAGCCACCTGGCGCTGCGCCCATTCCTACGACCCCGCAACCCTGGCTCGACGTGCTGGTGCGCCACGGTCTGCTCGATGCCGCGAGCGAGGTTCGCCCGGACCATTACGGGTGCGACCCCGTGGGAGTTCTGCTTTCGGTTCGCGCCGCGCGCGCGGCGATTCCGAGGGGACTCGTCCACTACGATGTGGGCTGGGAAGATGACACGGACAACCTCGTTAGCGACCTCGCGACGATCGCGGGCTGCCCTGACCGCTTCTCTTTGCTTGGTCTCGACCGGCAGGAGCTTCGCTTCGAGTTTCGTCACCCGGACGGTCGCATCATCGAAGAAGCCGTTGACGTCGACGACGGGGACCTCGACCGCGTCGCGGCTCGGATGGATGTCCGCCTCGCGGAGATGAATGCTGAGCGCCGAATCTGGACGCTGGAGACCGGAATCGATCGATGGGCATTCCTCGGTCGCGCGCCGGAGGATATCAGTGCGATGCGCGAGCAGGGGCTTCCGCTAGACGGCCTGCGTTTGGCCGCCGAACCGGCTGTCTCTGCCGGGGAAGTGGACTGGTCCGATGTCGGTGTTTGAATTCGGGTGCGCGTGCGAAGGCTTCTTGCGCGCGTGCAGATTGCCTGTCTCGACGGTGGCACTGGTCGTCGCGGGAGGCTGCGGGACCCCCTCGCCAAGTTCGCCGACCTCGGTCCCTAGCGCTCCGCTTCAGGCCACGCCCGCGCCATCGACCACGGGGCCGAGCGAGTCATCGTCGATTCGGGAATCCGCGCCTGCCGCAGAGCCGTCGACCGTCACGCTCGATGCCCTTGGTCTGAGAGTGGACGTCTTCGGGCCGGTGAAAGTGGGCAGCGGTGTTCGCCCGCATTCGGTCACCGTCACCAGCCACACTTCGGGTTGGCGGCTGACGGTCGAAGAGGGATCATCGGCGGATACACTCGACGTTGCGAGAGGCGCTGCGGAGCGCCTCGCTGCGAGGAACGTCCAGGCACAACAGACCGCGGACGGTCACTGGCTAACGTTTCAGCGCACGGGCACCGCGGGCGAGACCTACGGGGTTCACGTGGCGCGTAGCCTGGGAAACAAAGTTTACCGCTGCGAGGGCCTCGTCGGCCGCGCCGACGAAGCACGTGAGGTTCTCGCTGCGTGCAAGACGTTGCGGCAATGATGAATGCGGCCGACGCGCCCGACTTCGGGCAGCCCGTCGCACCTGGTCACTTGAGCCACGGCGCGCCGCTAGCGGGTCGGGTAGGGTAGCCGCGGGAACCCGCGACTACGGACGACGCGGCGAGAGGCGTTCACGAGCACCCGAGCGCGGCGCATGTCGGACTCGTGGCGCACGCTCCCGAAGGCAGCTACGACAACCGGACGACCAGTGGCAGATCTGAGCACGCTCGAACGGAACGACGTGAAAGGCGCGATGGCCGTCTACGAGCAGGCTTGGAGAGACAGCGGCGGCGAGGTCAGCCCGCACCTCGTTCACGTTCTGTTCATGCTTCAGGACACCGGGGACGAGCTGGGCGATGCCCTGGAGGCGTTCGCGGATGCGCACCCGACCAAGTAGCCCCCCCGTCGTTCAACTTGGCACGTTTTCCAAAACTCCGTTTTCGATGATGCGAGGGGACCACTGCACCCGTGCTTTCGACGCAAGGGTAGGCAAAGATCGCACCGGTTGACATCGTATACCAACGCATTACGATAGAGCCATGGGCAACGCGCGCACCCGGACCATCGCCTACGTTCGCGTCTCGACCGACAAGCAAGCCGACAAGGGCGTCAGTCTCGACGCGCAGCGCGCGAAGGTCGCGGCCTACGCAGGGCTGTACGACCTCGACGTGGTGGAGGTCATCGTGGACGCGGGCGTCTCGGCGAAGACGCTCGACCGCCCCGGCCTCACGCGCGCGCTCGACATGCTCCGCAAGGGCGACGCGGACGCGCTCCTCGTCGTGAAGCTCGACCGGCTAACCCGCTCGGTGCGCGACCTAGGCGACCTCGTGGCCCGCTACTTCGCGCCTGGCAAGGCGGCGCTGCTCTCTGTCGGCGAGCAGATTGATACGCGCTCAGCAGCCGGTCGGCTCGTGCTGAACGTGCTCGCTTCGGTATCGCAGTGGGAGCGCGAGGCCATCGGCGAGCGTACGGCGACGGCGATGCAACACAAGGCGGCGTCCGGCGAGTACACGGGCGGGGCCGCCCCGTACGGCTTCCGTCTCGCCGACGATGGCGTCCACCTCGCCGAAGTCGAGGCGGAGCAAACGGTGCTCGCGGCGGCGCGACAGCTCCGCACGGCCGGGCTCTCACTCCGCGCGGTCGCTCGCGAGCTGGACGCCCGAGGGCTCCGCAGCCGCGTCGGGCGAGCGTTCTCCGCCGCGCAGATTCAGGCGATGGTCGCATGAAGCGGCGTCGGCCGGTGGACCTGGGCGCCGTGCGCGCCGCGCGCGCACGTCTCGATGTGGTCGCTCGCGAACACCCCGAGCTGGTCGGGCGCGGTGGCGATGGGGTGGAGGGGTGGACGACAACGCTCGAAAGGGATGAGCACATGGCCGATACAGAGCAGGTTGCGTTCCGACTCCCGACGAGTCTCGTCAAGAGACTCGACGACTACGCGGGCCGCATGGCGAAGGAGCAGCCGGGGATGACGTTCACGCGCACCGACGTCGTTCGAGTGCTCCTCGTTCGCGGGCTCGACGCCGAACAGCGAACGACCAAGACCACGAATAAGGCGCGCCGGTGAGTGCTGCAAGGTGTGCAAATTGTGCAAGTTGTGCAAGTTGTGAGAGGCGCGAGAGTCCTACAACTACTGATATTCATTGATCAAACTCGACCCGCGCCCTTGACTGCGTGTCCCCGACCGGACATAGGAAGCGCCCATGCAGCTCCTCCGCCTTGCTCGCGTCGTGTTCGGCATCCCCGTGGGCGCACTCGCCGCGAAGGCAGGCATCAGCGTCAGGGAGGTCTCGCGCATCGAGCGCGGCGACGTCCGCCCGAAGCCCGATACGCTCGACGCCATCGACGCGGCCTTCGTGGCACTCATCCGTGCTCGGTTCGGAGCTGGACGGATGAGCGCATTGATTGAAATCGAAGCCACCGCGCCTGCCGGCATTGGGCTGCCGTGTGGGCCGCGATGACGACGAAGACCAAGCTGCGAGAGTCGACCGGGGGCGCGTACGAGAGGCGCGGTCACTTCTTCATTCGTGTGACGGTCGGGCCGCAGACCCGCGCGGGAGAGCACGCGCCATGGGCGACGACGCTCGACGGAGCGAAGGCGCGCGGACGCGAGGTGCAAGCGCTCGTGAATCGTCTGCGCGCGGCTGGCAAGGTCGACTTCGTGGAAAAGCTCGTGGAGGTCGGCGCGGCCGGGGATGCCGCGAAGCTCGCGGAGCTGGCGCGCTTCGTTGACGGCGTTGTCGGC
>JAYSXP010000209.1:0-15507 GCA_043717125.1 Polyangiaceae bacterium | reverse complement strand
AGCGCGCACCGATAAACATCGAGATTCTCGTGATCCAGTCGCGGCGGCGGCTCGTGATCGCTCATGGCCGGACATCGGCCGCCTCGCCCTGGCGGTTGCCTTCAATCGCGCACGCGCACGCGCACGACCACGACCACGACCACGACCACGACCGATGGCCGGACTTCAGACCGACGGAACTAGTCGGCGCGCGCTCTCACGAGCCGAGGGCGTAGCGGGTGGCCTTCGACAGATGTTGGTCGCTCAGTACGAGAAATCGATCGGGACCGTGACGGTGGCGCCCGCGGAGTCGTCGAGCTTCGCCTTGTAGATCGCGTTCGCCGCGCACGTCTGGATCTCGGGAAGAAGCGGCGGGTCGAACTGCGCCGTCTCGACCTCTCCGCCGCCGGCGATCTTCAGCTTGAGCGAGCTCGAGACCGTCACGCGGACGTTCTCGGGGCGACTGCGCTGGGCCGCGCACGCGCGCACGGCGGCCGCGATGGCTTCGCGCGGCGGGAGAACCGCCTTCGTCTCGGTCTTCGCGGCAGGCTCCACCGGCGACGGACCGCTCGCGGGACGCTGCGTCGCCGCAGGACGCGGAACCGTCGCCAGCGCGGCGGCCGCCGACGTGTCCTGCGGCGCGGGCTGCGGCGCCTCGGCGCGGGCCGCTGCGTTCGCGGCCGCATGACCGTCATGCGAGACGAGCGCTATCGGCGCACGAATCGTGGCCGGCGCGTGAACGATACGGAGCGTGTGTTCGAGATCGGCAGCGTCGAACTCGACGTGCGACGGAGCCGTCACGAGCGTGCCGTAGGTGGAGCCGCTGCGCGGGGGCGTGCCGATCGAGACGACGCCCTCGGTGAGATCAACCACCACGCGCGAACCGGAGCGAGACACGCGGAGGTGCGTCCCGTGCACGGCGACGCGTACGAGGTGCGACCCGGTGGCGATGTCGACCGCGAAGGCCTCACCCGAAGGCACCGGCGTGACCTGCGCTTCGATGGCGCCGTCCTCGAGGCCGAGGATGAGCGATTCGCCGGCCGACTTCACGCGAGCGTGCGCGGAGGACGCGCCCTCGGCATCTCCGGCTTCGAGAAGCCAAGTCACCTTGCGCGGACGCTCGAGCACGGCGCGCGCACCTTCGACCTCGAGCCGATCGCCGGCGCGAAGGACGTGGCCTGCGGCGGCCGCCCGACCGTCGACGCGAACGACACCCGGACCGACCGCTTCGCGCAGCGAGCTCGCGTTGGCCTCACTCGCAGCGACCGGCACAGCGTCCGCGGACGACCTGCTGGGCTCGTTCTTCACGAACAGTGCGAGCGCGGCAGCGGCCGCGAGGACAGCCACGCCGACCCGCAACATGCGGACGCGCGACGACGACCCGTTCACCTCGTGCGCGAGCGCGGACCGCTCCTCCGTCGCCATGCGCGCCAAGAGGCGCTCCTCGACGGCCGACCAGCGCTTCTCGCTCACGCGCGGCTCGAGACCGCCGGACTTCGCCTTCGCCTCACGAACGAGCGCGTCGAGCGCGTTCTTCGGGGAGTTGAGATGGCTCATCGCATGCCTTCCTTGGCGGCCTTGGCGGAATGCGGGCGGCGTGACGTCGAGGGGTCGGGCTCGCGCGTGGCGCTCGTCGCGAGCGGCGCGAGCGTCGGCTCCTCGGCAAGCATCGCCTCGAGCTCACGTCGCGCATAGAAGAGGCGTGTCCTCACCGTGAGCACGGGAGCACCGACGACCTCGGCGATCTGCGCGGGCGTCATCCCTTCGAGCTCGTGCAGCACGAACACGACGCGCTTCTTGTCCGCGAGCCGCGCGAGGAGACGCTGGAACGCGCGCATGCGCTCGAGCCGCTCCACGTCCTCGTCGGGCAGCGTCTGACCGTCGTCGGCGACGAGCTCGCCCGGGAGCTCCTCGGTGAGCACGGGGCGGCTGCGCGCAGAGCGACGGTGCATGAGCACCACGTTGACCGTCACGCGGTGAAGCCACGTCGAGAACTTCGACTGCCCGCGGAAGTCCTTGAGGCTCCGGAAGACCTGTACGAAGACCTCCTGAACCACGTCGTCGAGGTCGGCCGGCGCGTTCAGCATCCTGTAAACGAGCCGCGCCACGTCGCTCTTGTGCCGCGCAAACAACGCACGAAACGCTGCAGGATCGCCCGCCGCGGCCTGCCGAACGAGCGTATCGATGTCATCGATCATGTGCGGGCGTATCGCACTCATCGCGCTCGCGAACGGCAGGATTGGAGAGAGAGCGGCGGTCACCACGGGTTCGGTGCTTGACCCCTCCGCAAGGTTCACGGGATCGCTCGCACGAGAGGAAGAGTGGGACAAAACGACGTCGAAAACTGGGCCAACCGCCGCCGCGAAGGGCACGTTCGCGCCATGGCGATCGTCGCGCTCACGGTCATGCTGGGGGTCGTCCTTTTCGACGCGCACGAGTTCATCAACCGGCGCGCGCGTCGGCACTGATCCCTCTCGTTTCCTTCACGCAGACCCGAACGACTCGGCTCGAAACCCTGAGCGACGCGTCGCCCCGAGACGCGGCAGCTCCTGTCGTGTGAGTCACACGACGAAGCGCTCAGAAGAGCGTCTTCAGCTCGACCTTGTCCTTCTTCTTCTGCTCGAGCAGGAAGTTGACGGCGCGCAAGATGCGCTGCTTCATCGGACCGCTCACGGCGGTCGCGCCGCCAGCCATCGCGGCGGAGAGCGCGCGCGGCGTCACGGGACGGCCCGAACGCGGCTTGGCCGTCTCCGTCTTGTCGCCTTCCTTGGCGGTGCCGGCGGCGACGGCCTTCTTGCTCTGGCGCTTGCCGAGCTTGATGGCGCGATCTTCGCGCTGCAGCGTCTCGAGCTTGTGCGAGACCGCAAGCACGCGCTTCGGGTTCAGCTTGTTGGAGTCGAGGAAGGTGGAGAGCTTGTTCGTGTCAGCCATGGGTTAATCGCCGACGTTCTAGTCTGCGTCGGGCTCGCCGTCACGCTGAACATCCGCTCCGCCCCCATCCCGGCAGGGGCGGATGTCGAGGACCCAGCTCCCGGTGGGGCATGAGGCGACGGCCGTATTGACGCTTGCGTCCGCAGCTGAACAGTTCGTACTCCCGTAAGTGCAGGAGGCCGTCGCGGGCCAGCAGGCCGGACATTTCACGCTTTCCGTCGGCGGATCGGCGGGGCACAGGGGCTTGGGAGGGGGGTTGCCGGCGAGCGCCCACGCGCCGCGGGTGCATCGCCCCAGGCGGGTCCCGCACGTGCCGAAATCGCACGTCGTGCCCTCCGGAAGGAGGCACGGGGAGCCGCTCGGGGGCGCGGTCGGTGGGCATTCGGCCCGCTGGACGGATCCGCTCTCCTCGCCGCCGTCGGGCGTGGTCGTCGTCGTCGAGCTTCCGTCACCGCACGCGCCGGCGAGCATTGCCGCGGCCGATCCAAGGACGAGCACGAGCGCGAGCTGCGGCGCTCGGAAGCGCGAGGAGGGCGACACACGGCGAGAATAGAGCGGTTGGCGCAAGCGTGCTAAGTCCGCCTCTCAAAGGAGTCCGACCATGTCTGTTGGCGCGCTACCCCCCGTTTACATCGTCTCCGCGACGCGTACCCCCATCGGGGCCTACCTCGGCTCGCTGTCCGCGCTCACCGCGCCGCAGCTCGGAACGACCGCCATCAAGGCGGCGCTCGAGCGCGCGAAGGTCGCGCCGGAGCTCGTGGGCGAGCTCTTCATGGGCAACGTGCTCACCGCCGGCATCGGCCAGGCGCCGGCGCGCCAGGCGCTCCGTGGCGCGGGCATCCCCGACAGCGTGCAGGCCACCACCGTCAGCAAGGTCTGCGGCTCCGGCATGCAGGCGCTCATCTTCGGCACCATGGCGATCGCGCTCGGCGACCGCGACGTCGTCGTCGCAGGCGGCATGGAGTCGATGTCGAACGTGCCCTACTACATGGACAAGGCGCGCCAGGGTTACCGCATGGGCAACGCGACGCTCATCGACTGCATGATCCACGACGGCCTCTGGGATCCGTACGCGAACGTTCACATGGGCACGTGCGGCGACAAGTGCGCCGCCGAGTACAAGATCTCGCGCGAGGCGCAGGACGAGTACGCGACGGGCAGCTTCCGCAAGGCGCTCGCTGCGCAGAAGGAAGGCCTCTTCACCGCGGAGATCGCGCCCGTCGCCGTCCCGCAGCGCAAGGGCGACCCGGTCATGGTGAAGGACGACGAGGGACCCTCGAAGGGCGACCCGACGAAGTTCGCCGCGCTCCGCCCGGCGTTCGGCAAAGACGGAACGATCACGGCCGCGAACGCCTCGTCGATCAACGACGGCGCGTCGGCCCTCGTGCTCGCGAGCGAAGCCGCCGTGAAGAAGCACGGCCTCACCCCCCTCGCGCGCATCGTCGGCTACGACGGCGCAGCGCAGGCGCCCGAGTGGTTCACCACGGCCCCAGCCAAGGCGATGGATGGCGTCCTCGCGAAGACCGGCTTCAAGGTGGACGATATCGACCTCATCGAGATCAACGAGGCCTTCGGCGTCGTCGCGATGGTGTCGGCGCAGCTCTCGAAGCTCGACATCCACAAGGTCAACGTTCGCGGCGGAGCAGTCGCGCTCGGTCACCCGATCGGCGCGAGCGGCGCGCGCATCGTCACGACGCTGCTTCACGCCCTCACGCATGCGAACAAGAAGCGCGGCATGGCGTCGATCTGCATCGGCGGCGGCGAAGCGCTCGCGATGATCATCGAGCGCGTCTGAGCTCCTGACGGGGTTCGCATGAAGCGTCCGCGCGAGATTTCGGGCACTCTCGAGCTCTTTCCTGCGCGGACGCCGACGCTCCTGCCCGCGACACACACGAACAGCTACGCGCTCGGCGGGCGCGACCTCGTGCTCGTCGAGCCCGCCACGCCCTACGAGGACGAGCAGCGCGCGTGGATCGAGTGGGCGCGCGCGCTCGTCTCGCAGGGCCGCAGGCTCGTTGCGATCGTCGCGACGCATCATCACCCCGATCACGTCGGCGGTCTCGACGTCCTCGCGCGCGAGCTCGGCGCGCCCGTGTGGGCGCACGATCTGACCGTGGAGCGGCTCGCGCCGGAGACGCGCTCGCTCGTGACGCGAAGGCTCGCCGACGGCGACGCGTTCGTCCTCGAAGGCCCGCACGACGAATCGTGGCGGGTCCTGCACACGCCAGGGCACGCGCCCGGGCATGTCTGTCTCCTCGAGGAGCGGACGCGCACCGTCGTGGTCGGCGACATGGTCGCGAGCGTGGGGACGATCCTGATCGCCCCCGGCGACGGCGACATGCAGGTCTATCTTCAGCAGCTCGACCGGCTCGCGTCGCTCGATGCGAGCGTCGCGCTTCCGGCGCACGGCGACCCGATCGACGAGCCGAGCGTCCTCTTCCGGAAGTACATCGCGCATCGGCTCGCACGCGAGGCGAAGGTGCTCGCAGCCGTGAAGCTCGCGGGAGACGCAGGCGCCGCGGCGGGAGCGCTGGTCGTCGACGCGTACGCGGATACGCCGATGCACCTCTGGCCAATCGCCACGCTGAGTCTCGAGATGCACCTCGAGAAGCTCGAGCGCGAGGGCCTCATCGTGCGCGTCTCCGCCGGCGGCGACGCTGCCGAGGGGGCACGGGCGGCCACGTTCCGGGTGGTGTAGTCTCGGGGCCGTGTGGGAACGTAGCTTCGTCGCCGTGAGTGTCCTCCTCGGAGGGTCGGTCGACGACGCGGTCGCTGCGTTGCCCGTTGGCTCCGCGGGGCGCGTTGCCGAGCTCGCAGGAAAGCTGAAGGACAGCCGCCGTCCGGTCCGCGCGCAGGCCCTCGCGGTCGTGGCGCAGGAAGTGGCGATCGCGATTGGAGAGGTGGCGCTGCGATGAGCGTGGAGCGCGCCAGGGTGATCAAGGCGGGCACCGGCCCAAGCCAGCCGAGCGTCACGGTCGCGCAGGACACCGCCGCGGTCACGAGAGCTGTCGCGACGAGAATGCCCGCAATCGTCGTCGACGCGCACGCGTCCGCCGCGCGCATCGTCGCCGAGGCGCGCACCACGGCCGACGCGATCGTCGCCCACGCGACGGAGAGCGCGCGCGCGCTCGCGGAGCAGGTAACACGCGACGCCCGCGAGGCCGAGCTCGCACGCCTCGCCGCAGAGGTCATCGCCGTACGTGCGGGTGCGGAGCGCAGGGCCGAGCGCGAGCTCGACCGCATGATCGAGCTCGCCGTGTTGCTCGCCGAGCGCCTCGTGGGCGAAGCGATCGCCGTCGAGCCCGCGCGGGTGGGCGCGCTCGCGAAGGGCGCGCTGCGCGAGACACGCGGCGCTCGCCAGCTTCGCATCGAGGCCTGCCCAGGCGACGTCGCGACGCTGACCGAGCTGCTGTCGGCGCTCGGAGAGGGCGTCGCGACGATCGAGGCGAACCCCGAGCTCTCGCGCGGCTCGCTCGTCGTGCACACCGAGCTCGGTCGGGTCGACGCCCGGCTCACGCCTCAGCTCTCTCGACTGGCGGAGGCGCTGCGTGAAGTGCTACGTGGCGGAGGGAGCTGTCCGGGATGACCGAAGCCGCGATCGAATCCACGCCGCCGTCGGCGAAGCCGGCCGAGTGGCGCACGAACCTCGTGCTCTTCCTCGCGACGGTCGCGAGCGTCTTCTTCACGGGGGTAGTCACCCAGGGCGGTGGCGGCGCTGCAGGCTATCTCGCCCGCGAGCCGCTCGTCCGCGGTGGCCAGTTTGCCGCGACGATCCTCGTCATCTTGGTGGCCCACGAGATGGGGCACTACGTCGCCGCTCGCCTCCACAAGGTCGATGCGTCGCTCCCCTACTTCATCCCGATGCCGCTGCTCAGCCCGTTCGGGACGATGGGCGCGGTCATTCGCATGCGTGGCGTCATCCCCACGCGGCGCGCGCTCCTCGACATCGGTGCCTCCGGCCCGATCGCCGGTCTGTGCCTCGCGATCCCGCTCTACATCTGGGGAGCGTCGCACTCCCATCTCGTTCCGATCACCGCGCCGGGGGAAGGCTCGGTGCAGCTGGGCGAGTCGATCCTGATGAAGATGCTCGACCACCTCTTCGCGCCCGCGAAGCCCGAGGGCATGGATCTCGAGCTGTCGCCGATCGCCTTCGGCGCCTGGGGCGGCATGTTCGTGACGATGATCAACTTGCTCCCCGTGGGCCAGCTCGACGGCGGGCACGTGGCGTACGCGCTCTTCGGCCCGAAGCAGGATCGCTACGCGCAGTTCATCCACCGCTCGATGCTCGCGTTCTTCTTCGTGGTGGTATTCGGGCACGTCGCCCGCGACATCTCGGGCGGGCTCGGCCTCTATTACCTGGGCCGCCATCTCGCGAACTCGCTCTTCTGGCTGGTCTGGTTCCAGGTGCTCGCCATTCTCGGCCTCCTCGCCTCACGCGGTCGGGGCGAGGAGCGGAAGCCCGAGGCCCTCACGGTCCGCGTTCGCCTCGCCGCTACCGTCGGGCTCGTCGTGGTCGCGAGCGTGGCGCGCGACAATCGCTCCTTGCTCTTGCCACTCGTCTTCTTCGTGGGCCTCGCAATGCTCATCGCGATGGAGGTCCGTGGTGGTGTGCTCCGGCGTCATGATCTGCTGGATCACCCCGCCACGGGAGCCGCTCCCCTCGATCGCGTACGCGCGGTCGTCGCCGTCCTCACGCTCGTCGTCTTCGCGCTTCTTTTCATGCCTGAGCCCTTCACGATGTGAGGGCTGGATTCTGACGCGAGCGGAGTCTTCCTCTACGGCACGATCGAGCGTGCAGGTCTACGCGCGTGGAAGCGCGTGTCTCGGGCAATAAAAATCCGCGTCCCTTCGCGCCCCCGCGTTCGTTCGAAACCTGGGCTAGAGCTTGATTTCGAACTCTTCGATGACCGGGTTGGCCAGCATCTCGTCGGCCATTTTTTCGAGGCGGGCTTTCACGTCGGGGCCCGCGGCATCGTCGAGGTCGATCTCGATGAGCTTGCCGACGCGCACGCCCTTCACGCCCTCGAAGCCGAGCTTGCCGAGCGCGCGCCGCACCGCATCGCCCTGCGGGTCGAGGACCTCCGACTTCAAGAGAACGAGCACGGTGGCCTTCATGACTGTCCTTCCGGGGCGCGTACGCTCGCGCCGAGGTTCTTGCAGATGCGCGGCAGCGGCGGATCGGTGTCCGGCACGAACGGCTCGCCCGTGATGCGTTCGTAGGCCTCGATGTAGCGCTTCGCAGCGCCGACACGGACCTCGGGCGGAAGCGGCGGCGGCTCGCCGTCCCCCCGGTAGCCGAGCGCGGTGTAGTAGCGCCGCACGAAATCCTTGTCGAGTGGCTCCGGATCGAGCCCGCCCTCGAAGCGTTCCTTGTAGCTCGACTCGATCCAGAAGCGCGACGAGTCGGGCGTGTGGATCTCGTCGATGACCACGACCTCGCCGTCCTTGGTCTTGCCCATCTCGTACTTCGTGTCGACGAGGATGAGGCCGCGCTCGGTGCAGACCTTCTGCCCAGCCGCGAAGAGCGCCATCGCGAGCTCGGCTGCGCGATCGAAGTCCTTCGCATCGAGGCCGCCCTTCGCGAGGATCTCCTCGCGGGACGCGCTGACGTCGTGCTCGCCCATCGGCGCCTTCGTCGCGGGCGTGAGCAGCGGCCGCTCGAGGCGCTGGTTCTTCTGCAGGCCTTCGGGGAGCTCGTGACCGCAGAACGTCCGCGCGCCCTCGGCGTAGTGAGTCCACATGCTCGTCGACGTGGAGCCCGTGATGTACGCCCGAACGACGAGCTCCACCGGCAGAGGCTTGCACTCGATGCACTCGAGCACGTTGGGATCGGGAACTCCTACGAAGTGACTCCTGGCCACGCTCTTCGTTCGCTCGAACCACCAAGCTGCGAGCCGGTTGAGGACCTGACCCTTGAACGGGATGGTCCCGAGGATCCGATCGAACGCGCTGATGCGGTCCGTCACCACGATGAAGCGGCGGTCCCCGCGACTGTAGTTGTCGCGGACCTTGCCTTCGTAGCGATCCCCCAACCCCTCGAGCTGCGTGCCCTCGAGGGTGTGAGCGAGATGGTCCTTCAGCAGAGCGTCATCGAGCATGGCGGGCCGCGCGATGTTACTTCGTCAGGCGGACGTCGACGCGACGATCCTTGCGCCAGCCCTCTTCGTCGGTGCCCTTCGCGTCGAGCTCGCCACGCGAGGTGTCGCGCAGCTTGTCACCGGGGACGCCGAGGCCGCCGAGGAACGTGTGCACGGAGCGCGCACGCTTGGCGCCGAGCGTCATGTTGTACTCGGTCTCGCCGCGGGGATCGGCGCGACCGACGAGGTCGACGGCGCGGCCCTTGAGCGCTCCGCTCGTGAGGCACTTCGCGATCGCCTCGAGGATGTTCTTCTCCCCCTGCGTCAGCGACTCGGAGTCGTAGTCGAACTTCGGAGCCTCATCGAGGTTCTCGAACTTGAGGTTGCACGCCTTGATGATGTCGTCGTCGACGTTGACAGCCATCTTGTCGCTCTTGCTCGGCCCGGCCGGCGCGGGCGGCGGAGCAACGGTCGCGACCGGCGGCGCCGTGACGGTGACGGGCGGCTTCGTTTCACCACCGCAAGCCCCCGAGAGCGCAGCGACGAGGACGAGGGGGTATTTGCAGGTGGCGAAAAGCTTCATGCGATTCCTCCGTGAACGAGCCAAACGGGGATACGTGGAGCCGCCTTACATAATCCCGCTGCTCCGTGCGTCAATCCACGGCGGCCGCAATCCGACATTCCTCCGGAGCTTTCGGACGTTACAATGGGGCTTCGATGTCGAATTCGCAGCCTGGGCCCAGCTCGAGCCCGTCCGGCAGCCACCCGTCCGTACATCCCGCGGGCGCCGACGTGGTGCTCGTGGTCGACGACGAGGAGGACATTCGCCGACTCGTTTCGTTCAACCTGAGCGACGCGGGCTTCAAGGTCGAGGCGGTCGAGAACGGAGCAGGGGCTCTCGTTGCCGCTGCACGCATCAAGCCCTCGGTGATCGTGCTCGACCTGATGCTCCCGGACGTCTCGGGCATGGAGGTATGCCGGCGCCTGCGCGCCGACGAGAGCGTCGCAGACGCTGCGATCCTCATGCTGACCGCGCGCGGCGACGAGTACGACCGCGTCCTCGGCTTCGAGGTCGGCGCGGACGACTACGTCGTGAAGCCGTTCAGCGTGCGCGAGCTCGTCATGCGCGTGAAGGGCCTCGCACGTCGTGCGAACGAGCGGCGCCTCGCTCGCGGCGCACGCGATGAGGGGCGGCGCCTCGAATGGCGTGGCCTCGTCATCGACCCGACACGCCATCGCGTGATCGTCGACGGGGCAGAGCTCACGCTTCGGCCGCTCGAGTACAAGCTGCTTGCGATCTTCGTCGAGCACCCGGGTCGCGTCTTCTCGCGGACGGATCTCTTGCAAGAGGTCTGGGGGATCTCCCCCGAGACGAACACGCGCACCGTCGACACGCACATCCGGCGGCTCCGCGAGAGGCTCGCCGCGTACAGCGATGCCATCGAGACCGTGCACGGGTTCGGGTATCGATTGCGCGATCCCGGCGCGGATCCCACGTGAGAACCTGAGAGGTCGCCGGGGAAATGTCTTTCCGCACGAAGCTCCTCGCGAGCCACGTCGGCCTGGTCGTCGCGGTCGGGCTCATCGCGATCTTCACGCTCAATCGCTGGCTCACCGATGATCTCGTGCGCCAGCTCGACGGTCGCCAGCTCGAGCAGGCCAAGGGCGCGATCGAGTGGGCCGAGGAGGGCGGGCGCCGTCACCCCGACAAGGTCGCCACGCGCATCGCGCACATCGTCGACGCCGAGGTCACACTCCTCGACCGCGACGGCACGGTCATCGGGGCGTCTCCGCCCGAAGCTCGGAAGGACATCGGCGAAGAAATCAGCCAAGCGCGCAAGCACGGCGCCGGCAAGGCCACCCGCATGCGCGGCAATCAGGAGATGCACTACGTCGCGGTCCCCGGGGCCGACGGCATCGTCGTGCGGCTCGGGATCCCGCTCTCCGAGGTCAACGAGACCGTCGCGGCGATGCGACGTCGTCTCCTCGTCACCTCCGCCGTGGCGATCGTGGTCGCGCTCGCGCTCGGGCTCCTCGCGTCGCGCGTGACCTCGCAGCTCGCCGCCGAGCGCGACCATCTCTCGGCGATCCTCGCCGGAATGGTCGAGGGCGTCCTCGTGATCGACCATCGCGGACGCGTGATCGTCGTGAATCCCGCCGTGCATCGGATCCTTGGCGGATCTCCGCCCGTGATCGGCGCGGCGCTCGAAGAGGTGGTCACCAACGACGAAGCGCGCGCGCTCATCGAGGCCTGCATGCACGGCAAGCTGACGGAGACGGAGCACGAGATCACCGACAAGCGAGGTGCGTCGCTCGCCGTTTACGTGAGGCCGCTCCCCGCCAGTGCCGGAGGCGCGGTCGTCGCCGTGCTCCGCGATCAGACGGCCCTCCGCCGCCTCATGACCATGCGTCGCGACTTCGTCGCCAACGTCTCGCACGAGCTGCGCACGCCGGTGACCGCCATCCAGGGATACGCGGAGACGCTCCTCCGCGGGAAGACGACCGAGGAGAACTCTCGGCAGTTCCTCGAGATCGTGCACCGGCAGGCGCTCCGCATCGGAGGGCTCGTCGAGCAATTGCTCGCGCTGTCGGAGCTCGAGTCGCGCGGCAAGGGCGACGTCGCGCGCGAGGATGTGTCGATCGTCTCGGTCGCCAAGCACGTCGCGGAGACGGTACGCGGGCGCGCCGAGGCGCGGAACGTGCGCGTGTCGATCGAGGTGCCGCCCGAGGCCATCGCGGTCGCCGATCCCGAGGGCGTCGAGCGCGCCGTGATCAACCTCGTCGACAACGCGATCAAGTACGGCCGCGAGGGCGGCGAGGTGAACATCCTCGGTGAGCGCGACGGCGGGACCGTGAAGGTGACCGTCAGCGACGACGGACCCGGCATCGACCCCGCGCATCTCCCGCGCCTCTTCGAGCGCTTTTATCGTGCCGACCCGGGGCGCTCGCGCCAGCACGGTGGCGCGGGGCTCGGGCTGTCGATCGTGAAACACCTCGTCGAGTCGATGGATGGGACGATCGACGTGACGAGCGAGCTCGGCAAGGGCACGCGCTTCGTCGTGACGTTGCCGGCGGCGACTACTGGATGACGCGCATCTTGTACTGCTCGAGCGCGCCGTTCGCGACGAGCGAGCCGTCGGGGAATTGACAGAGGCTGTCCTCCGCACCGACGCTGTTGTGCACCGTGACGATGGGCTGGTTCATGCGCATGCAAACCTTCACGCCCGCGCTCGTTCGTCCGTCGAGCGCACGGCGCGCGATCTCGACGGGCATCGCTTGTCGCATGAAGCGCATCGCCTCGCAGATGAACTGCCCGCTCGCACTGCGACACTGGCCGCTCACGCGGAGGTTCTCGCGCGGGTAGTAGAGGAACGGGAGCTGCTGGCCGGTTTCGCTGATCCAGACTTCGTTCAGAAACGGGCTCGACTCGAGGCCGCCGAGCGGACCGGTGCCTGCGCTCGGACCAGAGGGGTCCTGAGGTCCGGGGCCCGTCCCCGAGCTGCCGTCGCAGGCGGAGAGCATCAGCGCGAGAGCAACGAGCGAGGAGCGCGTGAGCATCAGGACGTCATAGCAGGATCAGCGATGGAGCAGGACCCACGCGCCCGCTGCGGCACACGCGGCGATGAGGAGCACGCAGATGATCACGACGGTGCGGGCCGAGCTGCGCTGCGCGACGGACACGGGTGGGACCGAAGCGGGGGCCGGAGCCGTAGGAGGGTTGGCGCTCGGACGTGGCGGCATGAGCGAGCCGCTGCCTCGCGGGGCGATGCCCGGGGTCGAAACGCCGCTGCTGATGACCGCGTAGGGGCCGCTGCCCGAGCTCGAGAGCGTCGGCGACACCGGAACGCTCGCGCGCATCGCCCCCGCCGGAGACGCGAGCGTGTGGTCGTACGCGGCCGCCTCGGAAAGGTGTGGTCCCGCCTGCTGCTGTGGCTGCTGCAGCGACGGGCCGGGGGTACGCGTTCCCGTGATGCGCTCCGTGTGCGGCGCAGGCGTGGCGGGACCGATCGACGGCAGCGCGTCAACCAGCATCTGAGGCGTGCGCGGCGCCGCGTCCTGGATCGTCTTGTCGCTCGACGGGGTCCCGTCCAGCTGAAGGGTGGCGCCGGATGACGACACGGGTAACGCGTGATTCCGCTGGATGGCGGAGGGAGCGGTGATCGGCGACGACGACGGCGCACCACCCTGGCGCATCGACGCTGCGGGCATCGTGAGGCTGTCGGACTCGAACCTGTCCGAGCCGGTCCGCGGAGCGCGAGCGGCGCGAAACGCGCGCTGCATCTCTCGCGCGCTCTCCCAGCGATGGCCCCGCTCGAGCTCGAGCGCGCGATCGATCACCACGGCAACGGCCGCGGGGACGTGAGGCGCGAGCTCGCGGATGGGACGCGGCCGGACCGTCGCGCTGGCCACGAGCTGCTCATGCAATGTATCTGCATCATGCACATACTTACCGGTGATGGTGGTGAACAACGTGGCGCCTAGGCCCCAGACGTCCGACCGCGCATCGACCTCGTCGCGCTTCCCCAGCGCCTGCTCGGGCGGCATGAACTGCGGTGTGCCGATGGTCACGCCCGTCCTCGTCGCCTCCGCGCCGTGCGACTGGAGGTCCTTCATCCGCGCGAGCCCGAAGTCGAGGAGCTTCAGGCGCCCGTCGGTGCACAGGAAGAAGTTGTCGGGCTTCAGATCGCGGTGGATGATCCCCTTCTCGTGCGCGGCGGCCAGCGCATCGAGCGCCTGGTCGGCGATCTCGAGGACCTCCTCGATCGGAAGCGAGCCCCCCTGACGCATCCGACGCGCCTCGATCGTGTCGCCCTCGAGCAGGTCGAGCACGAGGAACGCGCAGCCGTCCTCGGTGACGCCGTCGTCCTGTACCTTCACCACGCCGTCGTGCACGACGGCGTTGCCGACGTACCCCTCGCGAAGGAACCGCGCGCGCGTGTTCGGGTCTCGCGAGAGCTGCGTGTGCAGCATCTTGAGGGCGGCGCGATGACCGTTCCGGTGGGTCGCCGAGTAAACGGTGGCCATTCCGCCCGAGCCGATGCGGGCGTCGATCTGCCACTTGCCGTTCACCACGGTGCCGACCCGACCTTGCTTCGGCCGGCGACCCGAGGCCCCGAACGCCTCGCTCAATGAAAAAGCCCCTTTTCGCGCCGAAAGACGCGTTCTGGCGAGACTAGCAGGCTTTCCGGAAGAGCCTCAGGTCGCGTGATTTCACGCAGCACGAGCTCGTGACAGTCGCTCAACGAGTGGCAGAACGGCGCGATCGAGGGGCGTCCAGATAGAACGTGGAGCACCCGGGGCCCTTCACGATGCCGTCGATCGTGCCGCTTTTCGACACTGTCCCCACGAGTCCGACCATGACGTACCCGTCGGGCTGCTCGATCCAGCGATCACCGTCGAGGCGGAGGGCCCGCGTGCGGCTGTCGAACGAGCCGTGCATGCGGAAGCTGCCGCTCGCCGGGGTGTGGGTTCCGCCCCCGCCCGGGTAATCGAACTCGAAGATCGCCGAGACGTCGTTGCCCTCGAGGTCCTCGATCACGAGGGTGAGCTCGGTCCGCCCCTGCGCGCAGACGTAGTGACCGCCGAGGCGATCGCCGCGGTCGAACGGAGCGTCCGCGAGGGGCGCTCGTGCGCGGCCTGACGCTCGCAGGGCGCCCGAAGCAGCGCTCGCGGGAAGCTCGCGTGCGGCGACCTCGGCGCTGATCATCGGCGCCTCGACAGAAGATGCAGAATGCACGCATCCAGAGGCGAGGCCCAGCGTCAGCGCGAGGCCGGAGAGCAGAGCGGCGCCCGGTCGAAGACCCAATTCAGTTGACGACTTCGCTCGGGGAACCGGCCGGAGAGTGGCCGTCCTTGGCGCGCACGGCGCTCTCCTTCACGGCGGCAGCCTTCTCGGCGTCCTCGCGCAGAATGCGCTCGACCTCGTCGGTCATCTGGAAGCGCACCATCTTCGACCACATCACGAGATCCGCGCGGAGCGAGTAGAGCGGGTACTTGAACGAGGCGGGCTTGTTCCCCTCGATGAAAAAATGGCTGATCCACGCCGGCCCGTAACCGACGACCGGCGCCACGGCGAGCAGCCAGCGGCGCTTCGTGAGGAGCCCACCGGCGACGCAGGCCATCGCGCCCGTCGTGCCGATGAAGTGCAGGATCCGCGTGGACTTTTTCTGGTGCTCCTTCACGTAGAAGGGCCAAAATTCGTCGAAGGTCCGGAAGTCCTGCTTGCTCATGGGTCACCTCGAAGAACGAAAAAGGCCAAGTGTGACGACCCTTGGGCTCCTTGTCCAGCCGCGCGACCCTCCTTCGGCGCGGACCCCTTTCACTGGCCGGGCGAGAGGGTGAGCGGATACGTGACCGTCGCGACGCCGCCTTCGGGCGCGGGAAACGAGAGCGAGTTGAAGCTGCGGACGACGCAAGCGACGACGTTCTGGTCGGGGAGATCCGAGCCGGCGTCCGAGGACTGCATCACGGAGCCGTCGCGTCCGATGACGAACTTCGTGGAGATGCGACCGGTGAGGCT
>JAYSXP010000208.1:0-40671 GCA_043717125.1 Polyangiaceae bacterium | reverse complement strand
ATCGACTCGTCGCTCGTCACGGCCTACGCGAACGACGTCGCTCCCGGCACCATCAAGGCCTATTCGATCGGGTTCAGCGAAGCGCAGTTCGACGAGTCGCCGTACGCGAAGCAGACCGCAGAGAAGCTCGGCGTCCCGATCTCTGTCGCGATGTTCGACGAGGCGACGGCGCGCGCGCGACTTCCCGACGCGCTCCTCGCGTACGACGAGCCGTTCGGCGACTCCTCGAGCCTTGCGACCTATCTCCTCGCGTCGCACGTCGCGCGTGACTACAAGGTGGCCCTCGGAGGCGACGGTGGCGACGAGGTGTTCGCCGGCTACAAGAAGTATCTCGTCGTGAAGATGCGAGCGCCGCTCGCCGCGACGCCGCGTCTCCGCAACGCGATCGGGCGGGCACTCGCAACAGTGCCGGTCTTCTACGATCGCACGCGCAAGTGGACCGAGATCCTTCGTACGCTACGGCGGCTCTCACGCGGACTCAGCGGCGGCGACGCGCAGGTGTATGCCGAGCTCACGCAAGTCGCGCCGCTCGCGCGCACAGCGCGCCTGATGCGCGTCGCCGCGGATCCTCATCGCTTCGTGAGCGAGGCGCATGCCCGCTTCGAACGAGCACGCGGATCCGAGCTGCAGCGCACACTCGCGTGCGATATGGGGAACACGCTTTGCAATGACATGCTCGTCAAGGTCGACCGCGCGAGCATGGCTTGCCATCTCGAGGCACGTGTTCCCTTCCTCGACCACCGCGTCGCCGAGTACGGAGTCGGATTGCCGGCGGCGTACACGCTCGGCGACTCGGCGCGGCAATGGACCGGCAAGCGCGTCTTGCGTACACTTCATGAGCGGCGTTTCGGTCCCGAGCTCGCCAACCGCAAGAAGCAGGGCTTCGGCGTGCCGGTCGAGAAATGGCTCCGCGGTCCGTTTGATCGCGCGTGCGAACTTCTCTTCGACCGCGCACGCCTCGACCGCTACGGGATCCTGTCGAGCGACGAGCTCGGCGGGGGTGGTTTCCGAACGTGGCTTGGCGTCGATCCCATGATCGTATGGCATGCGTTCGCACTCGCAGCGTGGTGCGAAGCCAACCTCGGCGACGGCCCGGGCGCCCTGCGAGACCTGCTGGCGCCTGCGATGCCAGGCGAAGGGTCGGGGATGGGATGACGAGAGGAACGAAGCCGAGCAACGACGATGGTCCGCGGCCCTCGCTCCCGACACGTGCCATGCGCGACGACGGCGAGGACCTCGAGCTCTTCCGCGCCTGCTTCGCGAAGAACAGCGACCGGCCACGTTCGAAGGAAGCGCTCACGTGGCAATACTTTCGGAACACGACACCACATCTCTTCGTCGACATTGCGGTCGCGCCGGACCGACTCGCGGCGATCTATGCCAGCCTCCCTGGCTGGATGCGGATCAACGGCGAGCGACGGCTCGTGTTGCAGTCGCTCGACACGCTGACGGATGCCGACTTTCGCGGACAAGGTCTATTCGTGTCACTGGCAAAACAGACGTTCGCGCGGGCGGCGGCCGAGGGCGCCGCGCTCATCTATGGATTCCCGAATGGCAACTCCGCGCCCGGGTTCTTCAAGAAGCTCGGCTGGACGGCCCTCGATCCGATGCCCTTCTTGCTCCGCCCACTTCGCCTCTCGTATGCTGCGGAGCGCCTGAAGCTCCCGAGGGCGCTGCGCGCGTTCGTGCCTCGCCTCCCCCTCATAGCCCCGTTCGGCCGTCGGCGGCCCTCCGGTCTACGGGTGCTCGCACATGCGGATGCGCGGCTGACGCTGCTCTGGGAGCGTTTCTCGAAGGGTATCGGCGTGGCAATCGACCGCGACGCCACGTACCTGCAGTGGCGTGTGTTCGCACGACCGGGGGACGACTACCGAATGGTGGCCCTCGAAGACGAGCGGACTGATCAGCTCATCGCGATGTGCACCTTCACGGTCAAGGACAAGCACGGCGGTCGCATTGGCTACGTCATGGAGCTGATGCATGACCAGACGCCGGCGGGCCGCCGTGGCGCTTCCCGCCTTCTCGGCCTCGCCGTGCGCGACATGAGCGATGAAGGCGCGGACTCCGTACTGGCGTGGTCGCTGCGGGGTTCACCGAGCTTCCCGATCTATGTGCGCCATGGTTTTGTTAAGTTGCCCGAGCGGTTTCGGCCGGTCGAGCTGCACTTCGGCGTGCGAGCGTTCGATAACAGCGTCGCGAGTCTCGTCGGCCGCAGAGAGTCCTGGTATCTGAGCTACCTCGACTCCGACACGGTATGAGTCAGCGATGTCGACATGAAACAGCAAGGCCTTGCGCTGCTCCTAAAGAAGGCATCCGACCGCGCCATAGCGGCGAGTCTTCTCGTGGCGACGGCCCCGATCGTGAGCGCCGCCGCGGTTGCCGTGCGGCTCACGATGGGCCAGCCGGTCTTCTTCCGACAACCGCGCATTGGCTTCCGCGGTCGAACCTTTCGCATCTTCAAGATGCGGACGATGACCGACGAACGTAGAGCCGACGGGATGCTGCTCCCCGACTCCGAGCGGCTGACGCGCCTCGGTCGGTTCTTGCGATCGACCTCGATCGACGAGCTGCCCCAGCTCTGGAACGTGCTCGCGGGCGATCTCTCGCTTGTCGGTCCGCGCCCCCTATTGGTCGAGTACGAGCCGTTCTACTCAAGGGAACAGGGCAGACGTCACGACGCACTGCCAGGCATCACGGGATGGGCGCAGATTAACGGCAGAAACTCGATCTCGTGGGAGGAGAAGTTCGCGCTCGACACCTGGTACGTCGATCACTGGACCCCCGCCCTCGACGCACTCATCCTCGCCAAGAGCCTGCGCGCAGTTCTCCGTCCCTCCGGCGTCTCGGCGTCGAACCATGCCACCATGCCGCGCTTCGACGACCACGTGTCGGCCCTACGACGCGCGGCTGCCGGCCCCGCCAGGAGCTGAATGATTCGTGTGACTTGCGCTACGAACGAGGCCGGGGAAAGATGTTGCCTTCGACTTCGCATCGCGCCGCAGCAGCGGCGACTGAGCATTTATTGAGCCGCATTCATCTCTCCAAACCGCACATGGGCACGCTCGAAGAAGCGTACGTCCGCGAAGCGTTCGTGACGAACTGGGTCTCCACGATCGGGCCTCACCTCGAGGCGTTCGAGCGGTCATTCTCGGAGATCGTCGGCGGATTGCCTTGCGTTGCGCTGTCCAGCGGTACCGCCGCGCTTCACCTCGGACTGAAGCTTCTCGGCGTCGCGCGAGGCGACGACGTCGTCTGCCCGACACTCACCTTCGCCGCCTCCGCGAACCCAATCGTTTATGAAGGCGCAACGCCGGTCTTCATCGACAGCGATCGTGCAACGTGGAACATCGATCCTGATCTGCTCGTCGACTTCCTCGCGCGGCGGGCAAGGGCCGGAAAGTTGCCGAAGGCCGTTGTGGTCGTCCACCTCTATGGCCAAAGTGCCGCGCTCGACCGCATCGAGAAGGCGTGCGCCGCCTATGACGTACCGATCCTCGAGGACGCAGCCGAGGCGCTCGGAACCCACTACCACGGCACGCAGGTCGGCACGCGCGCTCCGATCAGCGCGTTCTCCTTCAATGGCAACAAGATCATCACGACGTCGGGCGGAGGCATGCTCGTCGCGAAGGACCGAGCGCTCATCGAGAAGGCGCGCTTTTGGTCGACGCAGTCCCGCGAGGCCGCTCCGTGGTACGAGCACAAAGAGATCGGCTACAACTACCGGATGAGTAACGTCCTCGCCGGTATCGGGCGGGGTCAGCTCGCTGTCCTCGAGGACCGCGTCGCGGCACGCCGGCAGGTCGCCTTCCGATACCGAGACAGCCTCGCCGACCTGCCCGGCCTTACGCTGATGCCGCAAGCCCCGGAAGGTCGGCACACGAACTGGCTCAGCGTCTTCTCCGTCGACGAGGACGCGTTCGGTGCGTCGCGTGACGCGATCATCGCGGCGCTGGCCGCGGAGGACATCGAGGCGCGGCCAGTCTGGAAGCCGATGCATCTGCAGCCCGTCTTTGCGTCATGCGAACGCGTGGGCGGCGGCGTTGCCGAGGACCTCTTCCGGAGCGGCATCTGTCTGCCGAGCTCGAGCAACCTGACATCTGAGGAGCAGGCCCGCGTCATCGAGTTCGTCCGTCGAATCGCCGCCGCACGCGTTGCGACGGCCCCTGGCGCCACCTGATAATCGCTCCACTGACGACATCAGGCGGTAGCGAGCACGCAACCGGCGACGTCGTCCATGGTCAGGCTCTCCATGCCGTCGTCGCGGCGCAAGACAGCGAACCCGTCGAGCACCGCCGCAAGGAAACCGAGGTTCTCGGCGAGGTTCCGGCCGAAATTATGGGGGTGCCACCACAGGTGGTAAACGCCACCGCTCTTCGCCGCCTTGCGCATGTCGGACATGATACGTCGAAGGCGAAGACGGTCGAAATGGCGCAGCCGCGGCGAATACGGACGGAGGAATGCGCTAGCGCGAACGTCGACGAGTTGGTCGTTCGCGCGCGGCCATGGCACGGCGCGTGCGCCCGACAACGGCGCATATGCGTCGGCGAGGCGGAAGGTGCGCCGCGACGGCGTCTCGTCGACGCGTGCACCGTACGCCCAGTGGTCTGGGTTCGAGCGATACGCACGAATCCCATGCTTCCGTAGGACGTTCAGGTACGGCGCGTGGAACTGGTTGCGCGGAAAAACGATGCTCCGCGGCGCGCCCCCGAATCGTTCCGCCATCGCGCGCGCAGCTTCGAGGTCGGCGTCGAACTCTTCCGTCGTCTGTCCGGGCTCGAGGGCGTAGTAATGCGAGAAGGTGTGCGTCGCGAGCTCCTGCCGCGGTGTGGCCACGATCTTACGCACGAGCGAAGGCGCAAAGTGAAACGGGTCGTCGGCCTCGCTTTCGCCGATCTCCGCGAGCGCGCTGTATGGCGATACGTGGGTGTTACGGTACTGCGGCAGGCGTTTCGGTATCATCCGGACGAGCTCGTCCTTCGTCTGCGCCATCAGCATGCCGACGGTCGCCCAGGTGCAGGCGATGCCGCGTTGGTCGAAGAGACGCAGCAGCGCAGGAATGGCCTCGCGAACGCCGAGAAGGTTTTCGCGATAACGATCGACGGGGGTGTGATCGCGCACACCCCAGTGGAGTTCGAAGTCGAGCGAGATCACCAACGCCGCGGGTGCGCTCGTGCTCATGTGCCCGTCCGTGGACGGGGTGGAACGCGGGGCGGGCGCTTGGTGCGCGTGCTCCGCGCTCGGGCGCCGGTGAGTACCAGCGGCATGACTCGCGCCGCGGTGACTTCTTCCGCGCCGACCGGCGTCGCGAGGCGACGGCGAAGAATGAGGACGACCGCGACGTAGAAGGGCATCATTGGCACCCGGTACCGTGACAGCGTCCCCATGTTTTGCGTAGCGAGGCCGACGGCCGCAGCGAACGAGAAGACGAAGACGGCGCTCGCGATCAGCGGCGGCGATTTCATGAGCGCCTCGACGACGCGTCGCGGGCGGGCCCGCCCGAGCATCGAGACCAAGAGCACGATGATGAGCATCGTTTCGAGCGCTGCGCCGGCTTGAGGGATATTTCGGACTTCGAAGAGGAACGGCCGGAAGAGCGCGTTCATCAAGGCGACAGGCAAGAACCGCAGCGCGCCGAGCATCGATGCGTCACCGCGGCCGACGTCGAAGTCTCCTTCATCCGCTGCGTCGCCCACGAAGGAGCCGCCCCCCGCCTGTCCCGAATAGTAGCGCTGCTGAGCCAGCGTTCCGGTGATGTTCCCCATGCCGTACTCGGGGAAGAGCTGTCCCACGAGCGCGACACCCACCCATCCGACAACGACAGCCCCGAACGCGTAGGCGGGCCGGAACTTGCCGCCGGCTCGTGCGGAAAAGATCCACGCGGAAGCCGCGAGCACGACGGGTAGCAGAGTGTATGGCTTGACGGCGGCCACCAGCACGCCTCCGATCACCGTGGCGGCCAGGCCTGCGACGCGCCGCTTCACGAGGACCGCTCGAACGCCGTACGCGACGATGCCCAGACCGGCGAGGCTCCAGGCCTCTTTGACGAGGCCCGAGGTCCAGAACGTCACCGAAGGCACGAGCAGACAGCTGATGGCAGCGACAGGCCGATCCGCCATAGAGACCTCGGCGCGAAACAGTCGATAGAGCAGAACCTGTCCCACAAGGACGATGGAGCTGATGACCACACAGGCGGCAGGAAGTGAATCGCCGACTACGAAGAACACGAGGCCGCAAAGCGCGCTCGTCGCACCCGTCGTCGTATCGACGACCGGCAGCGCGGACTCTCGACGCAATACGAGACTCACTACTTCCGGCAACCAGCGGAGAAAATCAAGCCGCAGAAGTCTGGCGACCTCGATGCCGTGGACCTCGTATCCCGACATGTCGCTGCCCGTCGATGCGTGAAGCCACAAGAGCCCAGCGGTGCCGAGCTGATGGGCGAGGCACGCGCCCCAGACGATGCGGCACTCATTGCGATCGAACCCACGCTGGAGGACGAAGGCGATCGCGAACGCGAGTGTCAGGGCGAGGACGATCGACATGGGAGCGCCCTGGCGCGGGATAGTTGCACGGGACCGGCAGACATTCAAACGGCCCCAGGATGAATGCTCGCAGCAGGGTTACGAGGACCGGCCACGATCGCTCGATACAGGCGCTGGTACGTTTCGATGCCGCGGTCGAGGCCGAACCGCGCTTCGGCAACGCGACGACAGTCGCGAATGCGGTCTTCGAGCGGTCGCGTCGCAAGGGAGAGCACGGCGTCGACGGCCTCGACGCAGCCCGTCTCGTCGAAGGAGCGCATGACGACGCAGGCGCGGGTTTCGGTCGCGAGCTCGGCCTGATCGCCGATGTCCCCATTGAGGACGACGGGAATGCCGGTTGCGAGATACTCGGCAACCTTCGTCGGACTCGAGCCCTTCTTCGAGAAGCAAGTCTTGATGAAGGACAGGGCCACGTCGGCGCATGACAGGTATTTCGGCATGTCGGACGGCGCCACTCGGCGGACCGAGACGTCGGCGTCAGGAAAACCGTTCGCCCGGAGCTCATCCGTCAGCTCGGCTGTCGGTGCAGCCGACAGCACCAGGAACGTGACGCGCTTCGCGCTGCGCTGCCTCAATATTCCGGCAAACCGAGCCATGTCCTCGTGACGGTAATAGGGGCCGAGCGAACCCGAGTACACTACGACAAGGCTGTCGCCGAAGCCGAGCTCGTTACGCAAGCGTTCACGGCTTGCGTCATCGAACCGGAACTTCTCGAGATCGACGCAGCACGGGATGACCTCGACGCGCGTGTCGCGTCCAAACCACTTGCGATCTGCAATCCAATCGCGGAGCGCGTTCGTGAGGACGACGACTCCCTCGGCACGACGAAACGCACGTGCCTCGTACTTCTTGAGGAGGCGATACTCGAGCCGCGTCGTGGTCCAGTGACCCGCATCCACATACTCGTCTCCGAGCATTCCGCGACAATCGAAGACGAGCTTGGCTCGTGGAAGCGCGCTTGCGATGAGATCGGACATGGCGGTGGGGAGATAGCTCCGCCCGTGCACCACGTCGGGACGGCGAACAAGTGCGGTAGCGACCGCTGAGCCCAGCCCTCTCAATGCCTCGTTGACCTTGACGACGAGCCTCGTGTCCCGGCTTCGTCGCAGCGCCGTCCACGTAACTCCTGAACAAGCAAGCTCACGTCGGAGCGCGTCGATGGCGTTGCTGTCTGCTTCGGGCAGCTCGTAGCTCAGAAGATCGATCTCGGTACCGCGCGCGGCGAGACCACGGAGATACGGAAGGACCTGCGCCTGTCCTAGGCCCTCGAGCATGCCATTGTGCGAAATGTAGAGCGCCCGCATCGCCGTTCCTCTAGCACTTCGAGAGGCACGCCTCATAGTGCTCGGCCCAGGCCGTCCAGACGGACTCGCACGAGAACGCTTCCGCCGCGCGTCGCCGTGCGGCGCGCCCATGTTCGAGGCGCAGTGCCTCGTCGTCGAGGTAGCGAGTCAACGCGGCCGCGAGCGCCGCGATATCGCCCCTCGGCACGATTGTGCCCGTGACGCCGTGGGCAATCGCGTCGACGACGCCGGTCGCTCGGTAGCCGACGGCGGGCCGCTCGGCGCATGCGGCCTCGAGCGGGACGTTCGGGAATCCCTCGCGATAGGATGGAAATGCGAGGACATCCATGCGCGCATAGAACGGCGCCAGATCGTTGGAGGACGGCTGCGCGGCCACTCCGTCGGTCTCGGCGAGTCGGCGCTCGATGGGTCCGTGCGTGTCACCAGCGTGCGCCACGCCTACGATGAGGAGTCGCGCGTTGGGGTGCGTGCGACGGACGATGGCGAAGGCGTCGAGAAGGTCAGCGATGCCCTTGTCGGGATCCATGCGGCCTACGAAGCCGATGACCTGATGCGCATCGGCGATGCCAGCCGCCCGCGCTCGTCTACGCCCTTCGTCGATGGCCTCGGGCGTGCGGGTCCACCGTCGGACATCGACGCCGTTGGACGAACCACTACGCAGGATCCTCGCCTTCTCTGCGCGGACGAGCCCGGCAGCGACCGCAGTCTCGCGCAGGCTTTCGCTCACACACACCACCTCGTGGGCGCAGGCGATGGCGATGCGCTCGGTCGCTCCGAGTATGATGCGGAGCGCACCTCTCGTTGTCTCCATTCGAAGGCCGCGCAGCAGGTAGATCCGCACCGGCACGCGCAGGGCCCGCGCAGCAAGCATGCCCACGAGCCCGGCCTTGGGTGTGCTCGCGTTCACGATATCTGGACCGATTCCGCGCAGCGTCTCGCCGACGAGCGCGAGCGCGAGCGCGTCGGCGCCAAGGGCGATCTGCCGCGCGATCGGCACCCGATAGACGGCAACGCCCTCGCGCCGGGCGACGCGATCGAGCTCGGGGCCCGGCGACGAGATCACGCTCACGTCGAAGCCCCGGCACTGCATGAACGCGAGCTGCCCGCGAAGCAGCGCATCCGCGGTGGCGGGATGCGTGACGACGTACGTAAGTTTTGGACGGGACCGCGCGCCTCTGCGCATATTCATCGACGCGGTCCGTCGGTGGACGCGCGCCGCGCGAGCGCTGTGTCCGCGCCTCCTAGCGCGCGCTCGATCCACCGTCGGACGGTATCGGTACGTGCTTCAGTCAGGCGTGCGAGTGGAAGGGCATAGAGAACGACGAACCCGACGCCAAGGAGCAGCCCGACGAAGAGGTTCGCGGGCGTCGCCTGCCACCTCTCGCCCGTCATCCACCACGCCGCGAGGAATGTCAGGAGAGGATAGTGAGCGACGTAGAGAGTGTACGAGAAGCCCGCGACGTGATCGCCGTAGCGCGCATATGCCGCCCACCGCCGACCCCGTCGTCGCGTTGCGGCGAGCTCTGCGCGGGCGAGAAGCGCCATCAGGAAGAGGACCGTTGCGACACCGAGCGTGACGTCCTCGAGCGGCTGGCTGTGAAGGAGCCGAAGTCGTCCGACGAGCAGAGCCGTCACGAAAACTGCGCCGAGCGCCGCCGTCAGCATTCCGTGTTCGAACCGGCGTGGACGTCGCTGCCAGACGACGGCGAGTAGCGCCCCGAGCGACCAGATGCAGAAGTAGAAACGCATCGGCGTGCCGAAGCCGACCAGGACTGCTGCCGCGATCACGAGGAAGGCGACCCGCTGCGCGGCACGCGTGCCGGGCGCGACGGCACGGTAGAGGAGAGGGAACGTCAGGTATGCCCAGAATTCGTACGAAAGGCTCCACAGCGGATTGTTCGATCCGTACGCGCTTACGAGAACGTCCTGTAGGAAGGCGAGGTTGCCGACGAAGATCGCCGGAGACAGCGTATTGCTGACGTTCGGCAGCGTCAGGTGCAACGCGTGGATGTTGCCGCCGTAGATGCCCGCCGTGCCGAAGAGCCGGATCCCGAGCAGGTCCCAGACGGTCGTGAGCACCAGGGCAGGAATCAACACGACGTAGAGCCTCGTGAATCGGCGCAGCGCAAACCGGCGCCAAGACCACGAACCCGCCGCCGACATCGATGCGACGGACGTGCCGATGAAGAATCCGCTCAGCACGAAGAAGACGATCACGGCTTGGTGGCCGAATGCAGTCACCAGATACGTCAGCTTCAACCACGCCAATGGCCTGTGGACAGCTTCGTAGTCCACGAAGAAAAGGCCGCGAATGTGACCGGCGAGCACGGCCAGAGCAGCGAGGCCTCGGAGCCAGTTCATGTCGTCGAGCGCGGCCTTTGGGATGACGGTTACGACCGCGGCGCTCTTCGGGATGTGCAGCGAACGCTCGCCCGATGCGGCCTCATCCGATTCGGAGCGGCGACCCTCCGCGGGCCTCATGGCTGGATCGGCGGGAACTCGCGCACGTACTCGGCCAGGCTCACGCGCCAGTCGCGCATGACGTAAAGCCCTCGTGCGCGAAGCTTCATGCTCAGGAGCTTTTCGCTCGCGGGCCGGGGGGCGAAGTAGTCTGTCGCGAAAAAGCTCGAGTCGACCTTCTCGATCTTCACGTGTCCGTCGAGCCCGAGGAGCCTCACTAGCTCGACCGCGACGTCGTAGCGCGTACCGGACCCCTCGCAGACCTGATTGTACAGCCCGTAGAGATCGCTCTCGAGCAACCTCGAGAGTCCGCGCGCGAAATCGTGCGTGTACGTCGGAGTTCCGAGCTTGTCGTCGACGACGTGGAGCACACGCTTACCTGCCGCGAGCTGCTTGTAGATCTTGTTGACGAACTTCTTGTCCTTCGCGGGACCGCCGCCCATCATCCAACCTGCCCGCGCGACGAAGTGCTTTCGCACCGAGCGCACGACCCACTGCTCGCCCGAGTACTTCGATTTGGCGTAGTAGCAAAGCGGGTTCGGCTGATCGAAGTCGCTATACTCTTCTTTCTCGCCGTCGAAGATCCCGGCCGTCGAGATATAGACGTAGGGCACGTCGAGCTCGTTCGCGAGCAGCCCGCAGTTCTCCGCGCCGAGCGCGTTCGTGAGCCAAGCATCCTCGATGTGGCGCTCGCAGTATTCCAGGTCGGTGAGTGCCGCGAGGTTGATGATCGCGTCCGGCCGGAACTCGCGCACCGACCGGGCAATGCTGTCGAAGTCGCGGACGTCGCCGTGCGAAAGCCAAGGCTCGTTGAGAACGATGTCCGTTGCCTTGACCTCTGCGACCGAGGAAAAAAGCGAATGGACCGCCTGACCCAGCATTCCGCCGCAGCCGGCCACGTAGATCCGCGTGCCTTTGTGAATCTTCACGAGTCCTCCCGGGTATACCCGAGGATTCTACCACGGACGCAGCAAAGCTCGGAACGCTGGGCTGGCGGGTTGGTCCGGCCTTTCGCTCAAAACGTCGCGATGCTAGAGCCGCGGCTTGTCCGGAATGGCGAAGCGCACGATCTGCGTCGCGACAGCCACGCGGGCTGAGTACGGCCTGCTCCGTTGGCTCATGAAGGAGGTCCAGGACGACCCCGACCTGACACTCCAATGCGTGGTGACCGGGGCGCACCTTTCCCCGACCTACGGCCTCACCTACAAGGAGATCGAACGCGAGGGTTTTTTGATCGACGCGAAGATCGACATGCTCCTTGCCTCCGATACGGATGTGGGGCTGGCGAAGTCCATCGGACTCTGCACAATCGGGATGAGCGAATCGCTTGCGCGCCTGCGGCCGCATATCCTCGTCGTGCTCGGCGATCGCTACGAGCTCCTCGCCATCTGTAGCGCCGCGACGGTCATGAACATCCCCGTCGCACACATCTCGGGCGGAGATCTGACGGAAGGCGCGATCGACAACCAGGTGCGTCACGCAGTGACCAAGCTCGCGCACGTTCACTTCCCGGGCACACAAGCCTCCGCGGAGCGGCTCGTCCAGATGGGCGAAGACCCATCGCGCGTCTTCGCCGTAGGCGAGCCGGGCCTCGACAATTTCTTCCGCACGGCGGCGATGACGAAGACCGACGTCGCCTCGAGCCTCGGCCTCGATGTCGCCAAGCGGTGGGTGATCTTCACCATGCACCCGGAGACGGCAGGAACGATCGCTGCCGACGTCGACCGAACGCGGACGGCCCTTGACGTACTCGCCGAGCAACCGGACATGCAGGTCGTGATGACGTATCCGAACGCCGACCTCGGCAACCTCAAGATTGCTGCGCTCCTAGAGGAGCGCCATACGCGAGCGCCCCATCGTTTCAAGCTCTTCAAGAGCCTCGGCCAGGATCGCTTTGTCGGCCTCCTCCGTCATGCCTATGCGATGGTCGGCAACTCGTCAGGTGGCATCGTCGAAGCGCCGTCGGTGAAGCTTCCAGTCGTGAATATCGGCTCGCGCCAACTGGGTCGTGTCGCGGCGCCGAACGTCATCACCGTGAGCGGCGACCGTGCGTCGATCGAGAGCGCGCTCACGCAATTTGAGATGCCGTCGTTCCGCGCCGCGATTGCGGCCTTCGAGAACCCGTACGGCGACGGCAAGTCCGCGGCACGAATCAAAGACGTCCTCAAGAGCATCCCGCTCAGAGACCTGCTACGGAAGCCGTTTCATGCGATCGATTGGCGGTGACCTCGAGACCGACCCCGCGTGGGTCGGCGGCCCGCCCACCGTCCGGACGACATCGCCGGCATCGGGTCGGGGCGCGCTTTTTCAGATACTCCGAAGCGTGGCAGCGACCCACGCCAACCGCACCATCGCCCTCCCGGATTACATTTGCGAGAGCGTCATTCGGTCGGTCGAGGCTTCGGGCTTCAGCCCGCGGTTCTATCGGATCGATGACGCGCTCCAGATCGACCGGTCCAGCGTCGACGAGGCGCTCGAGAACGCGGCCGCCATGATCGTGGTCTCCTACTTCGGGCTCGTCGACGTCACCGCCGACATCGCTCATGCCCGCAGCGCGAAGCCGGGATGCGTCATAATTAAAGACGATGTGCACGCGTATTGGGACGTGGGCACACTGCGCGGCGCCGACTATGCGTTCACGAGCCTACGAAAGACCTTCCCCGTCCCGGACGGGACGGTCATCCATCCATCGGTGACGGTGGACCTCGAACCAGGTCGAACATCCACATTCAGTGTCATGAAGTTTGCGGCCGCCCTGCTCAAGCACGCGCGGAAGCGAGCGTCGGTCGACGATGCGGCATTCCTCGAGCTGTTCAGGGTCGGTGAGGAGCGTTTGGAGGACGCCGCGGCGTACCGCGCAGCGACCAGCTGGATGACCGAAGCAATCCTGGCGAAGCTCGATATCAACGAGATCGCCGCGCGGCGGCGCGCGAACTTTCGCGTGCTCGAGGCGGCGATCGCGCAGCTTGGGCTGCGCTCGCTCGTCGCCCTCGCGGGCGACGCTGTGCCGCTCGTCTTACCTGTGCGCCTTCGCAATCGGGACGCCGTCCGCCGCGCGCTCGCGCGCGAGCAGGTGTTCTGCCCCGTTCATTGGCCGATCCCCCGAGGGCATGCCGCGGCTGTCGCGCATGCAGGACGTCTCTACGAGAGCGAGCTGTCGCTGATCGTCGACCAGCGCTACGACGAGCGCGACATGATCCGCATCGCGAAGCTCCTCAAGCTTGCAGGTGCTGCGCCGTCCGATCACTCTTCAATCAAATCGTCGACAGCGTAGTCGCGCGTCGCTTGCTTACCGATCCACTCGTCAATGCGCATCGCCGAGATGCCCGTCCCCGGCCGCTTTGCGGTAAGGCTGTCGGCGGTGAACGCCTCGCCCTTCCTGACCGGAGTCGTAGCCACGAGGCTTCGGCGCGCGACCGCGCGGTTCTTGAGCTCCGACGGGGCTGCCGCCTTGCGCGCGCTTCCCAATGAGAGCTCGACGGCACGTACGCCGGTGACCATCTCCTTGAGCTTTGCCGGCTCGAGCGAGGCGGCGTGGTCCGGTCCCGGAAGCTTTGCGTCGAGGGTGAAATGCTTCTCGATCACGGTCGCCCCGAGCGCCACCGCGGCGAAGCACACGAAGTTGTCGACGGTATGATCCGAGTAGCCGACGGGGAGGGCAAATGCGCGATGCAACGTCTCCATTGCGCGAAGATTTACGTCGACATAGGGCGCCGGATACTCCGTGGTGCAGTGGAGGAGCGTAACTTTTTCGCCGAGCATCCCCTGTCCGGCCGCGTCTAGGAACGCCTCCTCGGCGGGAATGCGCCGCCCTTGCCCCTCGAGATAGCCGCTTGCAAGGACGCCGAGCGCCGCCTCGATGTCACCCAGAGAGCTCATGCCGGTTGAGAGAATGATCGGCAGCCCGGAGTTCGCCGACTTCTTCAGCAACCGCATGTTGGTTATCTCGCCCGATGCGATCTTCAGCCGTGGGACGCCCAGCTCGAGGAGAAGCGCGAGACTCGCCAGATCGAACGGCGTCGAGAGGAACAAGATTTCCTTCTCGAGACAGCGCGCGACGAGCTTCTTGTGGGCGTTGGCGTCGAGCTCAAGCTTCCGGATCATCTCGTATTGAGACTCGCTCGCGGCGGTCGACTTCTTCTGGTAGTCCGCCTTCTCCGCCCCCTTCACCACGACCCCCGCCGTCGTGAACGTCTGGAACTTCACCGCGTCGGCGCCAGCGTCTTTGGCGGCATCGATCAGCTGGAACGCCAGATCGAGCGACCCGTTGTGGTTGACCCCAGCCTCGGCGATCACGAACACGCGCTTGGCCATATTGATGCCTCGATCATACCCGAGTCGCCAGATTTATGGCATTGTCGACTCCGGATGAAGGTCGAAGTCAGCGGCGATTGGAATCGCGCCATCGAGGCGCTTCCGCTCGAGCTCCAGGACTTCTATTGCTCGTCGCGGTACGCGGAGCTGCATCGCGGCGATGGCGCTCCGCATGTCGCGGTCGTCGACGACGGGACGCATCGCCTCATCGTGCCGGGGCTTGCGTTCCCGATCGTGGAGGCGCCTTCGAGGCTCTACGACCTGCAGACGCCGAATGGGTACGGCGGCCCGCTCGTTTCGCCGGGGGCGTCGGCGGCGTTCATCGAAGAGGCCTGGAGCGCGTGGAGGGCGGCGGCTGCCGCGTCGGGCATAGTCGCGGGATTCTTCCGACTCCACCCGCTGATCAACAACCGAAGGTGGCTGCCGTCCAGTGCGAAGGTTTTGCTCGATCGCAAGACAGTTTACGTCGATCTCTCGAGCGGGCCAGAGGCCGTCTGGACGGGCGCTGACTCGCGACACCGCAACATGGTGAATCGCGGGCGCAAGGCGGGCGTCCGTACGCGCTGGAACCGCCCCGAGGACTGGCCCGCGTTCGAGACGCTCTACGCCGAGGCCATGGCTCGCTTGGGCGCTCCGTCGCGCCTCTCGTTCGACACGGCATACTTTACCGCCCTGCGGGCCCTCGACGGCGTCGACCTAGTCGCAACGCATGACGACCGGGGGCTCGTCGCCGCGAACGTGTTTCTTTGGGGACCGGTTTGGGGTCACTACCATCTCGCAGCGCGGCGCATCGACGCGCCGAATTTCATCATGAACGTCCTGGTGCAAGCCGGATTCGAGCGCGCGTTCGAGCGCGGCCTCAGTGGCGTACACCTCGGTGGAGGCGTGTCGACGGCGGCGGATGACCGCCTGCTCCACTTCAAGCGTTCGGTCGGAGGCGAGCTACGCAATTACGATGTTGGTCTCGTCGTTGCTGACGACGCAACGTTCGGAGCTCTCATCGATACCTGGGCCCGTAACCACCATCGAGCGCCATCGTGGCTGCTCGGCTACCGTCAGCCCTCTCCAGCGTGAGCTACCAAGCAGTCCAACCACCGTCGACCATGACGTTCTGGCCGGTGATGTAGGCGGAGGCGTCGCTCGCGAGGAACGCGAGGGCTCCCTTGAGATCCTCTTCCCGTCCCATGCGCGCCATGGGCGTCAGACGGCGGTAGCGTTCTTGGAATGCCTCGGGTTGGCCGCGCTCGACACCACCGGGGCTGATCGTGTTCACACGGACGTTCGGCGCGAGCACTGTCGAAAGATAGCGCGACAGCTGGACAAGCCCTCCCTTGCTCGCCGCATACGCGGCCGGGTTCCCCATCGGCGTGCCTTCGTACAGACCCATGTTGGGACCCACGACTCCATAAATCGACGACACGTTGATGATCGCGCCGCGACCGGAGTTCGCGAGCGCGGGCGCGCTCGCTTGCGCGAGCAGGAATGCAGCGGAGAGATTCACGTCGAGCGCCTTCGACCACGCCGCGAACGTCTGCTCAGGCAATGGCACCGTGTAGCCTGCAGAAAGGGCCTGTCCGGTGATCGCCGCGTTGTTGACAACGATGTCGATGCGGCGAAACTGACCCAGCGTCTCGCCGACAATCTTCGCGGCGGCAGCGGAGTCCCCGAGGTCGACCCCTATGCCGAGCGCGCGCACGCTACCGCGCGACGCGACATCGGACGCGCGTTGCCGCGCGATCTCGGGATCGCGGTCGACGACGACGACATTGGCGCCGAGCTCCGCGAGGACATCGCAGAATGCGAGGCCGATATGGCCCGCGCCTCCGGTGACGATGGCCACGCGATCCTTCAACGACAGCAGATCGGACAATGTTCTCATCGGTCCTCGCGGCACGGGAATTTCGCTGCGTCTCAGGCAATCACCGCGGAGTACGCCCGTCAACGGGCGCTGAGCAGCGATCGATACGCGGGCTCCTGCGCCGGAACGGAATAACGCGCCATGATCCGTTCCCGTGCGGCGGCCCCCATGCTTCGCCGCAAAGTGGGCTCATCGATCAGGCTCCGCAGAGCGCGCAGCCACGACGCGGTGTCGTTTTGCACGACGAGCCCGGTCACGCCGTCCTCGACTACTTCGCGGCCCGACCCTTCGTCCGAGACGACGGAAGTGATGGCGAGGGCGGAGTACTGGATGGCCTTGAACCCGACCTTCGCCTTCGCAACGAGCGCCCCGGTCAACGGCATCAGGCCCACGTCCATCGGCCAGAGATCCTCGATCTCGGTCTCCTTGCGCCATCGCACGAAGTCGTAGTTCGTGAGCTCGGGAAAGCCAGGATCGATGTCGGAGATCACCCGAAGCGTAAAGTCGCGCTCTTTCTGGAGTGCGACGAGCGCTTCGCGAATGACGTCCAGGTATACGTTCGTCGTGAAGGTCCCTGTCCAACCGAGGACTACGCGCTCGGCATCGGTACCGGCAGGTCGCGGCCGGTGATAGCGGGGATCGATGGTCGTCGGGATGAGGCGGACGTCGTCATTGAGGCGACGCGCCCAGGTCTCGAGGAAGGGGTTCACGACCACAACTTTGTCCGCGTGCTTCGCGACGAACCTCACGTATGCGCCGCTCCGGAGCAAGCCCACGACCGGATTCGCCGCCGATCCACCGCCGAGGAAGATGGCGTCGTCGATGTCGTAGATGACACGCCAGCCGCGCATAAAACATAGCGCTTCGACGAGCGGCGGTCCGGCGGGCACGGCCCCGAGGTGAACGAAGACGTAATCGTAACGGCTGGCCTTGAGCATCGTCTTCGCGCGCCGACCGAGCCCGCGCACGAACCCGAGGACTTTGCGCCGAGTGAACCCCTTCTTGTAGAGGACGGCCGCAGTGTCCTCGTCCCAGAACGGCGCCTGCACGACCTCGAAGCCTTCGCGCTGCCACGCCTCGATATACTGTTCGAATCGAAACCGCTGGCTCGGCGAGCGACCGTTCGGGAACGGACAGAGAATGAGGAGACGGCGGGTGCGCATCGGGCATCAGCGTACCCGTAGCATGAGACGTTTTCCGCGAAAGCGGCCCGTATTTCAGTCTCGAGAACGGCCTCGAATCGAACGAAATCGACGGCCCGTGCATCCAAACCCGAGCACGGGCGTGATTGGTCGGAGAGAGTCCGCCACGCGCCGATTCCGAGCGCTTGCGACCGCCCTGGACCACGGCTAAGGAGACCTCAGAATGTTGCCTCGCGCTCGAACGCTACTCGTCACGGGCGGCGCCGGGTTCATCGGCTCCAACTTCGTCCTCCGCACGCTGCGCTCGGAGTTTGCACGCGTTGTCACCCTCGACAAGCTGACTTACGCAGGCAACCTCGCCAACCTCCGGGACGTCCACGGCACCTCAAGGGCCCACGTGTTCGTCGAAGGCGACATCTGCGACGGCGACCTCGTCACGCGCCTGCTGTCCGAGCATCGCCCGGACGCGATCGTCCACTTCGCCGCCGAGTCCCACGTCGACAGGTCGATCGACGAACCGGATGAGTTCGTCCAGACGAACGTGGTCGGTACGTTTCGCCTGCTCGACGCGACGCGGCGCTACCTCCCGTCGCTGTCCGCCGACAGCCGCGCTCGCTTCCGCTTCGTCCACGTGTCGACCGACGAAGTCTTCGGCTCTCTAGGACCAACCGGGTACTTCCACGAAGGGACCGCGTACGCACCGAACTCGCCGTACTCGGCGTCGAAGGCCGCGAGCGATCTCTTCGTGCGCGCGTACAACCACACGTACGGCGTGCCCACGATCACGACGAACTGCTCGAACAACTTCGGCCCGTTCCAGTTCCCCGAGAAGCTCGTCCCGCTCATGGTCCTCAACTGCGTCGAGGGCAGACCCCTGCCGGTCTATGGCGCTGGCGCGAACGTGCGCGACTGGCTCTACGTCGAGGATCACTGCGAGGGTATCCGGCTCGCCATCGAGCGCGGTCGTCCGGGCGAGACGTATCTTTTCGGCGGCCGCAGTGAGCGAAGGAACCTCGACGTCGTGCACGGGATCTGCGATCTCGTCGACGAGCTGAGCGGAAACCCCGGCGGCACTTCGCGCAAGCTCCTGCAATTCGTCACCGATCGCCCGGGGCACGACCTTCGGTATGCGGTCGACTCGTCGAAAGCGGAGCGCGAGCTGCAGTGGAAGCCGGCGCACTCCTTTGAGGAGGGGCTGCGTCGCACGGTCGCCTGGTATCTCGACCGCTCTGCGTGGTGTGCAGAGATCACGTCCGGACGTTATCGGCGCGAGCGCCTTGGACTGGCGAGCTCGGGCGGGAGCGCGCAATGAAGGGCTTGGTGCTCGCTGGCGGCGCAGGCACGCGGCTGCGTCCGCTCACGTACACCGGCGCAAAGCAGCTCGTTCCGGTCGCCAACAAACCAATCCTCTTCTACGTCGTCGAGAACCTCGTCGATGCCGGCATCGTCGAGATCGTCGTCATCATCTCTCCCGAGACGGGGGCCGAGGTGCGGTCGGCGCTCGGTGACGGGTCGCGATGGGGCGCGCACATCTCGTTCGTCGTCCAGGACAAGCCCGGTGGCCTCGCGCACGCGGTGCTCACGGCCCGGAGCGCCATCGGCAATCACGATTTCTGCATGTTCCTCGGCGACAACCTCATCGGCAGCAAGGTGAAGGATGCCGTCGCGCGCTTCCACACGTCGCCGGAGCTCGCCGCGAGCGTGATGCTGAAGGAGGTCCCGAATCCGTCGAGCTTCGGAGTTGCCGAGGTCGATGCGGAAGGGAACGTGACGCAGCTCGTCGAGAAGCCGGCCGTTCCCAAGTCGAACCTGGCGCTCGTTGGCATTTACCTGTTCCGGCCGACCATCTACGACGCGATCGCCCAGATTTCGCCATCGCCGCGCGGTGAGCTCGAGATCACGGATGCCATCTCGAAGCTGATCGCACTTGGTGGACGCGTGCGCTTCGACCGTGTCACGACATGGTGGCTCGACACCGGCAAGAAGGACGACCTTCTTCTCGCGAACGACACCGTTCTCGACGACTGGCTCGTCCACGGAATCGAAGGCGAGATCGACGGGGCGACGAGGATCGTAGGACGCGTTCGCATCGAGAAGGGGGCGTCGGTCGTCAACTCGACGATCCGCGGGCCGGTCGTGGTCGGCGCAGGTGCACGCCTTGTCAACGCGCGGATCGGCCCATTTACGAGCATCGGCGAGAATGTCATCATCGAGCGCGCCGGCGTCGAACACTCGGTGTTGATGGAGGGCAGCCGCGTCGAGGACATCGACCGGCTCGAAGACTCGCTCGTCGGGCGCCGTGTCGTCGTCCATCCCGGCACGAGCCGACCCGGCGCAATCTCGTTGCTTGTCGGCGATGACTGCATCGTCGAGCTCGCGCAGAAGTAGCTCTCGAGCGTAGACGTCGCCAGAAGGAACAGTGAGGCATTTATGAAGGTCCTGGTGTTTGGTCGCGGCTTCATGGGAAAGCGCCTCGGAGAACAACTGCCCGGCGCGGTCCTCCACCCAGCCGACATCGCCGACGAGGCTGCGGTCACTGCGGCGCTCGCCGAACACCAACCGGAAGCGGTCGTCAATGCGGCCGGCAAGACCGGACGACCGAACGTCGACTGGTGCGAGTCACATCCGCGGGAGACCTTTCGGTCGAACACCGAGGGCCCGCTGGCGCTCGCACGCGCGTGTGCAGCCAAGGACGTCTACCTTCTCCACCTCGGGTCCGGCTGCGTCTTCTACGGCCCCTCCCCCTCCCCCGGCGGTTGGCGTGAGGACGACTTCGCGAACCCGTCCTCGTTGTACTCGCGGACGAAATACGCCGCAGACCTCGTCCTCTCGAAGACCCCGAACGTCGGGATCGCGCGGCTGCGCATGCCCATCGACGGACGCCCGGGGCCGCGCAACCTGATCACGAAGCTCGCGAGCTATCGCCAGGTGATCGACGTCGAAAACTCGGTGACCGTCGTCGACGATCTCGTCAAAGTCATCGCCGCGCTTATCGAACGACGCGCCACCGGCGTGTTCCACGCCACGAACCCGGGCACCTTGCGACATCGCGATCTGCTCGCGCTCTACAAGGAGCTCGTCGATCCTTCACATTCCGTCGATCTTATCGACAACGACGAGCTCGTAAAGCGCGGGCTCGCGAAGGTCGGAAGGTCGAACTGCATTCTCGCGAGCGGCAACCTCGCAGCCCTCGGCGTGACGATGCGGCCGGTCGACGTCGCGCTGCGAGACGTGATGAAGCAGTACGCCGTCAGGCGTGCGCAGAGCTGACCGATGGTCAACGTTCTCGTGACGGGAGCCGGCGCGCTGGTCGGTCACGGTGTTCTGCGGCTCCTCCGCACGATCCCGCGCCCGGTCGGGATCGTCACCGCCGATCCGGATTATCGCGCGGCGGGGCACTGGCTCGGTGACCGCGCCCGGACGATCCCGATGGCGAACGATCCGGAGTTCATCGCCGCGATCGAGCGCATCATCGAGCGTGACGACATCCGGATCGTTCTGGTCGGCACCGACGTGGAACTTGCGCTCTTCGCCCGCGAAAAGACGCGTTTGGCCGAGCGCGGGGCGACCGTCGTCGTCAGCTCCCCCGAGGTCGTCGAGATTGCCGATGACAAATGGCGCACCGCCGAGTTCCTTCGCGAAGCCGGGCTCCCCTACCCGCGCTCCGCGCTCGCATGCGATCGCGCCGCGTCCCTGACGCTCGCCGCCGACTGCGGCTATCCGCTGTTTGCGAAGCCGCGGCGGGGCGCGCGCTCAGTTGGGGCGCGCGTGATCCCGGACGCCGCGGCCCTTGAGGCGGTCCTCGCGACCGGGAGTGATCTCATCGTCCAGGAACACCTGCCGGAGCAGCCCGGCGAGTTCACTGCCGGCTGCGTCGGCTGGAAAGGCGACGTCGGTGGCGTCGTCGTTCTGCGGCGCGACCTGCGCGACGGCAACACGTACCGCGCCTACCACGACGGGAGCCATCGTCATGAGGCGGCGATCGCCGAGGTCGCACGCAAACTCGGCGTCGAGGGGCCGTGCAACTTCCAGTTTCGCGAGCGCGACGGCCGCCCAGTAATTTTCGAGGTCAACGCTAGATTCAGCGGCACCACCCCGCTGCGGGCGATGTTCGGGTTCAACGAGGTGGAGGCTATCGTCGAGCAGGTGCTGACGGGCGCACCGATTGCGCCACCGAAGCTGCGCGCAGGCGCGGTGTTCCGGGCATGGTCGGACATCTTCGTCGAGGAGGCGAGCCTGCGTGGGTTCGCGACGACCGGACAGCTCGAGGCGCCAGTCGCGGAGGCGATGCCGTTCGTCACGCCGCGCAGGGGCGGATGAAGATCGCGTTGTTCGGCGCGAGCGGGTTTCTCGGCCACTCGGTAGCTAATGCGCTGGCGACGGCCGGGCACGAGGTCGCACGAGTGACGCGCACCGAGGTCACCGACCTTGCCGATGGCAGCGCGCTCGAAGCACTGCGTTTGAGCGCCGACGTGGCGATCAACTGCGCCGCGCGCGTCCCGACCGCGTCGAGCCCCCTGAGCGAGCACGCAGCCATGTTTGCCGCGAACACCACCGCAGCGGCGAATGTTGCGCAGTGGGCGGCGGGCCGCGGCATCCGGAGGATCGTTCACTGCTCGACGCTCGTCGTCGGCACGCGTCCCTGGCCGGTGCCGCTCACCGAGGACGCGCATTGCTACCCCGTGGGGCCTGTCACCGCATACGCGTCGTCCAAGCTCGCTGGAGAGATGATGGTCGGCGCGATCGGGGCCGGGGCCGGGATGTCGTGTCTCGTGCTCCGGTTGTCTGCGCTCTACGGAACGGGGATGACGTGGACCGGCGTGCTCCCGTCGTTCATCGACGTGGCGATCGCCGGCGAACGGGTCCGCGCGGGCAGTGGTGCGCACGCCGATTTCCTCCATGTCGCGGACGCGGCGCGTGCCGTCGTTCGAGCCGCGGAGATCGAGGCATCGGGCATCTGCAATGTCGCCGCGGGTGTCGAGACCAGCATCGCGGACCTCGCACGCACGGTGCTCACGGCGTGCAATCGGCCGGAAGACGAGATCGATGTCACGCCATCCCCGGCGACCCGTGCGGTCGTCGATGTGAGGCGGATGCGGTCGCTCCTCGGCGTCAGCGCCGACGTGTCGCTTGCGCGTGGAGTCGCCGAGCTGGTCGCCGCGCGACGGCGGAGCCTGTGATGCGGCTCGGGATTCTCTCGGACGTCCACGGCAACCGCGCAGGCTTCGAGGCATGTCTGGCGGACATGGGCCCCGTCGACCAGCTCGTCTTCACGGGCGACCTGCTTGGGTACTACTTCGAGGGTCCGACGATCATGCGCCGCCTCCGCGAGCTCGATGCAGTCTGCCTCGCGGGCAATCACGATCTGTACTTCCTCGCACATCTCGGACGGACGCTTCCCCACGCGATCGCGGTTCCTCCGGCTGCGGACTACCTACGCCGCTACGGCCCTTCCCTCGCGCTCGCCGCCGGTGCGCTGACGGAGGAGGAGATCGACTGGCTCGCCGCGCAGCCTTGCCTCCGAGAGCTCGAGTTCGAGGGCCGGCGCGTCACGCTTGTGCACGGCAGCCCGTGGCGCCCGGCGGACGAGTACGTTTACCCGAATCACGACGCCTTCGAGCGGTTCGAGGCGCTTGGCGCGGACCTCGTCGTCATGGGGCATACCCACCGGCCGCTAGTGCGGATGGTGGGCTCGACGACGCTGCTCAACACAGGCTCATGCGGACAGCCGCGCGATGGCGATCTCCGCGCGAGCTACGCGACCGTCGACGTGAGCGCGGACGGCGTGGTCTGCGAAATTCGGCGCGTCGCCTACGAGCGGGCGGCACTGATCGAAGCGTGTCGAAGGCTCGCTCCCGATGCGCCCTTGCCGCTGGAGTTGCTGCTTCTGCGGAACTGAGCGCGCGGCGCCAGTGCTACCAGGTCTTGAGGAGGTCCATCGTCTTCTCGACATTGACCGGGTTGAACGCGCTCACGATTCGGTCGCGTGTGATGTACGCCTTCTCGAAGTAGTAGTTCGTCAGCGCATAACGACGTCCGCTCCGCGGAGGGCTACCGCGGTGGAGCATGCCCACGTCGGCGAGGATGAGTGTGCCAGCCCCGCCCGTGATCGTGGTCAGCCGCGACGGGTCGTCGCGGACGATGCGCGCGATCTGGTCGTCCGAGAAGGAGTTCGAGGTGAAGGGCAGCGGACCGGCGTGGACGTCGCGAAGATACTGGGGCATGCAGTGCGATCGACGGACGACCTGAATCGGGCCGTTATCGACATTGACCTCGGCCAGATAGAGGAAGGCCTTGAACTGTCGATACCGCAAGTCGCGGTGCCACGTCGGTGCCGGGGAGTCTTCCCAAATGTCGGGCGCGACGCGGCTCGCAAGCGTGAACACGGTCGCCGTCTTCGCACACGAGTAGTGGCTGGAGAGATCATTCAGCCACTTCTCGGAGTGGAACTTCGTGACCGTCGAGGACAGCTCTTCGGCGCCGAAGATCCGCATGTCGTTCGACTGCCGCACGTACTGCGGCTTGGTCTCGAAGATCGACTCGATGTCGTCGACAGCCTGCTTGCAGAAGTCCTCGGAGTAATGGTTGTGAAGGACGACGAAGCCGTCTCGCTTCATGGCGTCGACGATGGCGCGATCGCCATTGCGGTACTTCGAGAGCGTCTCCGAGTGCGTTGCCTTGAACCAGAGATAACCGCCGAACGAGGGGACGACGGGCGCCGTATCGAAGATCGCCTTCACCCGCTCTTTTAGCGGCCGTAGAGCCGCTTCCACCCGGGCGCGCGTCCTTGTGCTGACCATGTTCCTAAGTTAGTCAAGCACCCGCGCGATCGTCAATCCAGACGCGAGCCCGCAGGCGCAAAGCGGAGGACGCGCCGCGCGATCGCGCCCAACGCGCTCAGCTCATCGGGGCGGAGGAAGCGCAAGATCAGAAGCAATCCAGGGAAGATGACGGATAACGAGAACACCCTCCACCCGATGATGCCGACGGCGCTGCTGACCCACGGCGCGCGACCGAGGAACCAGACGACGACGCCTACGGCAAGGAGCATAAGGATACGGCCGTACTCCCACGGGATGGGGTACAGCCGGTGCGACAGCAGCCCGTGAAGGACCGCAAGCAGGGCATAGCTCACCGCCGTTGTGAAGGCGGCCGCCATCGCGCCGAACCGAGGCACCAGCACGAGGTTCAGCCCGACGTTCACGCCGCATGCGAGAAGCGTCATGATGGGCACGGCTCCCATTTTCATCGAGTACACCGTGCCCTGCGCGACAACCAGGTAGACGCCGTAGAACGCAGCGCCGAGGACCACAAGTGGGACATACGCCGCCGCTCCGTGAAAAACAGGGGGCATCGCAAGCCGGATCACGTCTCCGCCGAACATCGCGGCCCCGAGCGCCGCAAAGAGCATAGCGCCAAACGAGTAGGTCCCGAGGCGAGGAACGATCGACGCCTGCTCGGGATCCTTCAGGAGTCGGATCACCATCGGCGAGAAGCTCGCATTGACGGCTGCGGCGACCATCATCGCGAGGTCGGCAAACTGGTAGGCGATGGCATAGAGGCCAAGCTCGACGCTGCTGACCGAGCGCTCGAGAATATAGCGGTCGGAGACAGCGAGGCCCCACTGCGAGAGCGAGTGCGGCACGAGCGGGATGCTAAACGCGAGGGCGCGCCGAAGCGGCTCGATCGATCGCGGGACGGAGCTCAGTCGTACGAGAATCACGATGGCGACGATTGCCTGGAGTCCGGCAGAAAGAACTGCTGCTCTGACCGCGCCGACCGCCCCCTGCGCGAATACGACGACGAAGAGGAGCATGCACCCGACTTGGGAAAGCGCGGAGAACGTCTGGAGCGTTCCCGTCACGCGTGGTCGCTCTCGGACCATGTAGTGGCCGATCACGACGGGCATCCAGCCGGACAGCCACGCTGCGTAGGTCGCGAGCCGCAGGTATGGGACGAAAGCCACGTGTCTCAGGCCCGTGAAGCCGTGCGCGGCCGCAAGCTCGAAGCCAAACACCGCAAGGCCAGGAAGCACCGCGAGGAAGATGAACAGCGATCCGTAGAAGCGACGCCTCTCCTCATCGGACGATGCGGCGTGGTGCATACGCGTGACGGCGCCGGAGACGCCGAGCGTCGCGACGCCGCTCAGCAGCACGGTCAACGTCGACGTGATCGCGAGAATGCCGAAGTCGTCCGGCGAGAGCCGCCGCGCGTATACGGGCAACAGAAGAACGTTGAGCCCTCGGGTGACGAACGTGACGGAGAGGTAGAGAAGCGAGCTGGCGCCGAGCTTCCGCACCTCGCGGTTGCCGGGAGATTTGTCCATCGAAAGGGTCAGGTCCTGAAGATTTCGCTGATCAGACGCATCGTCTCCATCGCGCTGCCGATCGTGGCGAGTCCGGTGTCCGTGCTGCCTAGCATGGCTGCATCCCTCGCGCGCTCTGCCTGAAGGCGAAATCCGGGCTTGAACGCATCGTCTCGCGGGTGCTTCGACAACTTGCACGCTTTCTCTCCGCGCCGCTGTTCATGCGCGACTTCGAGCGGGCGAAGCTCCCAGCGGCGCTCAGGCACGGTGACCGACACGGCCCAGGGTCCCGGCGCGTGCCAGATCCCCTCGTAGAGCCCCGAGTCTCCGCTGTCGAACCGGACATGCGCGAGCACGACGCCCGGACGCTCCGGATTCCAAGGCGTGATGCGTTCGACGGCGGTGACCGCCCCACGCGCGAAAATGCGCAGGTAGTCGATCATGTGGATCGCGTTGGCGTACATCCAATGATCCACGACCGCCTTTGGATGTCCATTGGCGAGGGCCGCGACAGTATCCTCCTGATCCTGGACCTTCACGAATCGCGGTCCTGTCGCCGACGCGAGCGCGGCGGATACTTCGACGGTCGTCCCCATCGAACGTCGGTTCAGCGCTACGAGCACGCGACGGTTTTGAGCGTTCGCGGCGCTCTCGATGTCGAGGGCGTCATCCAGGGTGTACCCCGGAGGCTTCTCGACGAGGACCGTCCAGGGATGCTCGAAGCACGCCTTGCAGACAGCGTTCGTCGACAGCTCGTTCACCGTGACGACCACGAGGTCCGCTTGCGTCCGTTCCCACAGCTCCGCGACCGAGCCGCACGCGAGCGGCACGCCCATCTCGGCCGCGAGCGCCTCGGCGCGAGCGTGCGTCCGGCTCGCGATTCCCGCGAGAACGACCCCGGGGACATCAGCGAATGCTCGCGCGTGCTCCCGAGCCGTATAGCCGGCGCCGACGATTGCGACGCGGCACGTCGGATCAGGCATACGCAAACCTCCGCGCGTGCGCCGTCCGCGCCGCCTCGTCGACAGAGACCGGCGCGCCACCCGCATCGTGTGAGAGGTGCGCCGCGACGAGCGTCGCAATCGCGAGGCGTCCGTGTTCACCCGTTGGATAGTCGCCGCCGGTGAGAAGAGCCTCCAGCATCGACCTGGCCCCGGCAACGGCGTCGGCGGCGGCGACTTCGTGCCGGCGCTTCGCCCCAGGCATCCCGTATCGCGTCGTCGCAGCGCTCGCATGCTCGGCGTCGCGGACGGACTCGAATATCGTCCCGTCCATCTCGTCTATCGCAAGGATACCGTGGCGGCCCGCGACGTTCATCCAGACGCCGTGTCCCTGCTCGGCGCCGATCTCGAGGTAGAGACGTTTCCCGTTCGCCGTCACGACTCGAACCGAGCCCGCCCGGTCCTCAAACTCGACGCCGCGAGGATTCGCGACCTTCTCTGGCGAGAACCACGCGGAGACTTCGCGTGGCGGCGACCCCGAGAGCCACCGCAGCAGCTCGAAGTAGTGTGTGCCGTTCATCGCAATACCGAGGTTCCCGCCGATCACGCTGATGCTACTCCAGCCGCCAAACGCCGAAGCTTCGATCAGCCGCTTCGTCTCCGCGTATGTCGGGAGAAAACGGCCCGAGTGGTTGATGGCGAGCATTACGCCACGGCATTTGCACGCCGCTATCATCGCGTCGCACTCATCGAGCGATGTCGCCATGGGTTTCTCGCAGAGAATGTAGCGAGCGCCGTTCTCAGCGGCGGCAGCGACCAGACCCGCATGCGCTGGCGCCGTGCTGGCGATGACGACGCACTCCGGATGCCGCTCGCGAAGCAGCCTCTCGGGGTCGTCGAACATATCGTCGTGCGGCACTCCGAGGTCTTTGAGGACGCTGGCACGACTCTGTTCGCGAGGGTCCGCGACACCGGCGATGTCGACGCCCATCTGGCGGAGCGCCAGGATGTGCCTCTGGCCCATCCGGCCAACACCAAGGACGACCGCCCTCACGATAGAACCCGCGCCGGAAACGCTCTCACGAGCTCCTCGTGAATCATGACCGCGACGAGCGCGTTGCCCTCCGCGTTGAAATGTTGCCCCTCCACGGAGAGCTCGCGCATCCGCGACGGGCCGCCTACACGTCCGGCGATATCGAGCAAGACGAAGCCGGCCGCACGCGCTTCATCCGCAAGGATCGCATTATACCGTCGCGTGTTCTTCTCGTATCCCGGCGAGCGCGCTTCCATTTCGTCGTCCGGCGGCGCAACGGCAACGAAGGCTCCCATCGTGATGCCCGCCGCCTTCATGATCTTGCAGATCTCTCGGACCTCGGTCGCGAATCGACGTTCGGACGTGTAGACCCTCGGCCTTCCGGTTTCGATGAGGAGACGCCGGTTCTTCGAGATCCGCGCCAAGATCCACTGCTGCAAGATGCCGGGCCGCACGCGGTCGAGAACGCTATGCATCGTACGCGAGAGCACGCGCGGGGCGCAGTCGCAAATCCCGACGTGGACGATGATGGCGTCGGCGCCGTTGAGAATTGCCTCGCGGACTTCGACCGCGACGTCGCGCATCAGGCGATTACGCCTGGCGTTGACGAGGAGCTCGGTGCCCCGAAGGTGCTCAGCGGAATCGAGGAGTCGCTTGAGTTGAAATGCGTACGTCTGCGTGAAACCGACGGTAGACCGATCCCGCGGGCTGGTCGTCTCGCGCGGCAAGCCAAGGGAGTCGGCGATGAGCGCGACACGGGGGCTGCGGCTCTCGCCGAGCCTAGGAGCCGTCTGCGAGGCCGCGGGGTGCCGGGCCGAGCGCTGCATCATGAGCCCTCAAACATGGAAGGTGGTCCTGTAGCGGTGTTCGTTCTCGCGCATCCACGCCGCCGTTCGCTCGACGCCCTGCTCGAGCTCGACCTGTGGGCGCCAGCCGAGTGTTGCGAGAGCCTTCGCAGGGTCGCTCTGCAGGACCATTACCTCGCTCGCGTCGGGGCGCAGTCGTTTCTCGTCGACCTTCGCTCTCGCCTCGACGCCGAGGGCGCGACAGGCGACGTCGAAGAGGTCGCCGATCGAGACCGTACGGCCCGTACCGAGCTGGATCGTCTCCCCCTCCAGCCCCGACGCGTCCCCCGCACGGACGAAGCCATCAACGGTGTCGGACACGAACGTGAGGTCACGTCGAGTGTCGAGGCGCCCGAGCTCGATCTCTCGGTTCCCTGCCAGGAGCTGCGCGATCATCGTGGGAAGCACGGCACGCGCAGACTGCCGCGGGCCGTACGTGTTGAACGGACGGAGCACGGTGACGGGAACGCCGAAACTGAAGTGGTAGGAAAGCGCGAGCTGGTCAGCCGCGACCTTCGTCGCCGCGTATGGCGACTGCGCGCTGAGCGGGTGCGATTCCAAGATCGGCAAGATGCTTGGCGTGCCATAGACCTCGCTCGTCGACGTGTGGATGACGCGGCCTGTGCCGTGGCGTCGTGCCGCCTCGAGCACATTGACCGTGCCATGAACGTTCGTATCGACGAACGATTGCGGCGCCACATACGAATACGGAATCGCGATCAACGCCGCCAGGTGGAAGATCACCTCGACGTCGCGAGAGGCCTCGTCGACGAACCGGGCATCCCGGATGTCGCCGAGCCGAACGTCGATGGATTTCCTGATCGCTGCGGGTGCGTCGTCGAGCCAGCCCCATGAGCCGTTCGAGTTGTACAAGCAGAAGGCTCGAACGTCGGCGCCGATCTCGACGAGGCGCTCGACGAGGCAGCTCCCGATGAACCCGTCCGCCCCCGTAACAAGGACCTTCCGACTTTTGAGGCTCACGGTGCTCCTCCGCGCGCCAGCTCGAGGCTGTCGCTTTGACCGACGTCGATCCAGTCGTCGAGGATCTCGAACGCCGAAACCTTCTCGCCGCGCGCGAGACAGTCCTCGATGAGCGTCGGAACGCCATAGTTTTCGTCACGCGGGACGCGGCTGATGACGTGGGGCTCGAAGACGTAGATACCGGCATTCACGAGCTGTGTGAACGTCGGCTTCTCGACGATACCGCGAACCGCTGAGCCCTCGACCTCCAGGCAGCCGAAAGGAACACGGTGTAGGTAACGACGAACGGCGATGCTGGCGGCGGGGCGAACGCGCATGTGCTCGTCGAGCATCGTACCGAGGTCGGCGGTCGTGACGAGATCACCATTCATGACGAGCACTGGCTCGGTCGGCGGGGTCGGCAAGAGTGACAGCGCACCACCGGTCCCGAGCGGCTTTTCTTCGCGGAGGTACTCGATCGAGCACCCGAACGAGCGCCCGTCCCCGAAGTGCTTCTCGATCACACCGCCGAGATAGTTGATCGACAGGAAGATGCGACGAACGCCGAACCCCACGAGATGAAGCACGATCCGCTCGAGGATGGGTCGGCCCGCGACGCGAAGCATTGGCTTCGGAATGTTGTTGGTGATGGCACCGAGGCGGCTCCCGCGGCCCCCCGCCATCACGATCGCGCACTGCGTTCGTTCCGGCGAGCCGGCGACCTCGTGGAGGAGATGCACGCCGACGACGCATCCGTTGTGATCGACGATCGGGATCTGGCCGATCCGTCGCGCCTGCATCAGGTCGATGACCTCCGTGCGACTCGCACGTTTGGAGACGCAGGTGAACACGCGCTGGACGAACGGCGCGAGCGGCGACCCGAGCGTGGCGTTCGCGAGGAGCGCACGGCGTACGTCACCGTCGGTGAGCGTGCCGACAAGCCGCTTGTCGCCATCGACCACGAGGACGATCTCCAGCGAGCTCTGCTCGAGCGCCACCATCGCGTCGTGAAGCCGACCGCCGAGCGGAATGATGCAGTTCTCAAATGACTCGCTGGCGGAGGCTTTCGGCACGTGACGACCTTGCGCTCGACGAGCGGCGAAAAGGGAATCTTTCATAGACCGCCGCACGGGCTCCCACAAGCTGCTTGTCCTTTGGTGCGGGGGCCCTTGTCGACGTTCAGGTGTGCAAGAGGTGCGGACCGGGCTGGCCTCAGGCACTCCAACAGCTGGTGACCGGACCTCGGGCTGACGCCGTTCGATGCCGCCGGAGCGCCGGGCGTTCACCCATCCGCCTCACGGGGGCTCGAGCCAGGGGAGGTGAACCAACCCGGCTCCCACGAGCAATTCCGCGACCTGAAACTCATAAGCGTCGTCGATGGAGAACGCTCGTGCCTCGGGAATTTCGAGCGCGCGGTGGGGCCGTTCGATCCATAACGCCGTAGCTTCAGCGACAATGTGGCGCTGCCAAAGGTAAAGCGCGCCGTTGATCCGAAGGAACGGCGGGACGTCCTGGCGGCGGGCGTACCTCGAGCCGCCCTCGAATGCCGGCACGACGTACCCCTCGCGTTCGACAAGGCCGACCCAGAACGGGTTGAACGTAGGACGCGAGCACCCGACGACACCTTCGCATGCTTCATCGCCCTCGAGGATCGCGAGCGCCCGCGACACGTCGTCCGGTAGCCGGCCCGGGCTCGTTGGGTCGAGGAGAAGGACGCTGGAGTAACGGCGTCCTTCGAGGCGCTCGACCTCGAGGAGCGCGTGCTGAAGCACCGGCATCATCGGTGTGTCGTCCTGCGCGAGCGCTGCCGGTCGGACGAACGGGACGTCGCCACCGTGTTCGCGCGCGGTGGCGGCGATTCGTTCGTCATCCGTGCTGACGATGCAGCGATCGATCTCCGGACACATCCGCGCGAGCCGGAGCGAATGGGCAATCAGAGGCAGCCCGGCAAGCAGTCGGACATTCTTCCCGGGGAGCCCCTTCGAGCCTCCGCGGGCGGGAATGATGGCAAGCACCGGTCGCGCGCTCATTCTGCCTTCCTCGTTTCGATCACTTCGGTTTGCAGCGACCCCGCCGAAGCTCGCGCCGCGTCGCACAAGGCGACCGCGAACGCGGCGTCGTCGAAGGTCGCGAGTGTGCCGGCCTCTCCGCCGGAGGTCACTGCGAGGAACGCCCCGAACTGCGCGCGCATCATCGCATCGCGCTCCTGCGCGTTCTCCTCGATCTCGATGGCGGCGCCGTGCAAAGCAATCCGCACGGTCTGCGCAACGGCATCCCATTCGAGCTCGCCCTGATCGCCGAATGCCGTCATGCGTCGCCGAGTGGCGCGGGTTAGGTAGTCGAGCCTTAGCGACATGGCGAGCCCGCTCGGGTCATGCCAGAGCAGATCCGCCGCCTCCTCCGCCGCGATGCCGAGCGAGCCTGGGCTCGCAAAGCTGCAGAAAACCCGGTCGGGACGGCCGAAGATCCATGTGGCGTAGTCGATCTCATGAACGAGGTCGCGAAGAACGCCGCCGTCCTCGGCGCGTGCCGAATACGCCCGCCGGTAATCCGAGCCCGGGCGCCACTCGGGAAGATAGGACTGACATTCGATGCGAACCGCGTGGACGCGCCCGACCTTCGGAATCAGCTCGCGAAAGCGGAGTAGACCCACGTGGAAGCGGAGGTTCTGGGCCACGAACACCTGCCGGCGTGTAGTGCGCATCGCCGCGGCGACGCGTTCGATGCTCGAAGCATGTGCGCACAGCGGCTTCTCGACGAGGACGTCGAGCCCTGCCTCGAGCGCACGGCAGACGTCGATGTCGTGGCGTGCCGTATCCGTCGCGATAATCGCGAGCTTAGCTCCCATGCGAACGCCGTCGTCTATGCTCGACGCGGTTCGCCATCCGTCCGCCGCGAGCTCGGGCGCGCGTTGCTCGCGGACCGGAACCGCGATCGGGACGACGTCGGGCATTCCGCGAAGCACGGCGAGATGGCGGAGCCCGATGGAGCCCGTTCCGTGCACGATCACACTGCGGTTCATCGTCCAGCCCTCATCGACTTCGCGTGGCGCGACCACGAGCGGGGAGTCCGTAACCACGTACGAGACCGGGACCGGGATGGTGGCCGAGGACGCCGCGCGATAGCCACGCCACGGCCGTCATATAACTTTTCGCTGTCGTTCGGATCACGGCACCGGGTGTTCCCAAGCTCCACTTGTCTGACAGACCACAATCGCCGCAACCATCGAGAGTGCTGAAGGCGGTGACGGGGAGCTGCTGGAGTCGCTGCCACCGTGGCTGCTCGACGTCCACTTCACGCCGTCGTACCCGGAGCTGCATCGAGTAAACGGGGACAGCGAGCCGTTGGTGTGGCGCGTAACCGGCGAGGCGCTCTGGCTCCACGTGAGCGTGCGGAAGATCCCGATCGACGCGCGGCCGTCAGAAGGGCGCGCATTCGACCTCCAGACGGCAAACGGTTACGGCGGACCGCTCGTCGTCGGAGCTCCTTAGCCGGATGAGCTCGCTGCCGCGAGGAGCGTGTGGAAGTGGAAGGCCGCGGCTCAGCAGAGCCTCGCGGCGTTCTTCCGGCTGCACCCGCTGCTCGGGTAAGAGACGTGGCTGCCCCCCGACGCGCGCGTCAGGTCTGACCGGCAGAAGTACTTCGTCGACCTCGATCACTGGCTCGAAGTCGCGTGGGACCGCGCGGAGAGCTAACACCGCAACCGCCGGAGGCGCGGCCGAGCCGCCCAGAGCATTCTCCGCTGGAATGACGTGGAGGACTGGATGGCGTTCGGCAACGTCTACCCCCGGGCCACGGACTGAAAAGACAGCCGGCCGGAGCTCCGATCTTCTGCGGAGCATTTCGCCGCGCTGCACGCCATGCGGGAGGCCGAGCTCGTCACACGCGTCGACGAGCACGGCATAGTCGCGGTAAATACTGTTCTGTGGGGCCCGATGTGGGGTTATTTCCATCTCGGAGCGCAACGTGGTGCCTGCAAACTACTCGATGGCGATGCACATGCAAGCTGGGTTCGAGCGCGCGCACGAGCGAGGCCTCGCGGGCGTTGGCGGAGGCGCGACGACCAGGCTCGACGATGGCGTCCGCCGCTTTAAGCGAACGTCCGGGGGTCGCGAGCTCACGCATGGGCTGCGCTCGTGGTGACCGATGCACCTGCTTTCGATGGCCCCGTGGCTGCGTGGAAGCAGCGCACCGGCCTCGCCCCCACCTAGCTGTTGGGGTATCGTCCGTCGTAGGGCGCGCAGATCTGAACGGCCGTGAACAGCGCCGCACCACAAGCGACGAGGACGAGACGAACGCGATGGAAACGAATAGCAGCGGGCCGAGCTTCGATCCTGTTTGGGAGGACGTTTTCAAGGAGCAGGAGTGGGGCAAGTACCCGTCCGAACACGTCGTCCGCTTCGTCGCGCGGCAGTTCTACCGTGCATCCGATCGAAAGAAGGTTTGCCTCCTCGACCTCGGCTCCGGCCCGGGCGCGTGCACGTGGTTCATGGCCCGCGAGGGCTTCGACGTGGCGGCAATCGACGGCTCGCGAACTGCGATCGATCGCCTGTCCGAGCGGCTCCGCAGTGAGAACCTCACGTGCGACGCGCGCGTCGGAGACTTCGTCGCGCTGCCGTGGGGAGACGCGTCGTTCGACGGGGTGATCGAGAACGGCGCGCTGTGCTGCAACGCGTTCAGTCAGTGCAAGCGTGTGGTCGCCGAGGTGCTTCGGGTCCTCAAGCCGGGGGGCACCTTCCTTTCCACGATGTTCACGGATCGGTCGTGGGGCTACGGCCTCGGAACGAACGTTGAGCCGGGCGGGTTCCGCGAGGTCAGCGAAGGTCCTTTTGCCGGCAAAGGATTTATTCTCTTCGTCGGACGACCGCAGGTCGACGATCTCTTTTCCGGCTTCTCGCAGAAGACCATCGATACCGTTGCCTGGAGCGTGGGTGGAATGACCCATCAGCTCGAGCTCTGGAACGTCGTGGCGCGCAAATCTGCGTGAGTGGACCCGTACCCAACGTTTCCAAGCTGCTCGCCTCGAAGCTGACGCGCTTCACCGTCCGACCCTGCTGTCCAACGCCGGACGGGTCCGTGCTCGAAACCGACGTCGTAGTAGTGATGCCGGCAGCGGACATCGACGAAGGCTTTGCGGAGGCCCGGCGATTGCTCGCTGACGGCAAGTCCGTTCGCCTGCTCGCGCCCGCCGTCACGCTGCGGCACACTTGGCCGGCGTGGGTCTTCGACGCCCCTGGGTTGACTCTCACCGAACTCGGGGCGCTCCACACGATGCGTTCGTCCGAGGTCAGCGCGCCGCAGCAGCGCGCGCTCAAAACGTGGCTCTCGGAGATGTTCCGAGGGAGCCTCGAAGCAGATGTCGGCCGCGCGCTCTTCAGTTCGGCGTGCTCGCGAATCTTCCAGCCGACGTTGCTCGCTTGTCCTGTTGGTCGCGGTCTAGCGTCGGCGTTCCCGAGCGCGCGGTTTCATATCATCGGCTCTCGCGCGCAGGAGGCCGCGCTGAAATCGTTCGTCGCGCCGTCGGGGGCGAAGGTCGTCGAGGGGCGAGGCCGCGCCGCTGGAACTGCGATCACGCCTTGGGCGGCTCGCCTCGCAGCGCACGCAGTTTTAGCGCTCGCAGGAACCATCGTCCGCGCGGTGCGCGATTTTCGCCTCGCGGCGCCGACACGGCGGATGCTACGGAAGCGTCGCGAGCAGGAGCTGCGCAGCCGGCCCTCTCCGCGAACGTGGGTTGCGCTCGTTCCCGACTGGTATCGGATCAACAAGAATCTCCTCGATGCGTTTGCGGTAGACGCGGCCACGCGGGAGCCGCTCGGCATCTTGCTCGTCGGGACTCTATCGGCGGGCAAGCGCGACGAAGCGACCATGCGCTCGAGGGCATCGAGCGAGCTCTGGCCCGGTCTCGGCGAACTGCATGCGTGCCTCGACCGATGCCCTGTGGACCAGGCAGTGGGCGCCGAAAACGTTGGGGTATTCGCGAGCGAGCTCCTCGCGAGCGGCATCAAGAGCGTCACGGCGCTGTGGCGACTCAGCCGGCGAGCGGACGTCGATCTGTCGGGCGTTCCGGTCGACCTAACCGACCACGCGTGGGCGCTTGCAACCTTGGCAACACTGGACCTCTCGCGCGCGGTGACGGCCCATCGCGCCTCAGTCCGCGCGGCGCGCCGGCGCTACCTGGCGGGCAGCACGGTTCTCTTCTGTTCGACGGCAGCGCCCAATGTTGCGTCCGCCTCCGTGACTCTATCCCGGGCAGGAGCCCAAAGCGTCGAGCACAGCCACGGCTACCACGGAGATTGGACGGGCGACACCAACCCCCAGGCGGATATCGTCTGCGTATGGTCACGTTCGGATGCGCGCACGCTCCTGCCCCTCGGAGAAAACGTGCTCGTCACAGGCCTACCGGCGCGAACGGTGAAGCCCCACGTTCGTCGGGAGGGGAGCCCCCCTCGCCTCCTTGTGATGTCTAACTACACGCATCGCGACTCACGCCTTGGAGGACGGTTCCTGTGGGGCGGAATGCAGGACGAGGTGCTCGCAGTCGTCCCACTGGTCCGCGCCGGCTCTCCCCAGCTCCGCGTCCGTTGGCGACCACATCCTGCAGATGACGCGCTGGAGATCAAGCGATCGCTGGCGCGGCTCGACGACGTCGAGCTCTCTCGTGCAAGCAGCCTCGATGACGATTTGGACTGGGCGGATCTCGTGATCACGACGACGTCCGCAGTCATGTTCGAGTGCATCATGCGAGACATTCCGATGTTCGTCCACGCTGCGCCCGAGCTCTGGAACCTTCCGGCGACTGAGTTCGTGGATCCCGAGCGCATCTTCTTCTACGCGAGCGACGGTGCGCAGAAGGTTGCCGCTGTTCTCGACGAGTTTCTCTCGCGCTCGCCTCTCCTACTTGATCCCGAGCGCCGCGCGCGTCGCATCCTGTTTGGGCGGCGCGGGGAGCCCGAGCCGATGTCTCGATTCTTCGGCGCGACGGCGACACGACGCCCGAACGACGCGCTGTTCGATGCGGCAGCAGACGAGACGGCTTGAGGAAAAGCCGCTCGGGCCGGACCGCGAAACTTTTCACGACGGCTTGATGAGCTGGCGATGTGCCCGTCGCCGCGGCACGTCACCACCGATCACGGTCCGGCGCCGGGCGGCCTGCCGGCAGGCGTCCGCAGCTCCGCGATCCGCGCCGGCCAGCGACTGTCCGAGGGGTGGCGCGTCGCGAGGGTGCCGTACGCCTCGAGCGCGTCGGCTCGGACACCGTCGTGCGAGCCGAGCTCACCGATCCGCTGCAGAACGTTGTCGTCTGGAGCGATCTCGAGCTGCCGGCGATAAAGTCGGACCGCGCCCACGTAGTGTCCGCGGCTCTCTTCAATCGAAGCCGCCCAGCCGTACAGGCCGATGCACTCCGTCGCGGCACCGCAGCCGCCGCGTACCAGGCGGTCGAGCGCGGTGTCGGCGCGCAGCGGCTGCCCATTCCGCAACGCCAACTGGATCAGCTCGCGCTCACACGCGGGTCGGTAGGTCACGTGCGAAAGCTCTCGCTCGAAGCGATCGAGCCCGGCGATCGTCTCACCTCGCGCGATGGCGAGCTGGACGACGATGAGGTGCGAGCCGCAGGCGTCCGGCTCCCTCTTCGCAAGCTCGTCTGCGATCGCCTCGGCGGCACGCACGCATGCCTGGCCGACACACCACGGGGCTGGTGCAGTCGCGTCGCTCACCGCAGCGGTCGCCCGCCGGCGCAGGGGTGAGAGCGCATCCGGCGAGCGACGCTCGATTTCCTGGTCGAGAGTCACGGCAGTCGATGGAAGGCGGCTTGCGATCGACGCAACGAGTCCCTCGATCAGCTCCGTGGCCACCGCGCCATCAGGGACCAATTCGAGCGCCGAGCTCGCGTCCACGACGAGCGACGTGGCCTCCGCGAGAACAGCGCCGCGGAGTCCCGCGTCGTACTCGTACGCCAGCCGATACTCGAGTCGGGCCTGCGCCGCATGCGGGGCGCCCAAGCTTCGCGCGAGCACGAAGTGCGCGCGTCCGAAGCGAGGACTGCGTTCGAGAGCACGCGCGACCCACGGCACGACGCCACCCTCGCTATGCGCCTGCGCTCGCACGGCGCCCATGAGCGGCACGAACGGCTCAGCTGGATACCGCAGCATCGACGCTCGGATGATCCCGCGGAACTCCTCGCTCGACAGGGTCTTGTCGATAGCCAGAGCGCTCAGGGTCCGCCGCTCCTCCGCCAAGGTGTGGCCGAGCGCCGGCCACACGGCGGCGATGGCCGCGACCGTCCCGCTCGACAGTACGAACGCCGCGACCCGCGCAGACGACGACACAGAGCGTCGCTCTCGATCGTTCGACTTCGCCCGGCCGCCTACCACGATCGCCACACTCGCGGCAACGAGCGCGACGACGCCCGGGACCTCGAGGTGGTAGTCGACGAGATCGTGCAACACGATCACGACGGTCGCGACCCACGCGCCCACTTCTGGCCGGACGGCGGCGAGGAGCACTTGCGGCCGAAGAGCCCACGCGAGGACCGCTGCGGCTGCGATGGAGACAGGCACGCCCCATTCGACGAACCACTGGACGATGATGTCCTCCGGGTTCGTGAAGGTGACGTACGTGATTCCTTGGCGCACGGACGAGAATACCGACTCGAAGCCGCCTCGGCCCACACCGAACCAGGGGGATGAGGTGATCAGCGAGAGCGAGCTCTTCGCGACGCCGACCTTCACGAGATCACCGCTCAAGAGGTGCGCCGTTCGATCGGAGACCGAAAGGCTGACAATCACGGCCGCCGCGAGCGCGCAGGCCGCCAAGACGCCGTAGTTCGCGCCGGCCCTGCGCGAGCGCCGCTTGACGTGGAACGTCAGAGCGAACGTCAGAACGACGCCAAAGAGGAGAGTGGCCGTCGCTCCACGCGAGCCATGCCACACGCTCGTCGCTGCGAGCACGAGCGCTGCACTGGCCGACAGAGCGCGCGGCATCGACCGCCCGCTCAGCATCGCGCCGAGCGCAACGCAGGCGCCGAAGTTGAGGTAAGCGGACAGGTGGTTGGTGTTGAGCAGCGGTGCAAGGCGCCCGACGAAGTACGCATCGACTTCGTGTGGGCGGTACACCCCGAAGACGCGATCCGCAGAGAGCGCGGCGTGCGCAAGGGCGCTCAGCGCCATGAGCACTGTCGACAGGACGATCACGCGTACCAGGAAGCGCCCGCCGCGCTCGAGCGTCGCAACGCGAAGTGCACCGAGAAAGACGCATCCGTAGAAGAACCCGCGTAGCACCTCGATCCGCGACGCTGATGTCGCGACCGTGAGGGGGTGCCAGGCTGGGCCGGGCTCGGGCAGCGGACTCAGGGCGCGATCCCAAATGTCTGCGGTGGCTGGGGAGAGCACGCGGGCAATACCCGCCGGGAGGGGGAGCGTTTGCAGGACAGTCATGCCCAAGAGGAGCGCGAGCGCGACGAGCACGAAACTACTCGCACGCGAGGTCGTCACGTCGGCATCGATCCATAGAAGCAAGCATGCGAGCGCGGCGACGGCGCTCACTACGACGAGCGACTCTGGCGGTATCGAGCCGAGGGCCAGCGCCGACCCCGGGATCACGATCGCTAGGAGCCACTTTCCGACCGTCGTCGGACGCGATTCTGGCGAAGTCCGCTGCACGCCTGGGATTATATCTCAGCGAAACCAACACTCCTGCATCCTGCATGCGTGTCGTTGTACGGGCGCGGCGGAGTGGACCTCGGCCGCTCGCCCTTCTTCGAGTCTGGGCGGGTATATTTGCAGTCCAGCCGAAGAAAAGGTAGCTCAAGGCCTCGGCTCTCCCGTTACGTGTTCAGCGACGAGGTTCGGGCGATCCCTGATGGAGGGCCGGCTCGATCAACCGCGCTCCGCTGGGCCTCCCTCACCCGCGTCGAGTACCTCCCCGGCGCCTGGATTCGCGCTCGGCTCAAGCGCCTCGGCGTCCTCGGTAAGCGCGCCGCCGTTTACAGCGTCTCCGCGCACTTCATGGAGTGTGCGTAGATCGAGGCTTCGGGCTCTTCGACGGCGGCACGCTTGACGCGGGGGCAGCACAACCGCGCGGTTCACGTGGCCCTACCACAACTCCGTCTTCGACCTCATGGGCGCGCTCGTGCTCAGGTCGCCGATCTCTCGCCCTGCGCATCGACACTGTGCACGGGTTCGACTTCGTCACGCGTGACGACAACGCGCCTGCCCACGGCGAGCTGCTCGGCGAGATGCCGTGCCTTCAGCGCGCACGCAGACCTGGGGCACAGCGACTCCAGCGCGCTCATCGCGTCGCCTATGACGTCCCGGCGGGATGGCCGATCGTCATTGAGAATTTCAGGAGTCGCTCCGCTTCGCCAGCGTCCATCCCGCCCTCAAGGCGGTCACGCCCTCCGCCGTCGCCGAGACGTGGATGCGCGCCGCACGTCACGACTTCCTCGGAGAGCGCGCGGGCCCTGGCTCGACCGGATCATGCCGATCGTCTCGACGGCCGAGACGGTCTCGACCTCCGGGCTCCGGAACCGCCGCCTTTACCTCGTGCCCGAGGAGGACCGGCGCGTCGTGCAGGACGCCTTCGCTCTCCGAACCTGCTCACGAGCCTGCAGCCCGACTAGCTCTCACGTTCGTGCTCTTCCCGCTAGGCGCCGATCGCACCGCGTGAGCGCCTACGCCCTCGAAGACGCGCCCAGCAGCGTACTGGTGCGCAAACCGCATCGCGTGCCGAGGAGAGCCCGTCGCGCTCGCCTACGCAGCTTTGACGGCAGTGAGCACGGATCGATGAGTGAGAAGGTCACTTGCGTCGTCGGCAGCGCTCAGCGGCGCCACGCTGGCAAGCTCCCGCTGCGCGCTCTATAACGAGGCCCGTCATGCGCGCCCCGAACACGCGAGTGGTCCTCGTCGGCGTCGGCCGCATGGGCCGGAACCACCTCCGCGTCCTCCGCGAGGTCCCGGGCTTCGACCTCC
>JAYSXP010000207.1:0-5413 GCA_043717125.1 Polyangiaceae bacterium | reverse complement strand
CGGTCGGGAGGTACGCAGACACGCCCGCGGCCACGACGGCGCCGTCCTTGTCGGAGCGCTCGCGCCCGGCGAGGCGGAGGTCGAAGCTTGCGCGGACGTCACCGACCCGAGGCGACCCCGGCTCGGAATGGACGACGCGGTCGAGCATCACGTCGTTGCCGCTCTGCATGGCGACGGGGACGTCGATGCCGAAGCGTGCACCGGGGCTCATCACGAGCGATGCGCCCGGATGAAGCCACACCGATTGCTCGACCAGGTTCGAGCGCTCGGGCTCGACCGCCTGCCGGAAGGTGCGCAGCTGACTGCCGTACGCGGTCACGAGGCCCGTCGTGAAGCGAAACGAGCCGTCGAACTCGAGCGAATCGGCGACGAAGAATCGGCTGCCGCGCTCCGCTGGGTCGAAGCGCTCGAGGAGCGCTTGAGCCTTTGCAGAAGGCTCCAAACCTCCTTCGAGCGCAGACACGACCGTCACGGCGACGAGCGCGCGGAGGTGGCGGGAGCACCGAGCCATGCTCTTCCTGTATCAGAGACGCCAAGCTCCTTCCCGCTTCGCGGCCCATCCTGATAAAAACCCAGGCACGATGACCGCTGCACGCTTCGACAAGGTAGAGACCCAGCTCGACTTCCCCAGGGACGAGCGCGCCATTCTCACGTTCTGGAAGAGCGAGCGCATCTTCGAGAAATCCCTCGAGCGCACCTCGGGCGGCACGCCGTTCGTGTTCTACGAGGGCCCGCCGACGGCCAACGGCCTCCCGCACAACGGGCACGTGCTCACGCGCGTCATCAAGGACCTCTTCCCCCGTTACAAGACGATGAAGGGCTTCCACGTCGCGCGGAAGGCGGGCTGGGATACCCACGGCCTTCCTGTCGAGGTCGAGGTCGAGAAGGAGCTCCGCATCCACGGCAAGGCTGCGATCGACGCGTACGGCGTCGAGCCCTTCGTGAAAAAATGCATCGACTCCGTGTTCCGCTACACGAAGGAATGGGAGGACCTGACGGAGCGCGTCGCGTTCTGGGTCGATCTCCCGAGCGCGTACGTCACGTACCACAAGAGCTACGTAGAGAGTGTCTGGTGGGCGCTCTCCGAGATGTTCAAGAAGGGCCTCCTCTACCAGGGCCACAAGGTCCTCTGGTGGTGGGCCCAGGGCGGCACTGCGCTCTCCGCGGCCGAGGTCGGTCTCGGGTACAAGGACGTCGACGATCCGTCGGTGTTCGTCGCGTTCCCTCTCCTCGATCTCGAGGGTGAGCCCGACGCGTCGCTCGCGGTGTGGACGACGACCCCGTGGACCTTGCCGTCGAACATGTACGCGGCGATCAACTCGAAGTTCGACTACGCCGTCGTCACGGGTGATCCCGACAAGGTGAAGGCAGGCTGGGCGAAGCTTGCGCTCGCGAAGCGCCTCGTCGTCGCCAAGGACATGGTCGAGGGGCTCTCCAAGAAGCTCGGCACGACCCTGACGGTCCGGAAGACGCTGAAGGCGAGCGAGCTGGTCGGCAAGCGCTACACGCCGCCGTTCGATCTCTTCGCGAAGGACGCCCCCGCCACAGCGTGGAAGGTGATCACCGCCGACTTCGTGACGCTCGATGCGGGCACGGGCATCGTCCATATCGCGCCCGCGTTCGGCGAGGATGACTTCCAGGCGCATCGCAAGCTCGTCGGCGGTGAGGCCACCATCTTCTGCGCCGTGAAGCCCGACGGCACGTTCATCCCCGAGATGGGCAAGTACGCCGGCAAGTGGGTGAAGGACGCCGACAAGGAGCTCACCGAGGAGCTGAAGGAAAAGGGGATCCTCGTCCACTTCGAGACCTACCGCCACCCGTACCCTTTCTGCTGGCGCGCCGACAATGACCCGCTCATCCAGCTCGCGCGCCCCGCCTGGTACATCAAAACGACCTCGGTGAAGGACCAGGCCATCGCGAACAACCGCGCGGTGCAGTGGCTTCCCGAGCACATCAAAGAAGGTCGCATGGGCGATTTTCTCGCGAACAACGTCGACTGGGCGCTGTCGCGCGAGCGCTACTGGGGTACGCCGCTCAACATCTGGATCAACGACAAGTCGGGCAAGATGGAGGCGCCCGCGTCGATGGCGGAGATCCTCGCGAAGAACCCGAAGGCCTTCGATCACTTCGCCGAGGCAAGGAAGTTGGACCCGACGCTCTCCGAGCACCTCGTCATCCACAAGCCGTGGATCGACAGCGTCACCTGGGCGAACCCGGGAGAGGAGGGGACCTACCGCCGCGTCCCCGAGGTCATCGACTGCTGGTTCGACTCCGGCAGCATGCCGTTCGCGCAGTGGGGCTTTCCGCATGCACCCGGCAGCATCGAGCAGATGAAGAAGAGCTTCCCGGCCGACTTCATCAGCGAGGCGATCGACCAGACGCGCGGCTGGTTCTACGGCTTGCTCATGATCTCGACGCTCCTCTTCGACGAGGCGACGCAGAAGAAGTTCGGCCTCGGGCCCGGTGGAGCTCCCGCCTCGTACCCGCACCCGTACAAGACCTGCATCGTCCTCGGCCACGTCTCCGACAAGGAGGGCAAGAAGGAGAGTAAGTCGAAGGGCAACTACACGCCGCCGGACGTCATCCTCGACGCCGTGAAGATGGACTTCGCGGTGCTCGACGAAAAGGACGTCGAGGGCGTGAAGGCCGAGGTGGGTGTCGCGTTCATCGCGCGCGAGGACATGGAGGGGCTCGACCTCAGCGAAGGCGCCAAGGTGCGCGTCTTCGTGCCGGGCAACGGCGCCGCGCTCGGCAACACCGCCGACCTCGTCGTCAAGCCCCACAAGAAGCTGCGCCGCCGCGTCGTCGTCCTCCACGAGAAGGACCGCGAACACGTCGCCGCCACGCCGACCTCGAAGAAGGACGTGAAGCCCGTCGAGGTCCCCGGCCTTCCGAACAAGGAGCGCGTCTCGATCCTCGACCCGAGCACGCCGGCACCGGGCGCCGACGCATTCCGCTGGTTCTTCTTCGCGGGCTCGCCGCCTTGGTCGACGACGCGCCACTCGCTGTCGAACGTGCGCGACCTCCAGAAGGAGACGCTCGTCAAGCTGAGGAACGTCTACTCGTTCTTCACGATCTACGGAAACATCGACGGCTTCGATCCGAGCACGCCCGCGGCCGACCCGACGAAGCGCTCCGAGATCGATCGCTGGATCCTGAGCGAGCTGAATCTCCTCGTCCAGGGCGTCACGTCCGACCTCGATGCGTACGACGCGTACGGCGCGACGACCAAGGTCGCGAGCTTCGTCGACGCGCTCTCGAACTGGTACGTGCGCCGCTCACGCGACCGCTTCTGGCGCGCGACCGACGCGAAGGGCGGAATGGATGCCGACAAGCGCGCGGCCTACGAGACGCTCTACGAGTGCCTGGTCACTCTGGCTGCCACGATGGCTCCGTTCACTCCGTACCAGTCGGAGGCGATCTACAGGAACCTGGTCGTGAAGGGGCTCGCGGGGAGCGCGGGGGCTGGCACGCCGCGCGCCGAGAGCATTCACCTCACGTCGTTCCCGGAGCCCAACGTCTCGCTCATCGACAAGGAGCTCTCGCACACGCTCACCGCCGTGCGTGACGTCGTGAGCCTCGGACTCCAGGTGCGGACGCAGGGCAAGCTCAAGGTGCGACAGCCGCTCTCGGTCGCGAAGGTGATCCTGGCGGATCCCCAGCTCGCCGACCGCCTGGCGCCCTACGTCGACATGATGAAGGACGAATTGAACGTCCTCGCGGTCGAGATCGTCACCAAGGGTGCAGACGAGTACGTGACGTACCGCGTGAAGCCGAACTTCCGGAGCCTGGGCCAGAAGGGCATGGGGGCTCAGGCCCAGCAGCTCAAGAAGCACATGGCGGGCATGTCACCCGCCGATGCCCAGGCGCTCGTTGCGTCGGTCCTCGCGAACGGAAAGGCGACCGTGGACGGCATCGAGATCGAGCAGGCCGATCTCGAGGTCGCGTTCGACGCGAAGGAAGGCTACGCGGCCGCAGGTGAGCGGATCGGCGTGGTGGTGCTCGACACGCGCCTCGACGACGCGCTTCGCGATCTCGGCTACTTGCGCGAGCTCCTGAACCGCGTTCAAACAGCGCGGAAGGAGCTCGGGCTCGACTTCGTCGATCGTATCCGCGTGAGGCTTGCAGGCAGCGATCGCGCCATGCGGATCGCTGGCACACACGAGGCGACGATCAAGAGCGAGTGCCTCGCGGTCGATCTCGCCGTCGGCGCGCCTGACGCATCTGACGCAACCACGTCACGTGAAGTCGACGTCGAAGGCGACAAGGTCGCGATCTGGATCACGAAGGCGTGACCGGTCTCTGTCAAGAACGATCACGGAGCGCAACTTTCGGTAGCCCTCGGTCCGATCGCGCGCGACCGAGTGCGTGCGTCTGGTATACGTGAAGCCGCAGGTCGGGCGGGGAATGGGAACACAAAACCTGAAAGCCAAACGCGTCTCGCTCGTGGATTCGCCTCCGCTCGGCTTGCCCGCACGCAAGCCGTCGGTAGCGCGTGCCGACCTCGTCGACAAGGCAACGCGTGCTCGCTTCGAGACGGAGCTCGATGCCGCGTTGAAGCGGAAGCCGACGAACGAGGTCAAGCTCGCCGGCGCGCTGCGTGCCGTCGCGGCGATGAGCCCCGCGCTCCGCGGCGCTCTCGTCGAGGCCACGCAGGTGATGGTCCGCCGCGGGTCCTACGCGCGCGAGATCTACGGTGCCTGTCTCCGCACTCTCGCGGAAGCCGACGACCGCAACGTCCCCGCGCTCCTGAAGAGCGCCCTCGCCGCCGACGATGCCGGTGGTAACGCGACGCTCAGCGCCGCGTGCTTCTGCAAGGACCCCTCGCTCGCGGCTCCGCTCGCGAAGCTCGCGGCGAGCCGCCAGTCCCATCTCGCCTTCGGCGCGGAGACGGCCCGCGTCTGCCGCCGCGAATCGAACGGCGCCCACCTCACGGCCATCGCGCCGATGATCAAGGAGAGCCACCGCATCGCTCTCTGCACCGACCTCTTCGTTCCGCTCGCTCGGAGCGCCCCGGTACCGGTCCACGTCGGACCGGCCCTCGGCGTGCTTCGCGGCGCGGAGCGTCACCTCGGCCGCTGGCTCGTGCTCGCGGACGTCGCCGCGAAAGCCGGCGACATGAGCCCGCTCGAGGAGGCCGTCGCCAAGTCGCAGGTCGGACCGTCGAGCGCACGCGCCGCGTGGTCGCTCGTCGCCTGGGCGCTCGCGGACACGGTCACGAACGCACGCGCGCTCGTCTCGGGCACGAATGGAAGCGGGAGCAGCGGCAGCGTCGCGCCGCCGGCGACGCGCCCCACGGTCGAGCTCGTCGCGCGTCTCTCCGATCGGCCCAGCGCCGATCGCGACACGACCTTCCTCTTTCGCATGGCGCGTGCACGTGCCGCGAGCTGCAAGCCGATGCTCGAAGGTCTCG
>JAYSXP010000206.1:0-5415 GCA_043717125.1 Polyangiaceae bacterium | reverse complement strand
TAGCCTCGTACTTCTTGTCGCGCGTCACCGAGAGGTCGATGCGGCCGTCGTTGTCGAAGTCGATGGCGGCGGCGTCGATGTCGCCCTCGTTGAACGGGAGCTTCTTCGCAGCGGTTGCGTCGACGAACGAGAAGCCGCCGGCCTCGCCCTTGTTGAGGAGCAACATCGAGGGGTCGCTCCACTTCCGCGATTCGTCGGAGTCGACGGGGTGCGAGATGGTCGCGAGATAGATGTCGAGCTGGCCGTCGCCGTCGATGTCCGTGCAGTCGATGCCGAAGCCGTTCGAGCCGATGTACGTGGATGGATCGCCGGGCTGCGCGGTTGTGCCCTTTCCGGTCGACTCGAGCCACGAGTTGCCGGTGGCGAGCGCGTTGAAGCCGCGTTTGGTCGCGACGTCGGTGAAGTTGCCGGCCCCGTCGTTCTCCCACAGCGTGCGCCAGCCGAGGCCGATGCTCACGCCGTAGTGCGAGACGAAGATGTCGAGGTCGCCGTCGTTGTCGTAGTCGCACGCGACGACACCGTTGGTGGGCTGGCTCGGGCGGTTCTTCAGCCTCGAGGACACCTCCTTGAAGGTGCCGTCGCCGTTGCCGAAGTAGAGCTGGTCGGGGACCGCGCTCACCGAGCTGCCGTTGCCGACGTAGAGATCGAGCTTCGCGTCCCCGTTGAAGTCGCCGAAGACTCCGTTCGCGGCTAGGTCTGCGGTCTCGACGCCGGAGGCCTCCTTCTTCGTGAAGTGCCCCTTGCCGTCGTTCAAGTAGAGCGCGGAAGCTTGCCCGGTGAGCGCGATGTCGAGACCGGCAAAGCAGTCCTGATCGCCGTCGTTGTCGACGTCACCGAAGACGAAGAACGCCGCCTGCACACCGCGGAGCCCGGACTCGTCGGAGAAGTCACGAAACGTCTTGTCGCCGTTGTTCAGGTAGACGAGGTGCTCGAACGGGATCCCCTTCTGCGGGTTGGGAAAGAGGCTGTGCGCGACGATGTCGTCCTTGCCGTCGCCGTCGATGTCCGCGAAGGCGAGGCGCGAGTGGTCGTTGATCGGAATCGGATTTGCGGGGCTCGCGACGAAGTTCCCCTTCCGGATGCCACTCGAGTCCGAGATGTCGACGAAGAAGTCTTGATCCGGCGTGGTGAGGTCACGGGCCGTGCACGGCTCGTGGGCCGTGGTCGTCGCGTCGACGGGTCCGCTCGACGAGCACGCGGGCACCACCGCGAAGAGGGAGAACCCAAGGAAGGAGACGAAAAGGGTGGGTCGGTTCATGCCTTCCGACCGCTCTAGCACGAAGATTTACACTGTAAAGTAACTCCCTACAGGTCCCCCTCTTTCGCCCGTGAACGCCCGCGCTAGGGCTTGCGCGTTGACATGGCACGGGAATCAGTCAAGTTCCCGGCCGACCGCACCATGACGAGCGCCCCGGTAGGCATCGACGACCCGCAGCTCCGTCACGGCCTCCTCCAGGTGGAGGAGGACGTGCATCTCCACTACGTCGAGCTCGGGGAGGGGCCGCTCGTCGTGCTCCTGCACGGCTTCCCCGAGTTCTGGTACGCGTGGCGCAACCAGATCGGCGCGCTCGCGGCCGCGGGCTTTCGCGTCGTCGCGCCCGATCAGCGCGGATACAACCTCTCGAGCAAGCCGGAGGCGGTCTCCGCCTACGGCGTCGCACGGCTCGCCGAAGACGTCGCCACGCTCATCCGCGACCGCGGCGAGACGAAGGCGATCGTCGTCGGTCACGACTGGGGCGCCGGCGTCGCGTGGTCCTTCGCGATGGAGCACCCCGAGATGGTGGAGCGCCTCGTCGTCTTGAATGGGCCCCATCCCGAGCGTCTCCTCCACGAGCTCAAGACCAGCTTCGTCCAGTGGATCCGGAGCTGGTACATGTTCTTCTTTCAGCTCCCTGCGCTGCCCGAGGCCGTGGCCGAGCTCGACCGTTACGCCATGCTGCTGAAGCCTTTACGCGAGGAGCCGACGCGGCCCGACGCGTTCACGCGCGAGGACCTTGCGTGTTACGTGGAGGCGTTCGAGCGGCCCGGCGCGCTGACCGCGATGATCCACTGGTACCGCGCGATCTTCCGCGCGAAGGCCGTGGAGATCCGGAGGATTGAAGCTGACGTGCTCGTCCTCTGGGGCGAGAAGGATCGGCACCTCAACCGGGAGATCGCCACGCCCTCGAGCGCGCTCGTCCCGAACGCGCGTGTCGTCTTCGTGCCGGACGCCACCCACTGGATCCAGCACGACGCGCCGGCGGTCGTGAACGAAGCGCTCATCGCGTTCTTTCGCGGAGAAAACTTCACCTGCGCTACCCCGATCGAGACGAGCGCGTCGCGAGCCGTGACCTCGGCGCGATGACGGACGGCTCAGAGCGTACGGCGCAGGAAGGCAATCGCTTCGTCCCACGCCCGGTCGGTCGCCTCGGGGTCGTAGCGCGGCCCCACGTCGCGCATGAACGCGTGCTCGGCCGCGAAGAGGCGCGTCGTGAACGTCGTGCCCGCGCGCGTCAACGCCTCCGCGAGCTTCGCCCGGGCATCCTCCGGGACGTGCGGATCCGAGGTACCGAAGACGAGCATCAGCTCGCCCTCGATCTCGGCAGCGCGCGCGAGTGAGCCGGCGTCGGCATCCTTGCCGAGCTTTCCGTCGTGCACGCCCGTCGGGTAGAAGCAGACCGCTCCGCGCACGTCGGGCTGGAGCGCGGCGCGGAACGCAAGGTGACCGCCGATGCAGAAGCCCATTGCGCCGAGCCGGTTCGCGCTCGCACGCGGATGCGCCTTCAGCCAGTCGAGCGCGACGCGGCAGTCGGCATCGAGCTCGGCTACCGCGGTCTTGCTCGCGTCGTCCATGCCGCGCGTGCGCCCCGCGTCGTCGAACGGCAGCGCCGTGCCGGCCGGCTCGATGCGATGGTAGATCTCGGGGGTCGCGACCACAAAACCGTATCCGGCGAGCCTCGTGCTCAGGCGCTGCTGCGACTCCGTCAGCTGGAAGATGTCCGAGTAGACGAGGACCGCGGGGTAACGGCCCTCTGCCTTCGGCGCCGTCACCAGCATGCGCATCGGCGTTCCCTCGGCCGGCACGTCCACAGTCTCTGTCGTCACGACCATCTCCGCTCTCCTCTCCCCATGGCGCTCAGGTCGCCGGCGGATCGATGAGTCGATCGCGATAGGCGGTCACGAGCTGATCGAGCGCCGCGATCTCCTCGCGCAGGTCGTCGCCGCGCTGCGTGTCCCCGACACGAATCGGGCGGTCGTGCTGCCGCAGTACCTGGATCTCCGGAACGATGTCGGCGCCGCGATCGATCGCGCCCTCGATCGAGTCGAAGTGGTGGTGCTTGGCGAGGTACGTATGCTCGGCGTCGATGACGAGCGTGAAGCCGTGGTCGCCGTAGGCTTCGGAGAACGCGCCGTCGATCGTGACGGCCAGGCCGCTCTTCTTGAGCGGCGACTCGCCGGCCTCGAGCTTCACGGGCACGTGCCCGTTCACGATGAGGACGTTCGCGTCGTCGACGCCCATCTCGCACGCGATGCGACGGCAGAACGGCGCCTCGTGAATGAGCGCGAAATAGGGGTTTTTCGTCTCCTTGTGCGTCTCCTTGTCCGCGACGAAGTACGTCTCGAACGTCGCCATGCGATCCTTGCCGAACAGCGGCGAGCGCGGCCCGGCCCAGAGGTAATAGAGGAGGTCGACGTCCGCTTGCGCGCGATCCTTGAAGGCGCGACGAACGACGCGATCGAGCGCCTCGAAGAGCGCGCGGCCACTGCGCAGCGCGCCGTCGACCTCGAGCGCCAGCAGCTCGCCCTTCTCGTCGACGGGGACGCAGCCGTGGAAGATCAGGTTCTCGTCGCGGAGCGCGACCATGCCGCCGCGATCGGCGACGAAGCGCATGTCGCGCCAGAGCGACGGGCTCCCCAGGAACGACCGCTTGAGGAGCTCGATGCAGCGCGCCTCGGCCCCGGAGAGCTTGTGCGGGTCGCTCCAGTCGATGGTCGGGAAGGCTTTGTCGAGGAGCGGATACACCTTTCCGTCGATGGTGACCGTGCCGGACGCCGCATCGACGTGTTCGAGGAGGCAGCGCGAGTCGAGCGCGAACTGCGGATTGCGGCGTGACGTCTGGCCTTCCAGCTTGAACTGGAGCACCGCCGCAGCCTTCTGCATGCGCGCGAGGAGCAAGGGATCGCGGAGATCCTCGCCCTTGGAGTGAAAACGCTCGGCGGGATCGTCGGCGTACGCGGCATGCACCAGCTGCTCGAGCGGCTCGACGGGGATGCCGTAGCCCTCCTCGAGCTGTGAGATGCGCCCGTAGCGCAGCGAGATCCGGACGACCGTCGCGATGAGCGCCTCCTGGCCGAGGCACGCGCCCATCCACTCCGCGTCGTGGTTGCCCCAGGTGATGGCGAGGTTGCGCTGGCGGCGGAGCGCGTCGATCACGCGGTCGATGCGCGGCCCGCGATCGCCGAGATCGCCGGCGACGATGACCTCGTACGACGAGAACGAGCGGAGCACGTGGGCGGTGGAGCGCAAGATCTCGATGCCTCCGTCGTCCTTGATGAACGGGGCGAGGAGCGCATCGACGTAGGCCGGGTCGCGCGCGAGGAGCGGCGAGAAAAGCAGCTCGTCGAAGACGCCACCGAGCGCCGGTGGGAAGATGCGGCGTGCATGGCGCAGCCCGTAGCGTGCCATGAGCACCCGGAGCATCTCGAGCTCGCGAACGATCGTGTCGCGCACGAAGACCCCGCGCGCAGCCGCGTCGGAGAGGCCTGTCGTCACGCGCTGCCACGTCTCGCGCGGGTAGTAGACGAGGTTGAGCAGCGTCGTCCGTGCCGCTCCGTCGAGCCGCTCGCCGAACAGGCGGTCGACCAGCGGACGAAGGCTGCCCGAGCCGTTCCGCAGGACGTGCTCGAGCTTCTGGAACTCGCCGTGCACGTCGCTGACGACGTGGATCGTTCCGCGAGGCAACGTCAGGATCGCCGAGAGGTGCGCCGTCTCGGCGAGCGCCGAGGCCACGTCGGGCAGGCGGTAGCTCAGGGCGCGCAGGTGGGCGAGCGAGGCAGGCGCTGGCGTCGGCATGGCACGCTCAGGGTAGCCGATCGCAGGGTACGTTGGCATGACCCGCGTGACGCTGCACGGCCAGGGTACACGGCATGCGAATGCCAGTGCGAATGCGACGGGTCGGTCGAGCACGCACCGCCGCCGAAACCGGTCATGGCCGACGCACTGCGGAAGTACCTCGTCGAGGTCGAGGCACGGCAAGAAGGCGACCACGCACGGCGTCGACGTCATCGAGCGACTAGCTCTGAGCGCATCTCGATCGGTGACGAGAGAGAGCATGAGCGATCCGAGCGCCGTCCGCTGGCCGGTTTCGGGCCTGGAAGCGACGAGGCTCGCTTCGCCCTCGTCCGGGCGGCGTGCTAGGTGAACCGACGATGAGG
>JAYSXP010000205.1:0-5417 GCA_043717125.1 Polyangiaceae bacterium | reverse complement strand
TCGACCCAGTTGCGCGAGTCCCCGGATGGTCCGGGGTCGCTGTGCCACGGTAGAACCGTCCCGTAGACGATGACGGCGCCGAGCGGCGTCTCGATCATGCCAGCAACGGTCCTGAGCGGATCGTGCGTCGGAATCGCGCGCGTGAACGGAAAGCGCGACGCGATGGCCACCCACCGCCCGCCGGCGCGCCCGTGAGGTCGTTGCTCGGTCGGAAGCACGTGGTACTCGTCGCCGACTACGAGCTCATCGTGCGTCTCGGTGAGGACCCAGATGGCAGCCTCGCCCTCTCGCATCCGGGCGATGCGTCGCGCGTTCTTCGCCGCGCCCGCCGCGTACTCGACGTTCCAGGTGCCAATGCGCAGTCGATCGGACATCGTCTCAACGACCCGCGAGGAGCGCGCCGAGCGCCGACGCACTCAGGTCCGTCGTTTCGATAACGAGACGCAGCCTCTTCTCCGCGTTGCCCGACCCGCGCGCCCCTTCCTTGCGTCCCGTGCGCGCCATCGCCTGCCCGAGCTGCTTGCGCAGAGCTTCGGCATCCCCGACGAGGATCGGATATGCCACCGCAAGCCGCCGCTCGGCTTCGCTCAGCCTGGCGACCTGGCCCGAATCGACCAGCGCATCCACGATGCGAAGCCCGGCGTTCCCGAGGCGCTTCAGGATCATTGCGAATCCGGCGGCATATTCTCGATTGCGCGCGGCCTTCGAGTCACGCGTGCCTCCTCCCGACTCGATGATGACGGTCAGCGTCGTCCCGACCGGCTCCACACGGAACGTCGCATCGAGCGCGCGCCCGTCGTCGGCGTGAACCGTCCGGAGGCCGCCGGCGTCGACGGTCCCGACCCGCACGAGCCCGCTCGCCTTCTGCCAGGCCGCGATCGCCCAGCCGGAGTCGATCCACCGTGTTGATCCCTTCGGCGTCCCCTCGAGGTACCGCAGCAGATTCACACGAGCCTCGTCGAGCACGCCGCCGCGCTCTCGGGCGTCATCCGCGGCGACGACGACCCATGCGACGTCCGTCGTCGACACCGTTCGTTCGGTGAAACCGCCGTCACCGCCGTCGACTCGGAAGCCACCCTTGGAGGCAGCACCGAGCACGCGTGCTCGCCGACCGTTGCCGCGCTCGACCCATCGCTCGTCGTCGGGAAGCCCGAGCAACGCATCGACGACCAGCTGCGCGCGTGCGAGCGCACCGGAGGGCAACCGGCGCGATGTCTCTCGTCCCTCGCCCCACGTGCGCCAGGTCTCGTAGTCGGCATCCGGGATGCGCCACGCGGCGATGTCGTCCAGCCATCGCCCGACGCCGAGATAGCGCCACGACCCATCCGGGCGCTTCGCAAGGACGAACGCCGTCTCGCCCGGTCGTCGTGTCACAAGTGAATCGCGGACCTCGTCCGGCGCGCCGAGCATTCCCTTCACGTCGATGAAGACGAAGAGGTGGCCGCCATGACGACCGCTGAAAGGCACGATGTCTTCGAGTGCGAAAGCACGCGGCAGCTCGTCTTCCGAGAGCGTCGTGCCGGGGGTGGGCCCGAGATCCTCCGGATGAAACGCCTGGTCGAGGCGCGCGATGACGGTCGTGTCCGCGTTCGCATCGAACGTCGGTCCGTCCGCATTGTCGGACGTGAGCTTCCACGCCCCGTCCATCTGCTCGAGCCTCTTGATCTGGTAGTGCATGCCCGCGCCGTCACCGGGCGCCTGCACGAGGACGACACGATGCTGCATCGACGACGCCGGTGCGCTGCGTGCGAGGCGCATGACCGCCCAGTCGCCATCGCGCAGCGGGGTCTTTCCGCCGTCCATCGATGTTCCCGCGACGCGGACCGCGAACAGCTCGGACGACGGTGACACGATCGGCAGTGAGACCTGCTCGGCGACCGCAGATTCCTCGCTGGCGAGGCCATGACCGGCGGCGGCACGCAGATCCGGGTACGCGACGACCCCGTTGCGCGACGGAAGCGCCACGACGGACCCCTGCACCGGCTCGGCCCAGTAGCCGTCAGGACTGCCGCGAAAGCGCACGTCGAAGGCCGTTCCTGGCTGGCCCGCGCTCGGTCCGAACCACCGGCGCAGGAGATCGGGCAGCGCATTGGCGGCGACGCCGGCGGGTCGCGCGACGTTGCAGAACTCCTTCATGAAGCGAAACTGCCAGACGGCGCCATCGACGCGCACGTCGACCTCGCCCGAGGGAAGCGTCTCGCGTCCGGCGGAGGGAAGCTTGAGGATGGGATCGCGCTTGTTCCACAGAACGCGGCACACGAAGCTCTCAACGCTCGCTCCGTCGTGCCTCTTGCGGGCGCGATACTGGGCGAGGCGATAGTCGGAGAGCTCGCGTGTGAGGCGCGCGAGCGCGCCGGCCGCCTCTTCGCCGACCGCGAATGTCGGTACGAAGCGATCGCCGGTGACGCGAAACCAGGAACGTCGCTCCTTCTTCTCCGCCGTCCAGGCCTCGATCGGATTCCGGCGCCAGTAGGCCATCCAGCGCTTCTCGGCAGCCTGATCGAGGTCGGTGACACGCTCGTCCTCGGCAACGTCCGCGAACAGCTCGGGCGAGCGACGGAGTAGCGCATGTGACCGAAGCGCGAGGTCGCGCAACGGCAGGCCGGTCGTGAGAGCGTCCGCCTCGAGGAGAGCCTCGAGGGTCACCATCTTGAAGCACCTGGTCATCTCGGTGACCTCGACCTCGCGAAGGAAGCCGCCGCTGGCGGTGGCGGCAAGCTCCTCGTCGGACGCGAGATCCTTCTCCGAGCGAACGAAGTCGATCCAGCTCCCGTGGCGCGGTCGGAGGCGGGCCGGCGGATAGCCCATTCTCTCGAGCTCGCCTGCGGTGGGGCGGGCGCCGCGTTCGAGCCGGAGCTCGCGATAGGTCCGCTCCACCTCATCGGCGCCGCCGACCTTGAAGAGACGGGAGAGGATCTCCTTCGATTCGAGCGAGAGCTCCACGGAGCAACCCGCGGGGAGGTCGACGGCCTCGGCCGCAGCGAGCACCTCGCGCACGGTAGGAGACGCCTTTCCGGCAAGGGAAAGCAGGGCGCGTAGCCGCTCGAGGAAGACCGTGTGATTGCCGACGAAGTCGATGACAGTCACAGACGCCTTCGCCTGCGAGGCACGCAAGCCTCGTCCGAGCTGCTGAAGGAAGATGACGCCAGACTCCGTGGGCCGAAGCATCACGACGCGGTCGACGGACGGAACGTCGACGCCCTCGTTGAAGACGTCGACGGAGCAGAGCGCGTCGATTCCGCCGGTCCCGAGAAGTCGAATCGCCTCGTCGCGATCATCCGAGCCCGCCGCGGAGTAGACGGCGTTTGCACGGACGCCTCGCGCCCGTAGCCACTTCCGGACGAAGTCAGCGTGAGCGATGCTGCTGCAGAAGACTAGCGTGCGCGTCCCGGGATGCTCGCCCCAGGCGCGCCAGAACGTCTCCATGCGCGCCTCGGTCTCGAGGGCCGCGGCGAGCATCTCCGGGTCAAAGCGCCTGTTGCGCCAGGGGATATTGGAATAGTCGATATCGTCCTTCAATCCAAAGTAGTGAAACGGAACGAGCCGACCGATCTCGACGCCTCGCGCGATATCGGCCCGATAGGCAACGTGGTCGTCGAAGAGGCCGAGGATATCGCTCGAATCGGCGCGATCGGGTGTTGCGGTGAGACCGAGGAGGAAGCGCGGATCGATGACGTCGAGGATCCGTCGATAGGAATCGGCCGCGGCGTGATGAACCTCGTCGATCACGATGTAGTCGAAGCGTTCGGCCTTCAGCTTCTCGATGTTCTCCTTGCGTGCGAGCTTCGCGACGGACGCGAACACGAGATCGGCGCTCAGCTCGCCCTCATCGCCGACGAACCACCCCACACGTCCGTTCATGCCGGTCATTCGCATGAGGCGGCGGTAGGTCTGCGCGGCCTGGCGGAGCAGCTCCACGCGATGGGCGACGAACAGCACGCGTGGGCGCGCGCCGATCTCGTCACGAAGCTGGGCCATGTCGAAGGCGGCGAGCCACGTCTTGCCGAGACCGGTGGCGAGGACGACCAGCGCGCGGCGCCTTCCCTGCCTGCGACTCTCGCGGAGCATCTCGAGCGCCTCGAGCTGCACGACGTGCGGATCGGGCGCCGGCTCGAGCGGTTCGGAGTCGACCTCACCGGGCGGCAAGGCCTGGGCGAGGGTGCGGGCGCGCTCGGCATAGGCGGCGACCCAGTCCGCGTCCAGCACGCGCCCGCGGGCCCAGAGCGACTCGAACGAGTCACGAACGCGCTCGTAGGCATGCGCGTCGCGATCGCGGTCGACGCGCAGGTTCCATTCGATGCCGCTGTCGAGCGCGGAGCGAGAGAGGTTGCTGCTGCCGACGTAGGCGATGCCGTATGCCGGGGACTGGAATCGCCAGGACTTGGGGTGAAACGACCGCGAGAGGCCCGGGAGATGCGCCGTCTCGATGATGCGCGTCTCGAGCCGGCCCGTGCCGAGAGTCTCGAGCTCGCCCTCCCCTTCCCGGTCGCGCGGCTCGCTCTCCGCGCGCACGGTGACGCCCCAATCGAGGAGGGTCTCGAGCGCGCTCGCCTGGGTGATGTCGAGGTAGTCGCCGGTCAGGAGCCGCACGGTGGCGCCCCGCTCGACGGCGGCGAGGAGCGGCTTGCGGATGCGATCCAGCCCGCTCTCCTGGACGAAGGCTGCGACGATCGCGATCTCGGTCGCGGTATCGAAGAGCGGCGCGAGGTGCCGTGCGAACGGGTCGTTCTCTCCGCCCACCGCCAGCGGGCTCACGTCGCGGAGGTAGTTCCCCTTGCTGGGAATGACGTGGCGAACACCGCCGCGCGGGTCATCCATGTCGCCGCGGTAGCGCGGGATGACGTGAACGTGCAGGTGCATGACGGTCTGCCCCGCGGCGGCGCCGGCGTTGAAACCGATGTTGTAGCCGTCGGGGTGGAGCTCGGCGTCGAGCTTGCGCTTGACGTCGGCGACGAGTGCGAGGACGGCCGACTGCTCGTCGGCGGTGGCCGAGAACCAGTCAGGGACGACGCGACGGGTGATGACGAGCGTGTGACCAGGCGAGACGGGGTAACGATCGCGGACGGCGAACGCGAGCTCGTTGAAGGCGAGCCAGTCGGCGGGCGAGATCTCGAGAAAGGGCGACAAAAGGGGGAGCTGACCGGAGCGACGCCCCAGGATAGCTGCAGCCACCGCCGGGCTCGAGCACCATCACGCGGCAAGCGCGCGTGCGACGTGGACTGTCGCATCACTCTGTTAGCGTCTGGCTGCGCGCTGGGAACCCAAGAGCGCGGGAGGCCACCTCATTGACCGAACATTCACAGCCGCGACCGCATCGGTCCCCGCTGACCATGGCCACGAAGATCGCGGTACTGATGACCATCACGGTCTTCCTCGGTCGCATGGGCAACGACGCATTGAAGCCTCCGCCGCCTCCC
>JAYSXP010000204.1:0-5456 GCA_043717125.1 Polyangiaceae bacterium | reverse complement strand
TCTTCGGCACGCACGCGCACTTGCCATCGACGCACTTCTGCAGCGGATTCGCGCAGCTGCCGCAGTCCGCCGGCCCGCAGTCGAGCCGCACGAGGCCGCACGCATCGGGGGCGCATGAGTTGCTGCAGCTCGCCGAGCCACCGTCAGCCGCCGCGGCGTCAGGTGCCTCGGGGGTGTCGGCCGCCGTGTACTTGCTGTTGCCGCACGCCGCGACGGTGAGCGCGAAAGCGGCGGCGAACAACCTCACCGCCGCAGCGTACCCCCCGTCTGCGGTCTCGTCGACTCCGTCGCAGACGGCCGCAGCCGCACGCCGTAGGTCGGTCGCGAAGGCGGGCCGCAGGAGAGCTGAGGAAGGACACGGTGCCCTACTTGTCCTTCTTCTTCTCCGCCTCTTGCTGCGCAGGCGTCTCGTGCTCGACGGAGACGATCTCGCCGGTCATCGCGTCGACCTGCACCTCGGTGACGACGTTCGTGCCCGGCATCGCGATGTCGAACGACCAGACGAGACGACCATGCTCCTTCTCGAGCTCGCTCTCCTTCACCGTGCCCCCGGCCGCACGGGTCAGCGCGACCTCCGCCGCCGCGGCCCGCGAGAGCTTCGGGCTCTGCGTCGTCGCGCAACCGACGACGAGAGCGACGGTCAGACCCAGCACGAAGAGGCGAGTGTTCATGGCGCCCCGCGTGCTCACTCCGCCGCCAGGGCGTCGGAGGCGAATTCGTCCGCGTTGAAGTCGTCCTCGGGCTCCTCGAGGTCGTCCTCGTCCTCCTCCACTTCTTCCTTCGCGACCACCTTCGTGAGGACAGGGAGGCGGCGCTTGCCGACCGGCCCCTCGTCGACGTACTCGCGGAGCGCGTACATGTCGCTCAGCGCCTCGAGCTTCGCGAGGCCCTTCACCTCGACCTGACGGACACGCTCGCGCGTCAGGTTCATGATCGTGCCGACCTCCTCGAGGGTCGCGCCGCCACGGTCCGCGACGCGTAGCGCGCACGTGTCGGTCATCTCCCAGACCTCGAGGTCCGGGAAATTCAGCTTGATCGCGCCCGTCTTCGCCGACACGTCGAGGTAGAGGTGGTGCTTGCAGGAGACGAACGGGCACGGGCCCAGGGCCTCCGCGCACTCCTCGCGCTTCTTCGGCTTGTCCACGTCCGCGACGTCCGGGTAGAGCATCCGACCGAGCTCGATCTCCCGCTTCGTCATGCGCTTCACGCTGATGGTGCGCGCGCGCACGTCACGCTTGCGGCGCGAGCGGCGCTGCTCGCGTGTCACGACCTCTTCGGCCGGTTGCGTCGTCACGTCGATCAGATCCAGAACCATTGCGTTCTCCAGGTCCATGTCTTGTCCCCCCGCGCGGCGAGCGATAACTGCATGTCGACGGTCGTGCGGAGTACACACGTCCGTCGTGGCAGCGGGCGGTTGGGACCTAGGTCCTACAGCCAGCTACCTTTCCCCCCGGTCCGACTTCGCCGAGCGCGCCTCCTCGAAGCGCCACTCCTACGAGCTCAGACGACTCCCCAAACGGTGTTCACGCTCCGAAATTCCGGAGGATGCCTCGCGCGGCTCCGTGTCCGAAGACCCGAGAGCGTCGCGTGATTCGAGGCGGCCTGGCGATTCTCACTCCAACTTCGAGCGAAATCGCCGGCAAGGGTCCGACGCGAGCGACTCTATTCCGAGCCACAGATCAGGGTCAACGCGGTCTTCGAATTTTCTTTTGACGCTTTCCATAATGGAACTGTGTTCGCACCCTTAGATCGGTCATGTGACAGACAATGTCATGGCTGGGCGATCGCGCGGGTGATCGCAAAAGCCCTCGCGTGTGAGCAAGAGTGCGATCTTTGGGGCGCTACGGGAGCGCTCCGATGACCAGCACGCCGCCCGCGTCCGCCTTCGCGGTGCCCCCCGGCGTGACCGTCACGGTCGCGCCGTTCTGCGCAACGGTGTAGCCCGCGCCCGGTGTGAGGCCCGTGACGAGGTGCGCCACCGTGCCTCCCGGCGCGGCGTACGTCACCGACGCGAAGGGCGTCGCGAGGTCGACCGGGAACATCACGACGATGCCGTTCGCCAACGCCCCCTCGTACGCGGTGCCGCCCGACGAGGTCACCAGCGCGGTTGCACCCGGAGCCGCGCCGCCGTCGGCGCCCTCGAGCACGTGCAGGAAGCGCACGCTCGCCGGACCGCCTGTCGCCTCGACGCGCAGACGGAACTTGATGGGGTCCATCTCCCCCGGCTCTCCGCCCAGCGCCTCCGCCGCTTCCACGGACAGGGTGGCCGCCGCCGGGAGGAGCGAGCTCACAAAGAGCTTCTGGCCCTTCGGGGTCTGCATCGTCATCACGCGACCCGCGACGGAGCCCGACCCCGGAAGGTTCAGCCAGAACCGCTTGAAGCGACCGGTGGTCTTCGACGTTGCGCGGTCGTAGACCACGACGCGATCCGGCGGGAGCCACACGATCGAGCGGCTCGCGTGGGTCACATCCGTCGCCGACTCGTAGGTCGAGCGGTAGAGCGGCGTCGCGTCACCGAGCGCGTACGCGTATTTCGAGTCGATCACCGACGCGAGGATCTTGCCTGGGCCGTCGTTCACGTACGTCCACTGCGAGCCGCGCAGGTACTCGTAGTTGCCGTAATCGCCAGGGGCGTTGTGATCGGGCGCGTCGTTCTGGAGGGCCAGCGCGTTCTTGTAGTCGCTGCACGCGATCTGCAGGCCGTACCCACTCCGCTCCTTCGTGAGCCACTCGCCCTTTCGCCAGAGCTGGAACTTGTTGCCGTCGGCATGCTGGTGGTCGATGCGCGACCACCCGAGCTGGTACGTGAACCAGCTCGCATTCGCGCCCCAGTCCGTGCGCGCGAACATGTGCCCGAGGCCTGGGTCGAAATGCCCGAGCGGCAACGACGGCCGCGGATCCGGATCCGCCGCCGCGTTCGGGTCGAGCAGCATGAAGTAGAGGAGCGGCTCGATGAGGAAATCTCGCGCCGACGTGCGGACGTCGAGCTTCGCCGCGCCGCCGGGAGGCGCGTTCCTCTGGATCCAGCGCACCTTCGAGAGGCGCGCCGCACCCTTCGTCCTCTGATCAACGAGGCCGAGCGGGCCGAACATGCCGATGAAGTCCGGACCCCACGGCTTCGCGCCGTCGCCGTACCAGGCCACCGAGAAGAGCGGACCGAGGTACGTGTAATTCAGGTCGCTCGACACCGCGGGCGCCGGCGCGAGCGAATGGAGGAACGCGCTGACCGCATTCTCCCAGTGCGGATTGCACGACAGCTTCGTCTGTCGGCCGAGCCGCTGCGCAGCGTCGAGGCCCGCTGTGTGGAGCGCGAGGAGCGTCTGTGCGGCGTAGCCGTGAGCCTGCCCGCCATACTCGAAGCCCTCGGCCGCCAGGCCGCCGCGGAGATCGCTGCGGAGGAGCGCGTCGACCACGTAGAGCCACGCGCCCGTCACGCTCTCGAGATGCGCGTGCAGCGTGCCGCCCGGGTCGTCGGCGTCGTCGAGCGCGATCGACATGAGCGTGAGGTTGCGCATGTGCGCGAGGTAGTAGTTGTTGCCCGCCCAGTAGACGCGCTCCGGGTCGGCGAGCAGCTGTGCGTCGTTGCGCACGCCCTTCGGCTCGGGGTGGTTCAGGGTCGTGATCGCGGCGTTCTCGTTCTCGTCGGCCCAGCGCACGAACACGTCGCGGATCTTCGCCTTGTCGGCGGTGGTGAGCGTCGCGTAGATCCAGTCGACCGTCAGCGCGAAGCCCTCGCCCCACCACCGTGACCGGTTCGAGGTCGAGAACGTCGTGTCACGAAATGGCTGGCCCGCGGCTACGCCGAGCGCGGCCTTGTCGATCACGTGCATCAGGAGCGTGCGTGCGCGCCTGGCGTCGTCGGTACGCTTGGCGTCGTCGGCGTCGACCAGCGAGAGGAATGCGAAGAGCATCGCATACGACTCGACGGCGTACGGCGTGTAGCTGTACGCCGAGCCCGTGTCCTCGCCGGTGAGCTTGCCGGCGTCCATGTCCTGCCGCGATCGCGTCGCGATCGAGTCGAGGCCGTTCGCCCAGACCGGGTTGCTCGCGACCGCCCAGCTCCGGAGGCGCGGGACGTCGGCGCTCGTCAAGAAGAGGCGGGGGTGCGTCGTGACGGGCACAGGATCGGGGCTCGTGAGATCGCACGTGTCCTCGGGAAACGGCACCGCGCCGTCTCCGACGCCGCCCTCGCCGCCCTCGCCGCCCGGACCGATTCCTCCCTCGCAGTCGGCGGTCGTGCACGCGCCGCCCGGCGCATCGTCATCGGAGCCGCACCCCGCGACGGACACGCCGGGGGCGAGCAGCACGGCGGCTATCGAGGCAGCGCCGAGCGCGATGCGGGTCGCGTGGAGCACCATGTTCCCAGCTTAGCTGGTGGAAGCACCTTGAGTCGCTCCGTGGCTCCGCGCATAATCGAACGCGATGGTTGCCGGGTGAACCGCCACATTCGCGGGATCGACGGGCACCAGACGCATCCGGTGCCCGGATGGCAGGCGTGCTCGACCGCGCCCGACGCGGTCACCGATCCCGCATCGCCTGCGCTTGCGTGGGGCCCGACGATCGAGGGCCCCTCCGTCACCGCCGCCGAGACGATGCGGAGGGCCGGCACCTTCTCGCTCGACGACGCGACGTCCGCTGCGCCTCGGCGCTTCGACGCCGACGACTGGTGGTTTCGCGCGCGCCTCCCCTCGGCGATCGACCTCGCCCCCGGCGACGAGCTCGCGCTCGACATCGGCGGTATCGCGACCGTCGCCGACGTCTGGCTCGACGGCACGCCGCTCCTCGCGAGCGACAACATGTTCCGCAGCCACGAGCGGCTCCTCGCGGCGGGAGGCGGCGAGCTCGTCATCCGCTGTCGCTCGCTCGACGCGCTGCTCACCGCGCGACGGCCGCGGCCCCGCTGGAAGGCGCCGATGATCGAGAACCAGCAGCTCCGCTGGTTCCGCACGACGCTCCTTGGGCGTACGCCGGGGTGGTCGCCGCCCGCCGCGCCCGTCGGACCGTGGCGCGCGGTGCGCCTCGAGCATCGCCGCGGTATCGCGGTGGGCGACGTGAGTCTGCGCCCTCACCTCTCCGGGACGACGGGCATGGTCGACGTGACGTGCCGCGTTCGCTCGCTCGGGCAAGAGCCGGCGACGCCGCGCGCGGTCGAGCTCGTCCTCTCACGCGGCGAGCGTCAGCACCGGGTGACGCTCGAACTTGCCGTCGACGGGATGTTCACCGCGCGCCTGTCGGTCCTGGATGTCGACCGCTGGTGGCCCCACACGCACGGCGAGCCCGCGCTCTACGCCGCGCGCCTCCACGTGGGCGACGCGAGCGGGCAAGCCCCGGTGGTCGTCGACCTCGGCGCGATCGGCTTCCGTGAGATCACGCGCGACGGCGATTTCTCGATCGCCGTGAACGGCGTGCCGCTCTTCTGCCGCGGCGCTTGCTGGACGCCGCTCGACGTCGTGACG
>JAYSXP010000203.1:0-15648 GCA_043717125.1 Polyangiaceae bacterium | reverse complement strand
GCGCGACGCGATGAAGCGCATGGGCGGCGACCCGCGCAAGATCAACCCGCTCCAGCCCGTCGAGCTCGTCATCGATCACTCGGTGCAGGTCGACGAGTTCGGCAGCAAGGCCGCCCTCGAAAAGAACGGCGAGCTCGAATTCCAGCGCAATCAAGAACGCTACCGTTTTCTCAAGTGGGGCCAGAACGCGTTCCGCAATTTCAAAGCTGTCCCGCCGGACACCGGCATCGTCCACCAGGTGAACCTCGAGTTCCTCGCGCGCGTCGTCATGACCGCGCCCTCGCAGCAGGGCTCTGTCCCGCTCGCGTACCCGGACACGGTCGTCGGTACCGACTCGCACACGACGATGATCAACGGAGTCGGCGTCCTCGGATGGGGCGTCGGCGGCATCGAGGCCGAGGCCGCGATGCTCGGCCAGCCCGTCAGCATGCTGCTCCCGCATGTCATCGGCGTGCGTCTCTCGGGCACGCTGCCCGAGGGCACGACCGCGACGGACCTCGTCCTCACCGTCACGCAGTTGCTCCGCAAGCGCGGCGTCGTCGGCAAGTTCGTCGAGTTCTTCGGACCCGGCCTCGCGCAGCTCCCGCTCGCCGACCGCGCGACGATCGCCAACATGGCGCCCGAGTACGGCGCGACGTGCGGCATCTTCCCGATCGATGCCGAGACGATCCGCTACCTCCGCTTCACCGGCCGCGGCGACGCGCAGCTCGCGCTCGTCGAGGCGTACGCGAAGGAGCAGCAGCTCTGGGTCGACGAGACGTCGACCGAGGCGACGTACACGGACGTCCTCACCTTCGACCTCGGTACCGTCGAGCCGAGCCTCGCCGGACCGTCGCGCCCGCAGGATCGCGTGAACATTCCCGGCGTGAAGACGTCGTACGAGGCGGCCAACGCGACCTACCAGGGCCGCACCAAGGCGCCGAAGAAGAAGCACGTCCCCCTTGCCAGCGACGTGATGGCGAGCACCCCCGCCGAGGAGGCTGCTGCGCAGGGCGTCACCAACGGATCCATCGTCATCGCCGCGATCACGAGCTGCACGAACACGTCGAACCCGTCGGTGCTCATGGCCGCAGGCATCCTCGCGAAGAAGGCCTTCGAGAAGGGCCTCACGTCGAAGCCCTGGGTCAAGACGAGCATCGGCCCGGGCTCCAAGGTCGTCACCGAGTACCTCGAGGACGCGGGTCTGCTCACCTACCTCGAGAAGCTCAACTTCTTCGTCGTCGGGTACGGCTGCACCACGTGCATCGGCAACAGCGGGCCGCTCCCGCCGGCGATCTCGAAGGTCATCGACGACGAGGACCTCTTCGTCGTCTCCGTCCTCTCTGGCAACCGCAACTTCGAGGGCCGTGTCCACGCCGAGGTCCGCGCGAACTACCTCGCGTCGCCGCCGCTCGTCGTCGCGTATGCGATCGCCGGCACCGCGGACATCGACCTCCAGACGGAGGCCCTCGGCACCGGCTCGGATGGCAAGCCCGTCTTCCTGAGGGACGTCTGGCCGACGCAGAAGGAGGTCGCGGACGCGATCGCCAAGAGCGTCACGGCTCCGATGTTCAAGAAGGTCTACGCCGACGTCTACGCAGGCGATCTGGCGTGGCAGTCGCTCGAGGTCCCCGAGGGCGACCTCTACGCGTGGGAGGGTGACAGCACCTACGTGAAGAACCCGCCGTACTTCGACGGTATGGGTGCGCAGCCCGCCGCGCTCGTGCCCGTGCATAATGCACGCGTCCTCGCGGTCCTCGGTGACAGCATCACCACCGACCACATCTCGCCGGCCGGCTCCATCAAGGCCGACGGCCCTGCGGGCAAGTACCTCGTCCAGCACGGCGTGAAGAAGGACGACTTCAACTCGTACGGCTCACGCCGCGGCAACCACGAGGTCATGGTGCGCGGCACGTTCGCGAACGTGCGCCTCCGTAACCAGCTCGCCCCGGGCACCGAGGGCGGCTGGACGAAGCACATGCCCTCCGGCGAGGTCATGAGCATCTTCGACGCGTCGGTGAAGTACGTCGCCGACGGCATCCCGCTCTTCGTCATCGCCGGCAAGGAGTACGGCAGCGGGTCTTCGCGCGACTGGGCTGCAAAGGGCCCGAAGCTCCTCGGTGTGCGCGCGGTGCTCGCGGAGAGCTACGAGCGAATCCATCGCTCGAACCTCGTCGGCATGGGCATCCTCCCGCTCCAGTTCGAGGCGGGGGAGAGCGCAGCGTCCCTCGCGCTCACGGGCGAAGAGGTCTTCGACGTCGACGGTCTGCCTGGGCTGCTCGACAGCGGGTTCAGCAGCGGACGCGCGGTCACGGTGACGGCGAAAGCGACCGACGGAACGACCAAGCAGTTTCGCGCGCTCGTGCGGATCGATACGCCGCAGGAGATCCTCTACTACAAGCACGGCGGCATCCTGCCGTACGTGCTCCGCTCCCTGCTCGCGCAGGCTTGAGCAACTCGAAACGAAAGAACAAGGAGAGAGACCATGGGCGAGCTCGTTAGCCAGGACATCAAGGTCGGTGACGGCGCAGAGGCCGTGAGCGGCAAGAAGGTCACCGTCCACTACGTGGGCACCCTCACCAACGGAAACAAGTTCGACAGCTCGCGCGACCGCGGCAAGGGCTTCTCGTTCGAGCTCGGTCGCGGTCAGGTCATCAAGGGCTGGGACCAGGGCGTTGCCGGCATGAAGATCGGCGGCGTCCGCAAGCTCACCATCCCGCCGGAGATGGCGTACGGCGACAAGGGCTTCAGCAACCTCATCCCGCCGAACTCGACCCTCGTTTTCGAGGTCGAGCTGCTCGGCGTGGGCTGAGCCCATCGTCGACGCCTCGCCTACCGAACCCCGCTCCGGCCGCAACGCAACACCGAGCCCACGAGCGAGATCGGCGCTCTGCTCGGGCGTACCCTCGGTTCGCGTCCTCGACTGCGGCGTCGAGCCCGACGGCCTCGTCTACATCGCGATCGCGATGAAGTACTTGCACGATCGCGGTCTGCGGGCGGTCCTGCGCGTGCGAGAGGATGTCGTGCAGGGGAAGCGGAGCGCGGCGCCGCCGAAGCTGAGCGGGTGCTCCTACCGCTCGGCGTTGCGGACGGCCGGCGCGGCGGTGCCCGGATCCGCGGAGATCCACATGTCGATCGACGACAAGGGCAACGTCACGACGTTCGTGAACGCAACGAAAACCCGCAGTTCGCGCGGTGCGCGCAGGAGGAGCTCGCCGGGATGAAGATCCCGATGACCGCGCTGGAGCCTGGCTCGTCGGGCGCGACGGTCACGCAGTGGCTCACGCTCCATCGGTAGCGTATCCTTCGAGGAGGCATGCGCCATCGCTTCGCTCTCTTCCTGGTCCTCTGCTCCGTGTCTGCTCTCGCCCCGCTCGCCGCGTGCGGCAGCGCCGAGAAGGCATCCAATCCGCTTCCGACCACCGACGACATCGACGCGTCGAAGACGAAGCGTGACACGAGCACTCCGTTCCCCGAGGACGACGCGGGCAACCCGCTCCCCGAAGCGAGCACCGGTCCGGGCCGCGTCTATTCGCACACGAAGGACACGCTCTTCCTCTACGAGCCGACCGCCCCGACGCTGAAGGAGATCGGTAAGTTCACCTTCGACCCCGCGGGTACGGCCGCCGACGTCATCGACATCGCCGTCGACCGCACGGGCAACATGTACGGCACGACGTTCAACGACTTCTTCAGCATCGACACGACCACCGCGAAGGCGACGTGGATCGCGATCGCGCAGACCGCCGTCGACTACCCGAACGCGCTCTCGTTCGTCCCCGCCGGCACCGCCGACCCTGGCAAGGAAGCGCTCGTCGGGTACGCGACCAACGCGAGTGACAACCGCGCGGTGAACTACGTCCAGATCGACACCTCCACCGGCGCGATGACGCCGAAAGGCAAGATGAACGCCGCGGCCACCGGCGCGCAGTACCGCTCGTCCGGTGACATCGTCTCGATCATCGCGGACGGCAACCGCACCTACGCGACGGTGAAGCTGGTGACCGACGGCGGCGCCCCTGGCACCGACCTCCTCGCCGAGGTCGACCCGGTCGACGGTCACATCAAGCGCATCATCGGCGACACGAAGCAGAACGACATCTGGGGCTTCGGCTACTGGGCAGGGAAGGGCTATGGCTTCTCTTCCGGCGGCAAGGTCCTCCAGATCGACATGGCCAATGGGTCATCGACGGTCCTCCAGACCTTGATGAACGACGCGGGCACGGTGCTTCCCTGGTACGGCGCGGGCGTCACGACGCAGGCCCCCGCCCACTAGCGGACCTTTTCTCGGCCTCCACAAAACGAATCGCTTCCTGGTCCGTCTGAAGCGGAACTCGGCCGAAAACAGGCTCGATGCGCCGCCCATTCGAGCGGTGCGGCCCGGCCAGCGAGGTCCACATGTCGTTTTCCATCTCGTCTCGGGTGAGGCGGGGCATCGCCCTGTCCGCCGTCGTGCTCGCCACCGGCGGGCTCGTTCTCTACCGCACACCGGCCAGCGCCTTTCCGGGCGACCCCGGCGCCCCGCGGCCGAGCGTCCTCGTGGACGGGAAGAACTCTGCCGCATTCGCAGGACCGGGCGTTCACGGCATGATCTCGCTCAGCCACACGCGGCTGCTCTCCGGTCAAGACACGACGGTCTTCGCGGACGTCCGCGTTGTCGCTGATTTCAATGGCCGTGCTCACGAGCGCGCGCCGATCTCGCTCGCGGTCGTCCTCGACACCTCAGGCTCGATGAGCGGCGAGAAGATGGAAGAGGCCCGGCGCTCGCTGCTCCGGCTCCTCGCCGACATGCGCGACGACGACGAGATCGCGGTCGTGCGCTACTCCGATACCAGCGAGCTGCTCCAGCCTCTGGCCCGCGTCGGGACCGTGCGGAACAGCGCGCAGCTCTCGTCGCGGATCTCTGAGCTCCAGGCGAGCGGCGGGACGAACATCCCGAGCGGCCTCCAGCACGGCCTCCGCGCGCTCGACGAAGCTGCGCGCGGACGCGTGCGCCGCATCGTCCTCGTCAGCGACGGACTCGACAGCACGCGCGCGCAGGCAGAAAACATCGCGCGTTCGAGCTTCTCGTCGGGCATCACCGTGTCGTCGCTCGGGATCGGTCTCGACTTCGACGAGGCCTACATGGGAAGCCTCGCGCAGAACGGGCACGGCAACTTCGCGTTCGTGAAGGACGGCGCCTCGCTCGCCACGTTCCTTCATCGTGAGCTCGAGGAGACCGCGGGCACCACCGTCGAGAACGCCCGCGTGCGCCTCCAGCTGCCCGAGGGCATGCGCTTCGTCTCGGCGACCGGTGCGGACGCCGTGGTCAACGGCAGCGAAGTCCAGCTCGCGGTCGGTTCGCTCTTCGGTGGTGACGAGCGGCGCGTGGTCGTCGAGCTCGCGGCGAGCGGCTACCGGAGCGCCGGGACCTCGTTCGACATCGACGCGGCGGTGACTTGGAATCATGCCGGCGGAGCGTCGTTCACGACGCGCACGCCTCGCCTGTCGCTCGTGGCGACCTCGGACGTGTCGGAGGTCGACCGCGGCAAGGACGGCGCGGTGCTCGCGAGCGCGACGAGCGTCGTCGCGTCGCAGCGGCAGATCGAGGCTGCGAATGCGTACGCCCAGGGCGACGTCGCGCGTGCCGCGCAGATCGCCGAGAAGAACGAGCAAGCGCTCGCCGCAGCGATGATCGCTGCACCGGCGCCCGCGGCCACGTCGCTCGACACGCAGAGGAAGGCCTATCGCGACATGCGCAAGGGCTTCGCGACGGTCTCTCCGCGGAGCGCCGAGGGGCGAGCCGCGGCCAAGGAAGCCGCCGTCAAGGACATGGGCAACATGAACAGGAGCACGTTCTAGGTCATGAAGAAGGTCGCCTTCGCCGTCGCCGCTGCGTCCCTCTTCGTCCTCGCGCCCATCGCGAACCGCTTCGGGCCGGTCGTCTCGTCGGTCGCGCTCGTGTGGCTCGGCGTCCTCCTCGCCGTGTGCGCGAGTGGGACGACGTCATCGATGGCCGTCGCGAGCGGCGCGTTCGGCGCGTTCGGGAGCGGCATCCTCGCGTCGGTCTCGCCGGCCGCAGCGGGCGCCGTGATGATCGCGGCCGCGTTCGCGGAGCGCACCACGCGTATTCGTTCGCGCACCGCGCGCGCGGTGCACGTTCTCGTAGCGCTCGTGGGTGGCGCGCTCGCGGGCACCCTGTCCACCGCGTTCAGCGCGTCGTCCATGCCCGTGATGGCCGTCGCGACGCTCGTAGCGGCGGTGCTCTCCGCGCTGCCGCTCCTCGTCGAGGCCGACGACCCGGTCGCACACGCGCTCGATCAGGCGGCGTCGAGCGTCACGCAGCCGGCGCGGTCTGCGCTTCTGCAGGGCGCCGAGCTCCGTCGCAACGCCGCCGAGGTCCCGCTCGACCGCGCGACCGAGGGGCGCGTGCGGAAGACCTGGCAGTCCTTTCTCCGGCTCGCGGAGGCTCGGGTGCGGCTCGAGCGCTCGCGCCCGAGGACGCTCGTTCGCATCGCCACATCCGCTCCTGCAGCGTCTCCGCAGCTGTCGCTCGCGCTCGAGGCCCCGTCTTCGACGGCCCTCCTCGCGCCGTCCTCCGCCGCTGACGCGGTGCTCGAGATGGTCGACCAGCGACTCAAGGAGCACGTCACGGTGCTCGCGAAGGCCTACACCGCCGTCGATACGGCACGTGCAGCGGCGATCGGGCTGGAAGACGCCGCCCTCCGCACCGTCGACTCGCTCGGCGACTCTCTCGAGGACGAGAGCCGCGCGATGGTCGAAGTGAAGGGAGTCACTTGAACTGCGCCGTGCCCGGGACGACCTTGCCGGCCTGGACGTCCGCGATGCTGTCCTGCACGACCTGTCCGTCCGCGGCAGTGACGCGCAGCGTGATGCCGCTTGGCTGAACGCCCACGCCCTTGTCGTCGATGAAGTAGTTGTAGTCTGCACGCGGCATGTCGACGAACGCGCCGTTCTTCTTGTATTCGACCTTCGCGATCGGCAGCCGGTGGTTCTTGACCTGGATGGCGGTCCAGTACTGAGAGCTCCCGTCCTTGAACTCGTAGGACATGTTGCCGCTGACTTTGCAGGCGACGGCGACGCGCGTGGTCGGCACGCGACCGGCCACCGGATCGGCGATCTTTGCGAAGGCTTGAGCGCTGAGGTCGAGGTGCCCCTTCTCGCACTCGGGGCAGAGGTCGACGATGCGCACCGTCACCTTGCCCTTCGGGCCGGAGACCTCGAAGCAGGCACCACAGACCGCGGAGGCCGCGTACTCGGGCGCGTCCATCGCGGCGATGTCGGTGTCCGAGGTGACGTCGTACCCGCACGCGACGCCGTCGGACCCCGAGTAGTCGTAGTACGTGGCGATCCCCTGCGTGACCTCGCCCGAGAGCGGCGTCCCGCTCGAGCCGGAGCTGCCGCTCGAGCCGGAGCTGCCGCTCGAGCCGGAGCTGCCGGAGGTGTCCGACGTGCTGTCGCTCCCGCAGGCGACGAGCGCGGTCAGCACCGTCAGGGTGGCGGCGGGAAGGCGAAGGCGCGACACACGCTCGAGTGTGAAGATCCGGGCGCCCTCAAGCAACCGTGAAGTCACATGCACTCGAGCTTGTATTTCTTTCGACCGTTCGAGTCGATCGTGTACGGCGGATCGCAATTCTTGCGCACCGGAGGAGGCGCGGGTGTCGCCGTTCGCGGCGGCGTCGCCGCGCCCGTGGGCGGACGGAACGTCGGATGCGAGCCTGTGGTCGCGTGCTGCGTCGTCGGCGCAGTCACCCCCGGCTTGATGTCGACGCCCGGCTGCGCGCTGTCGACTGCGGCGACCGAGCCCGTTGGCGGCGCCTCCAGAGTCGCGGACGACGCGGCGATGGCGGTGCTGCCCGAAGCCGACGCGCTGGCGCCCGCTGCGCTACCCGCGGCCGACGCGCTCGGCGACGTCTCGACAGGGCCCGTCTCGGGACCGCGACCCAGCAGCACCACGCCCATGATCGTGAGCAGCACGAGGAGCCCCAGCGCGCTGGCGATGATTGGCAGTCGCCGATGAACGGGCAGCGCCATCGAGCCGGTCATGCGCGAGCCCGTCACCTTGGAGGCCTCGTCGGTGCTCATGGGGCCGCGCGCGCTGACCGGGACGTTCGCGAATGCGCTCGTCTCGGTGCGCGAGGGCTGTGGCCGTGCAGGCGCCATCAGCGACGTGCCGCTCGGAGGCCCGATGCCGAGCATCGTGCCCGCGTGCAAGCCCGGCACGCCGCTGACGTCCGAGTCGCTGTCGTCCGAACCGGGTCCACCCGACTGCGGGCTCCTGAGGCTCGCTGAGTTGCTCTCGATCTCCACGATCGTGTCCTCGCGCGCGCTCAGGATCGAGCCGACCATGTGCTCGACCCACTCGCCGACCTCGCTCGCGCTCGCCACCCCGACGCACTTCTCGAGCTCGAAGGCGAGCTCGCGCGCCGTCGCGTGGCGTTGGCTCGGCTCGCGCGAGAGCGCCTTGAGGAGCGGCGCGTCGAACGCGCGCGGCAACCCCGGGAGGATCTGGCTCGGCGGCGTCACGGGGTCGCGGAGGATCTTGGCGAGCGTCTCGGCCTCGGTCTCACCCTTGAAGAGGCGCTCGCCCGTGAGCGTCTCCCACATCACGACGGCCGACGCGTAGATGTCGACGGCGCGTGTCAGATCGCGACCGGAGAGCTGCTCTGGCGGCATGTACGCGAGCTTGCCCTTGATCTGACCGTCGCGGGTCACCTGGATGCGGCCCGCGGCCTTCGCGATGCCGAAGTCGAGGACACGCGGGATGCCGTCGGCGCCGACGAGAACGTTCTGCGGGGACACGTCGCGATGGACCAGATCGATGCGCTCTCCGCGCTCGCTCTTCGCCTCGTGCGCCGCGTGGAGTCCGTGGAGGAAACCGCACATGATCGACGCTGCGATGCGCGGTGGTACGTTCGTGCCCTGCTTGCGTGCGGTGCGAATGAGCTTCGAAAGCGACTCACCGCGGACGTAGTCCATGATGAGGAAGAGCTCGCCGTCGGTCGCGACGACGTCGATCGTGGCGACCACGTTCGGGTGCTGCACGCGCGCAGCGAGGCGGGCCTCGTCGAGGAACATCGAGACGAACTCGGGGTCCTTGGCGAACTGCGGATGCAGGCGCTTGACCGCGACGGTGCGCGCGAACCCGACCGGCCCGAGGAGCCGCCCGATATGGACGGTCGCCATGCCGCCAGCGGCGATCTCGTTGTAGAGCGCGTATCGCCCCACGACGCGAAGTGGTCCGCGTTCAGCCGCGCTCATCGTCCCGAAGCCTATCCGCTCTAGCGCTCATCCCACAGGCGGATGCCTCCGAGCAGCCCTGCGACATTGTCGGTCACGCGGACGTGCGGGGGGAGCTCCAGCCGGAGGTGCTTCGCGTTGCCCCCGCCGATGTAGATTCGCCGGGGATTCCAGATGGGCTCGATCTGGGCCAGGACCGCGGCGACGTGCTTGTTCCACTTCTTCTTGCCGAGCTTGGCGAGGGCCTTCGCACCCACGTGGTCCTCGTACGTCCCCTTGCCGTTGAACGGGTGGTGGGCGAGCTCGAGGTTCGGCACGTAGCGCCCGTCGACGTAGAGCGCGCAGCCCATCCCGGTGCCGAGGGTGAGGACCATCTCGACGCCTTTGCCTTCGATCACGCCGAATCCCTGCACGCCGGCGTCGTTGAGCACGCGGACCGGCCGCTTGAGCCGGCGTTCGAGCGAGTTCTTGAGGGCGAAGTTCCGCCACGCCTTGTCGAGGTTCGGCGCGGTGAGCGTGGAGCCGCCCATCGAGACGACCCCCGGGAAACCAACGCTGATGCGGTCGAAGGGAGCGAGCGGTTTCACGAGCGCGACGAGCGCCGTGACGACGCTCTCCGGCGTCGCCGGCCTGGGGGTCTCGACCCGCACGCGCTCCGTGAGCTTCTCTCCGCGCTCGTCGAGCACCAGCGCCTTCAGCCCCGTGCCGCCGATGTCGATGGCGAGCGTCCGGAGGCCCGTACCACGCGTCTGCTTCGAGCTTCCGTCCGGGCGCGCGGGCGCCCTCTTCGTTCGTGACGCCATGGCGCGAGATTATCTCACTGGGTCGCGCCGTCGTCGCATTTCGCCTTGTTCACGGCCCCGGAGATCCAGGTGATCAGGCACTCGAAGCCCGAGTCCGTCGACCGGAGGACCGGCCCGCCCTTGTGCCGCACGCCGCCACCTTCGATCCCCAGCGGCTTCTTCAGGAGCAGGAAGTCGTCATAGACGCCCTCGCTGACGCGCGACACGCTGATCTGCTCGGGCTCGAGACCGACCACCGAGTAATAATTCGCGACTTGCTCGTCGGACGTCGTGCCGCTCGTATCGCGCGCGCCGTTCGGTCCGTCGTTCTTGCGGAGGCCATTGGAGCTGTAGATGCGGAGCGGCCGGCCGATCTGGCCGTGGCAGTCGAGCGCGCCGCAGCGCTTTTCCATGAACACGCCGACGCCCTGGGTGAGAAACTGGTCCTTGTCGGGGAGGGCGAGGGGAGAGGTCGCCCCCGCGTCGACGGACGTGATGCAGGCGTTGCAGAAGACGAACGCAAGGGCGCCGAGCCACGTCGTGAGAGCGATACCGGTCGTGATCCGTCGGGGCGGCTTCATGGCTTGGCTCCTGCTGCTGCGTTGGCGACGAAGATCTGCCCGATCGACGATCGCGGGTCTTCCCCGGGGAGCGCGTACCGGCTGCCCGGGCTCGGACGATGACAGAAGTTGCACGAACCCTCACGGTTGACCGTCGAGCTCATGGGGATCATCTTGCCGTTCTTGAGGAGGCCGACGATGAACGGAAACTTCAGGTCCGGCCAGTCGGACTCGGGGATGAAGAAGTTGCCGGCGGCGTTCGTGTCGTAGGTGCGCTGAACGTTCTCCGTGTCCTTGATGAACACCTGCACGCCCTCGGCGCCGTTCGAGTCGGGCGAGCTCGTTTCGAAGACGGTGCCGGCGACCGCGTACTTGAAGTTGCTCGCGGGGCCGCCGTCCGAATGACAGAGAACGCACGGCTGCCCGGGGCGGTGCTCCGGACCCTGCGGAACGCGAGGGTCCTCGCCGCCGAGACGCTGGATGGCCTGGTCCCTCACCGGATCGCTGCACGAGACGAAGAGGGCGGCGAGGCCGAGCGCGACCAGCTTGAAGAGCGTCTTGCCCATCCTAGAACTCCGCCTCGAAGCCGAGGGTGCCGTACACGGCGGTGCGTGCGGTGATGTAGAGCGCCTTGAAGTACCTCGAGTACATGACGTCGCCAGAGAGGATGATCGCGTACTGGATCGCCGATTTCCCGGTGGTGAGCGCGATGCGAGCGCCGCCGCCGACGGTGAACGTCACGAGCGGCGAGAGCTCGCGATCGCCCGTCCGGTACGTGAAGAGCTGGAGCGGCGGACCGCCTGGCTCCTCGATGATGGCCGGGTACGCGAGCTTGTAGAAGCTCGCGCCGGACTGCGCGTGGACCCGGAGGTGCGGCCACACGCGAAGGTGGTCGCCGAGGTCGTGCAGGTAGCGGCCGTCCGTCGTGCTGGCCTTGATGCCCCACGAGTCGCTGTAGACGCGCTCCTCGACGCGGACCGTTCCGCTGCCCATGCGGTGGTTGATGCGCGCGCCAATCGAGAAGCGATCGCGCGAGCCCGGCAAGAGCTCTCGAGCCCGCACCGGGAGGCGCGCCGCGTTGACGTTGTCGATCGGCTCACCGGGCGAGACCTTCGCGGCGTCGGACGGCTTGAACATCGGCACGTAGCGATAGAGCTTCGACTCCTCGCCGCGCTCGATCTGGACGGTCATACCGGTGACGAGCAGTGTCGTCGAGGACATGATGAAGGTGACGCCGGCCTCGATCTCGTGGGTCGAGAGGTTGCGCTCGAACTGCTTGAACGGCGTGTTGCGGATGCCGATGCGGTCACGCGAGAAGTTGTAGCCGAGGCGCGGCGTGACGAGCTTGTCGTCGAGCTCGAGCGAGGTGGAGCCGCCGAGCGTCTGGGAGAGATAGTCGGGCTCGCTCGAGACGTTGCCGTTCAGGTTGAGGCCGACGGGGCCGACCTTGTAGCCGCCGTTCGCCGCGACCGCGTGCCGGGCCTCCTTGTAGCTGCGCGAGGCCATCGACACGATGTCGGGCGAGGCCGCGGTGACGAAATCGATGAGGTAGGACGCGCCGACGTTCCAGCCTGCGGTCGGGGAGACGACCGACGCGTTCACAGCGGGCGAGAAGACGTGAACGTTGGTCGAGTCCGTGTAGCCCGAGCCTTCGAGGCCGACGTGGACGTTCGGCTTGCTCGATTTTCGCTCGACGCACGCGAGCTTCTCCTCGTAGGACGTCGCGCTCTGGAGGCAGTCGATCTCGCTCTGTGTGGCGTTCGTCGGCTTGAGGACGATCTCGACGGTCTTCTCTTCGCCCTCGGCGAGCGTGAGTCGCTCCTTGAAGAGCTGGCGATCGCCCTTCTCGGTGCGCTCCGCGTCGATCACGTGGTCGCCCGGATCGACGGCGATGCGCTGCTTGAAGAGCGCTTGGCGGACCGGGATGCCGTCGAAGGTGACCTTCACGCCCGAGGACTCCTTCGGAAGGAGCAGCTTCATATGCGCGATGCGCGGCAGCAGCTCGCTGACCCGCGTCTGCGCAGAGCGCTGGAGATCCTCGTCGCCGTTGCGGATGCCCGCGCCGAGCGCGTCCTTCGCCTTGGTGAGCGCGTCGACGAGCTTGCCGGTGCCCGTGAGGCACGACGCGAGGTGGAGCTTCACGTACGGGTGATCTTCGAGGGCGAGGGAGGCCTGGTCCTTCTCGACGCAGAGCTGCGTGTTGCCGGATTTTTTTGCCTCGATGGCTTCTTTCGCGAGCTCGAGCGCGCGCGGGTTCGACCATCCGCGGCTGTCGGCGGCCGGCGCGGCGCCCCGGGCCGGCACGGCAAAGGCGACCGACGGCAGAAGCAAGCAGGCGAGCGCGACGAGCCACGTCGAGACGACCGAGAAGACGCGCGCGCGGTCGCGTTCCATCTTCCCACTCGTCGTCATCCTCGAGCCGCAGCCAAGCATCAAGCGATCCAGCACTATACGACAACGATCGAGCGCAACGCGTGCGCCTCGTGGGGGCAACTCCCTGCAGGTGGTGGATCGGTGGTCCAGAGGCGCTGCCTCCTGCCCTCGAAATGCGGACTCTGTAGGGCAATCGGCGCACGGCCGTGAATCCGCTGGATGTCGCGCGGCCGCGTAAGGCAGCGCTCGTCGGGTGGGCTTCGCGAGAAGGCACGGGCCGTGCTCAACTTGTTCTGTGATGCGTTCGAGTTGCCTGAGGGTCGCGTTCCCCTTGCTCGTCGCCGCGAGCGCGGGGGCAGCGGCGAGCGCGTGCTCGGACACCGATCCGAACTACGGAACCCCCGAGGCCATCCGCGGTCGCACGATCGACTACGGCACGCCGACGAATGCCGGTACCGACTCGGGCGGCAGCACCGTCGCGAAGACGACGGTAACGGCCTTCGCCGATCTCTATGCGACGTTCGCGGGCGCGGGCACCGGGACGAAGTGCACGCCCTGCCATGCCGCGGGCGGCACGGCCGTCGGGAAGAACTTCGTCGCGACGGACGCTCCGAGCAGCCGCGCGTACTTCCTCTCCGCCGGGTACCAGGACATCGCGAAGCCGAACACGTTCGCGACCAAGGGCCAGCACTCCGGAAACCCGCTCACCGCGGCTCAGAAGACGCTCGTGAAGACGTGGTCCGATCTCGAGAAGGCCGCGGGCACCGGCACGACGACGCCCGAAGCGGGCGCGGGCGACTGAGCGGAGTAACAAGAAGGACTCGGCTTCGAGTCGTACGCCAGAGGCCGATGACGAAGGCATCCGTGGCTCACCGAGCCCGGTCCACCGAGCTCGTTTCCGCCTGGATGCGGGATGTCGCTGTTCTCCGAGCCCGCGTGCGAAGCGGTCCTCGATCGCCAACTGGACGATGCGCATGCAACCGCCATCGTGCGCGCACTGATCCTGCTGCGCGCAGGTCAGGCAATCGGGGGCCGGGTGTGACTGCTTTCCCAACTGCTTTCCCCAGCTCGCTCAGACTCCGGGCTATGTGCCCTTCATGAGCATCATCGCCCTCACCCAGGGACAATCGTTCGACGGAACGCGCTGCCGTTCGGGGTGTTGAAGGGCGCCTCGTTATTTCGGCGGAGGAGCGACGAGGGGCACGCACGTCGACTGGCCCGCGCCGGTCACCTGGAGCGGCGCGTTGCCCTTCGGCGTCGTGGTCTTCTTGGCCGGGTCGTACTCGAAGATCGCGCTGTTCTCGAACGCGTAGAACGAGCCGCCCCAGAACGCGAGTGCCTGGCTGCCGCCGCCCTTCGCGTCGATGGGAGATGACGTGATGGTCGACGCGTCCGTGGGGCTCAGGCGATAGAGCGTCGGGGACGCGACGTCGCGCAGGAAGTACAGCGTGCCGTCGCCGTTGCTCGTCATGTCGCCGAGCGTCGACGCGATGTTGGCGTTGCCGACGGTGGTGATCTTGCCGGACGGGATGTCGAACGCGCCGACACCTGCCGCGTCGTTCATCAAGTAGAGTGTGTCGTCGACGGTGTTGCTGACGCCGATGAACGTGAGCGCGAAGTCGTGGTAGGCGAAATTGCTCTTCCACGTGGGCACAGCGGCGCACGTGGCATCGGTCGTGCTCGCTTTGTAGAGCATCCCGCCGGCCACGACCCATGCGTTGCCCTGCCGGTCCACGGTCATGTGCGTGGGTGACGTGAGGCAGTCGAACTTGCCGATGAGCGTGAAGCTCTGGCTCGGCGGGTAGAAGCTGTAGAGCTGCTCGCCCTCGCCGGTCACGTACACGAGGGTCGCCGCGGGCGGGCAGCCGTCGTTGCCGCCGGCGCCCGTGGCGCCTCCGTCGCCGCTGCCACCGCCGAGGCGCGGGCCTGGAATACCCGTGCCGTCGCCGGTGGTGCTCGCGTCGGCGCCGCTCGAATCGAAGGTGCGGTCGCTCTTCGAGCTGCCGCAGGCGCTCAGCACGAAGAGCGAAAGGAGCGCGGAGCTGGTTCGACGGGACATGCTCCAGAGACTACAGCAGGCCGGGAGCTGCGCCGGCACTCCCCGCGGCGAAATCGCCGTCGAGGCGCCGTCGGTGTGGAACCATGCCGTCGTGGCCTACCGCACGCCGCCCAGCTTTCCTGTTCTGGTCAGCCCTCGGAGGGAAGGCCTTCGGGATTGACCCCGCCTCGGGTCGCACGCTCTGGCCGCATCAAGGGAACGAGGCGATCTGAGATGACTGCTTCTCGAGGTCACCATGGCAAGAATCGTCGATGACACGGCCACCGTCGTCCGCGTGGACGGCGGACAGATCGAGATCGTTCACAGGCAGCCGTGGAGCGACGGTGGTGATATGGGCGGTACGCTCGTCATGGAGGCGAGCGCGGCGTCTGCGCTCGCGGACGCGATCGACGCCGCCGGGCCGCAGGCGCACCTGGAGCTGCCGCCCGACCACTTCGCGGTGAAGTTCGCAGGCAGCGGTTTCGAGCCGCGACCATGACCGCGCCCGACCATCCCGCCGGCTGCCGCGCGTGCCTCCGGACGTCCGTACGTCGGCCTCCGGACGTCCGGAGGCCGGGTAGAGTGCGTCTCATGAAGAAGCGAATGAGCGTGGCGAAGAGCCTGGGGAAGCGCGCGGTCAAGGCATCGTCGGCGGCCGCGCGGCGCGTGGAGGAAC
>JAYSXP010000202.1:0-5515 GCA_043717125.1 Polyangiaceae bacterium | reverse complement strand
TCTATCGGCTTGCGGGCCGCTCGTTCGTGCTCATCTTCGCGAGCTCGGGGGCCGCGCCTGCCGTCCCTGCGGCGCCGTAAGGCACGTCCCGGCCGCCGATTGGAGTTGAAACTACACCCGCCGATCATGGAGGCTCTCTCCCATGAGTAGAACGGACGCGCAGAGCAACCACCCCCCCGCGGGCGACCCGGCCGTCGAGGTGCGCTCTGCCTACCCGCGCGTCGAGGACGACCGCACCGGCATGGCTGACGCGACGCTCAAGCGTGCGTTCCTCGACCACCTCTCGTACTTGCTCGGCAAGGGAGCGGTGAACTCGACGGACCTCGACCGCTTCTTCGCGCTCGCGCTCACCGTGCGCGACCGGCTCACGTACCGCTGGGCGCAGACGCAGGAGACGTACTCCAAGATCGACGCGAAGCGCATCTACTACCTGTCGGCCGAGTTCCTGCTCGGGCGCGCGCTCGCGAACAACCTCCATGCGCTCGGCATCTACGACAAGTCGAAGGTGCTCCTCAGCGGCGCGGGCCTCGAGCTCGCCGACATCCTCGAGGACGAGCCGGAGCCCGGTCTCGGCAACGGCGGCCTCGGGCGCCTCGCCGCTTGCTTTCTCGATTCCATGGCGACGCTGGGCTACGCCGGCTACGGCTACGGCATCCGCTACGAGTTCGGCATCTTCGAGCAGGAGATCCGTGACGGCTGGCAGGTCGAGCGCCCCGACGAGTGGCTTCGCTTCGGCAACCCGTGGGAGTACGTCCGGCCGGAGTACGCAGTGAGCGTGAACTTCGGCGGCCGCGTTGTCGCCGTCACCGACGACGACGGCGACCTCGCCGCGCGCTGGGTCGACACTCACCAGGTTCTCGGCGTCCCCTTCGACACCCCGATCGCGGGCTTCCGCAACGATACCGTCAACACGCTGCGCCTCTGGCAGGCGCGCGCTGGCAACGAGTTCGACCTCAAGGTCTTCAACGACGGCGACTACGTGCGCGCCGTCGAGGACAAGAATTCGAGCGAGGTCATCTCGAAGGTCCTCTACCCGAACGACCACAACCAGGCCGGCCGCGATCTCCGTCTCAAGCAGGAGTACTTCTTCGTCGCCTGCGCGATCTCCGACATCGTTCGCCGCTACAAGAAGAGCCACAAGAACTTCGACGACTTCGCGGCGAAGAACGCGATCCAGCTCAACGATACGCACCCGGCGATTGCGATCACGGAGCTGATGCGCGTCCTCGTCGACCTCGAGCGCATGCCATGGGACCGCGCCTGGGAGACCACCGTCGCCACGTGCGGCTACACGAACCACACGCTCCTCTCCGAGGCCCTCGAGCGCTGGCCAGTCGCGATGTTCGAGCGGCTCCTGCCGCGCCACCTGCAGATCATCTACGAGATCAACCGCCGCTTCGTGCGCTCGGTGATGGCGCGCTTCCCCGGCGACGACGCGCGCATACGCCGCATGTCGATCATCGAGGAGGGCGCGGAAAAGAAGGTCGCGATGGCCCACCTCGCCGTCGTCGGCTCGCACGCCGTCAACGGCGTCGCAGCGCTCCACACCGATCTCCTCAAGCGTGACGTCCTCCGAGACTTCGCGGAGATGACTCCGGCGAAGTTCTCGAACAAGACCAATGGCGTCACGCCGCGCCGCTGGCTGCACCAGTGCAACCCGCGCCTCTCCGCGCTCATCACGGAGGCGATCGGCCCGGACTGGGTCACGGACCTCGACCAGCTCGAGAAACTCACCAAGTTCGCCGACGACGCCTCGTTCGTCGAGCGCGTGGGAGCCATCAAGCGCGCGAACAAGGCCGACTTCGCGCAGTACTCGACCGACACGTGGAAGTTTCGCTTCGACCCCGACTCGCTCTTCGACGTCCAGATCAAGCGCCTCCACGAGTACAAGCGGCAGCTCCTCAACGCGCTGCATGTCGTGCGGCTCTACCTCGACGCCAAGCGTGATCCGAGCGCCCTTGCAGCGCCGCGCACCGTGCTCTTCGGCGCAAAGGCCGCGCCGGGCTATCGTGTCGCGAAGCTCATCATCAAGTTGATCAACGGCATCGCGGACGTCGTGAACAGTGATGTCGATCTGCAAGGCCGCCTCCGCGTCGCATTTCTGCCGAACTACCGTGTGTCGCTCGCCGAGCGCATCATCCCCGCCGCCGATCTCTCCGAGCAGATCTCGACGGCCGGCAAGGAGGCCTCCGGCACCGGGAACATGAAGCTCTCGATGAACGGCGCGCTCACCATCGGCACGCTCGACGGCGCCAACGTCGAGATCCGCGATGCCGTCGGCGTGGACAACTTCTTCCTCTTCGGGCTCACCACCCCCGAGGTCCACGACCTCCAGCGCACCGGATATCGCCCGCGCGCGGTGTACGACCGCAACGAGCGCCTTCGCGAGGTCATCGACCTCGTCGCCAACGGCTTCTTCAGCGGGGACGATCCCACGCTGTTCCGCCCGCTGACCGACAGCCTCCTCGATCACGACACGTACATGATCCTCGAGGACTTCGACGCGTACGTCGCCTGCCAGAAGCGGGTCAGCGACGCATTCCTCGACAAGAAGGCGTGGCACGCCATGGCGGTGCGCAACATCGCCAAGATGGGCATGTTCTCCTCGGATCGAACGATCCGCGAGTACGCGAACGAGATCTGGGGCGCCACCCCGGTGAAGATCGAGCTCTGCCCCTAAGAGCCCACCTGAGGGAGCAGCTCGTCGAGCAATTCGAAGAGCTCCATCTCCCGCGGCAGCACCCGCCCATCCGACGCGATCGCTCGCAGGGCGACGTTTCGGACGGTCATAGCGAGCGCGGGGGAGACGCGCGTCGGGTCGATGTCCTCGGGCTCGGGCGGTGACGACAGGAGGTCCGCGACGGACGGGAGTGACGCGTCCGGCACGCCGAGCTCGGTCGCGAGGTCGAGGAAGAACGCGTGCTCGGCCGGATCCACCTCCAGATCGGCCCAGAGAAAGGAGGCGGCGAAGCGGAGGACGCACAGGCGATCAGCAGACAGGTCGAGCGGGGGGATGAGCATGACCCGCGCTCGAGCAGTCACCGTGCCGGGATCGTGATGTGCGGTTTCCCGAAGGATCTGTGAATGACCCTATGTCCCGGACGGCGCGTCCGTGTCCCTCGGACACCCGAACGGCGGAGGGCTATGCTCATCTGCGGTCGGGATCCTCAGGGGGCGGGGCAGATGGACGAGCCGAAGTGGGTGCGCATTGCATCGGAGGCTACGGACGCGGATCGCGAGCTGCTGGCGGCGTTCGTCGCGTCGACGCCACTCGCATGCCTCATCTACGACGCGCGCGGACGGTGCCTGCTCGCCAATGAGGCCGTCGAGGCGCTGTTCGGCGCGCTGCCGCCCCTGGGGTACAACGTCTTCGAGGACGAAGAGCTGCGAGCGACGGGCACCGCCGAGATGCTCGAGCGCGCGCTCGGAGGCGAGACCGTTCACCTCCCCCCGATGGGGTACGACGGCCGCGACCTCGAGCGCCTCGGCGGCCCGACCGGCAAGCGTGCGGCGGTCGAGGTGACGGCGTTTCCCATTCGCAGCGCCGACGGCGTCATTCGCCACTTTGCGGTGATGGCCGGCGACGCCACGTCGGAGCTCGAGGCCCGCGAGGAGCTCGCGAAGTTCGAGCGCTTTCGTGACTCGGGGATCCTCGGTGTCATCGAGTTCACCGGCGCCGACCGGACCGTTGTCGAGGGGAACGACGTCTTCCTCGAGATGCTCGGCTACACCCGCGAGGACCTCCTCGCGGGTCGCATCACGACGCTCCACTTGACGCCTTCCGGATACGAGCAGGCCGACGCGCGCGCGCTTCACACGATGCTGACGACGGGGAAGGTCGGGCCTCGCGAGAAGGAGTTCTTCAGGAAGGACGGCGTGCGCCTGCCCGTGCTCGTCGCGGGCGCGATCCTCGAGCAGGAGCCGCTCCGGGCGATCGCCTTCATCCTCGACATCTCCGAGCGCAAACGTCTCGAGGCCGACCGTGCCCACCGTGAGGAGCGCTTTCGCGCGCTCGTCGCCAACAGCGCCGACGGCCTCTGCCTGCTCGATCGTACCGGAGCGGTGATCTACGCGAGCGAGGCGATGTTCCAGATCCTCGGCTACGCCGAGGCTGAGCTCCTCGGTGAGCCAGGTTTGAAGCCGCTCCTCCACCCCGACGACCGCGGCGTCGTCGCCGACGCGACGGCGAGAAGCGCGAGCAACCCCGGCACTCCCATTCGCGGCGAGGCCCGGCTCCGCCACAAGAACGGTGCCTACCGGATCCTCGAGGTCGTCCGGAACGACCTCCTCCACGTCCCCGCGGTGAACGCGGTCGTCGTGAACCTCCGTGACGTCACCGAGAGCCGGACGCTTCAAGAGCAGCTCGTTCAGGCGCAGAGGATGGAAGCGATCGGTCAGCTAGCTGGCGGTATTGCGCACGATTTCAACAACATGCTCTCAGCGATCCTCGGCTTCGCGGGGATCATCGCCGGGGAGCTGCAGAGCGGCGACCCTCTCGGCGCAGACATCAAGGAGGTCATCACCGCGGCCGAGCGGGCTTCGATGCTCACGCGTCAGCTCCTGGCGTTCAGCCGCAAGCAGATCCTCGAGCCCAAGGTCATCGATGTCGGCGCGGTGCTTCGTGACCTCGATCGGATGTTGCGTCGGCTCATCGGCGAGGACGTCGAGCTCGTGATCGCGCTCGCGCCGAGCCTGGGGCTCGTGAAGGTCGACCCCGCGCAGTTCGAGCAGGTCGTCCTGAATCTCGTGATCAATGCGCGCGATGCCATCTCCGCTTCCGGCAAGGGCGGCCGCATCGTGGTCGAGACCGCGAACGTGGTACTCGACGACGACTACGCGCGCAGCCACCTGGACGTCGTCGCTGGGCCGCACGTCATGCTGTGCGTGAGCGACGACGGGGCCGGTATGGATCGGCACGTTCGCGAGCGCATCTTCGAGCCGTTCTTCACGACGAAGGCCGTAGGGCAGGGAACAGGTCTTGGGCTCGCGACCGTGTTCGGCATCGTGAAACAGAGCCGCGGACACATCAGGCTCTACAGCGAGCCAGGGCTGGGCACGACCTTCAAGGTGTACTTCTCGGAGGTCGACGCATCCGCGTCGACGACCGCGCCGCTGACTCGAGGCGCCGTCCTGCGGGGTGCTGAGACCGTGCTGCTCGTCGAGGACGAACCTGGCGTGCGCGCGTTCGCGAAGAGGGCGCTCGAGCGCTCCGGCTACAAGGTCCTCGAGGCTTCGAACGGCGGCGAGGCGCTGCTCATCGCCGAGCAGCACCCGGCGACCATTGATCTCCTGCTCACCGACGTCGTGATGCCGCGCATGAGTGGTCGCACACTCGCCGACCGGCTTTTCGGGCTGCGGCCCGCGCTCAAGGTGATCTTCATGTCCGGCTACACCGAGAACACGATCGTCCATCAGGGCGTTCTCGACGACGGCGTCGATTTTATCTCGAAGCCGGTCTCGCTCGAGAGCCTCCTCGAGAAGGTCCGGAGCGTGATCGACCGGAGTAAGCCGCCGT